>NZ_JADOGI010000224.1 GCF_015645445.1 Nonomuraea cypriaca | reverse complement strand
GGCACGCCGGGCTTCGTACGATCTGGATCGACCGGGGCGTGGCGGCGGCGCGCGAACCGGCCGCCGATCACGTGGTGAGCGACGTGCTCGGCGCGCTCGACCTGTTGATCCGGGCGTAGGGGCCGATAGCGTGAACGCATGCGAGATCAGCCGGATGGATTCGACGAGAGGATGCTGCGGCCCGCGCTGAGCGAGTGGGGCATCGACGCCGCCACGCTCGACTACGCGCCGGTCGGGTTCGGGGACTTCCACTGGATCGCGGGCGACGGTCGCGGGCGCCGGTGGTTCGTCACCGTGGCGGACGTGCGGCGCAAGGCGTTCGACGACCTATGGGCCGCCATGGACACGGCGGCGGCGCTGCGCGACGAGGCCGGGCTGGAGTTCGTGGTCGCGCCGCTGCGGGCATCCGACGGCACGACGCTGCGGCGGCTCGACCGCCACCGGTACGCCATGAGCGTCTTCCCCTACGTCGACGGCGTCGCCGGTCATTTCGGCCAGGAGCCTTCGGCGTACGAGCGTGGCCAGGTCATCGACCTGCTGGCCGAGCTGCACGGGACCCCGGCGCCGATCTCCATACCTCCGCGCCCGGTGGAGCTGGCCGGCCGGGCCGCGCTGGAGCAGGCCGTCCGGGATCCGCTGGGGCCGTGGCTGGGCGGGCCGTACGCCGAGCCGGCCAGGAAGCTGGTCGGCGAGCACGCGGAGGTGCTGCGGCGCAGGCTGCGGGACTTCGACAAGATGGCGGGCGCGGCCGGCGAGCCCGTCGTGACCCACGGCGAGCCGCACCCCGGCAACCTGCTGCGCGTCGGCGAGCGGCTGCTCCTGGTCGACTGGGACACGGTGGGCCTGGCCGCGCCGGAGCGTGACCTGTGGTCGGTCGTCAGGGAGCCCGCCGACCTCGCCAGATACGAAGAGGCCACCGGCCGCACCCCCGACCCGGCGGCCATGGAGCTCTACCGGCTGCGGTGGGCCCTCGACGACGTGGCCGAGTTCGTGGCGTGGTTCCGCGCGCCGCACGGGCGCACGCCGGACGCCGAGCAGAGCTGGCAGGGGCTGACCAAGACGCTCGAAGAACTGACCGCATCCTGAGGGGTACGCCGCGCCGTCGCCGGCGCGACCGCCGCCGGGCACCCTCGAACGGCAGGCCGAACGCCTCCTCACCCTCCTGGACGGCTGACGATCCCTTGGCACTTGGCCCTGTGCTTTCTGTAGTCTTACCGTCACGTTAAGCAGTCAGGCGCTGAGACGAAGGAGCACACGTGGGCCGGCACACCAAGCCCCACAACCCCAAGGAGCAGCCGCACGAGCCCAACGAGGGTCCCGACCAGCTGGAGGACCACACCGGCCGCGGCAAGCACGCCAGGAAGCCGGAGGACGCGAAGTAGCGCGCGGTGCGCCGCCGCGAGGCGCGACGGCGCGCCGCGCCGAAACTTTCATGAGCACGAGCATGTGAGCTCGGCTCATACCAGGTCATCGCTCCCGGCACAGGTAATCGCACACCAGGGATATTGCCGCTGCGAAAGTTTCAGTACACACTCGCAATGTTTCAGACCAGCGAGGTGGAGAGGAACTCGATGAACCTGAAAGCCCGGATAGCGGCTGCCGTGATCGCCGCGGCGGCCCTGATCACCATGGGCCTGATCACTGCGCCACCGGCCGCGTCGGCGCAGCTGACGGAGGTGACCGGTTTCGGCACGAACCCCACCAGCTTACGCATGCACCTGTACGTCCCCGACGGCGTGGGCGCGCGCCCGGCGGTCTTGGTGGCCGTGCACTACTGCACCGGTTCAGGCCCGGCGTTCTACTCCGGCACGGAGTTCGCCTCGCTGGCCGACCGGCACAAGTTCGTGGTCATCTACCCCTCGGCGACCAGGAGCGGCTCCTGCTTCGACGTCTCCTCGCCGCAGGCGCTGCGGCACGACGGCGGCAGCGACCCGGCCGGGATCGTCTCCATGGTCAGGTACGTCCAGGAACGCTACAACGCCGACCCCGCCCGCACGTACGTGGCCGGCGCCTCCTCCGGCGCCATGATGACCAACGTCCTGCTGGGCGCGTACCCCGACGTGTTCAAGGCCGGAGCGGCGTTCATGGGCGTGCCGTTCGGCTGCTTCGCCACCACCGACGGCTCCAGCTGGAACAGCACCTGCGCCAACGGGCAGCTCATCAGGACGCCACAGCAGTGGGGCGACCTGGTACGCGCGGCCTACCCCGGCTACAGCGGCCCGCGCCCGCGCATGCAGGTGTGGCACGGCACCGAGGACAGCACGCTGCGCTACCCGAACCTCCAGGAGGAGATCAAGCAGTGGACCAACGTCCACGGCCTCAGCCAGACGCCCAGCCTCGCCGACCGGCCCCAGTCCAGCTGGACCCGCACGAGGTACGGCGGCACAGGGACGACCGTCCCCGTCGAGGCCATCAGCGTCCAGGGCGTGGGACACAGCCTGCCCATGAGCGGGATGACGGCGGCCGCGATCGACTTCCTCGGCCTGTCGCAGGGCGGCGGCCCCGCCCCGACCACCGCTCCGACCGTCTCGCCGACCATCTCCCCGACCCCGCCGGCCGGGACGTGCCGGGTCACGTACACGATGAGCAGCTGGAACACCGGCTTCACCGCCGCCGTCACGATCACCAACACGAGCACCACCCAGGTCTCGTCCTGGAGCCTCGCCTTCCCGCTGCCCTCCGGCCAGTCGGTCACCTCCGTCTGGAACGCCACGGTCTCGCCCAGCAGCGGCCAGGTCACCGCGCGGAACGTCGCCTACAACGCGGCCATCGCGCCGGGCGCGTCCGCGTCGTTCGGACTCCAGGCCACCCACGGCGGCAACACCGCTGAGCCGGCCGCCTTCACCCTGAACGGCGCCGCCTGCACTGTCGCCTGATCCCCGTCTCCGTTCACCGGCCCGCCCACACCGCGGGCCGGCGAACGGAGGATCCATACGGGATGGTCAGGGCCAGTCGAGGGCGGGGCGCAGGGGGACGCCCGAGCGGCCCTTCTGGTCGAGTTTCACGCCGAGGACCTGGTGGAGCTGGACCTTGTTGCGTTCGAAGCCCACGATGCAGCCAGCCATGTAGAGAGCCCAGACCCGGGCCGTGCCCAGGCCGACCTCCTGGACCGCGTCCTGCCAGTTGGCGTCCAGGTTGTCGCACCAGTGGCGCAGGGTCTTGGCGTAGTGTTCCCGGAGGTTCTCCTCGTGCCTGATCTCGAAGCCGAGGTCCTCCATCTGCCTGGTCAGCCAGCCCACCGACTCAAGCTCGCCGTCGGGGAAGACGTAGCGGTTGATGAAGCCGCCCTTGTTGAACGTCTTCTCCTTGCCGGTCGGCCTGGTGATGCAGTGGTTGAGCAGCCGCCCGCCCGGCTTCAGCTTGCCGTACAGGAAGGTGAAGTACGAAGGGACGTTGGACTTGCCGATGTGCTCGGTCAGGCCGATCGAGCTGACCGCGTCGAAATCGGTCTCCTGGACGTCGCGGTAGTCCATGAAGCGGACCTCCGCCAGGTCCTGGAGGCCGGCGTCGATGATGGCCTGCTGCGCCCACTCCGCCTGCTGCTTGCTCAGCGTGACGCCCAGGGCCTTGACGCCGTAGTGCTTGGCGGCGTGTATGACCATGCCGCCCCAGCCGCAGCCGACGTCCAGCAGCCGCATCCCCGGCTCCAGGCCGAGCTTGCGGGCCACCAGGTCGAACTTGGCGTACTGGGCCTCTTCCAGCGTCGCGTCCTCGGAGGGGAAGACGGCGCACGTGTAGGCCATGGATGGGCCCAGCACCCACGAGTAGAAGAGGTTGGAGACGTCGTAGTGGTGGTGGATGGCCTCGGCGTCGCGCTGCTTGGCGTGCCGTGAGCCGAGCCTGGCCAGGGCGCTCTGGCGCATCTCCTGCGGCGGCGGCGGCACGCGCATCAGGAGCGGCTTGACGCCCAGCGAGCGGACGGCCCCGAGCTTTTCTGCCGTGGTGAGGTCGTTGGTGGTGATGTTCCACATGCGGTCGAGCAACGTGTACAGGTCGCCGTGCACGTCGATGTGGCCCGAGACGTAGGCTCTGGCCAGGCCCAGCTCGCCCGGGGCCTGGGCGAGGTAGGCGACCGCGATCGGCGACTTGACCTCGATCGCGAGGTCGGCCCCGTCCGGCCCCGCCTTGCTTCCGTCGTATGCCATGAACGCGAGGTTCGCGTTCGTGCCGACGATTTTCTCAAAGATGGTTGCGAGAGCCATCAACTCACCTTCCCCGTACACACTTTTCGTACAGGTCCAGCAGGCGACCATTCGGGTCGTATTCCCGCTTGACCGGCCAGTAGGCATCGCCGTTGTACAGCTGCCAGAACTGCTCAGGGGCGTAGAAGGAGGTCGAGTAGAGCGACTTGTGGCCGTCGAGCTCGTGCACCGAGTTCTCGATCAGCCGGTTGTAGTAGCCGTCGAACCGCCCCCGTGGCAGCGGCACCATACCCCAGAATCCGAAGTTGACGTAGAGCCTGCCCGGCTCCAGCGGGTAGATCGGCCAGCGGGAGCCGGCCCGCAGCGGGCACATCCACACCGGGGTCATGCCCACTTTCTCGTGGAAGAACTCCAGGAACTCCGCGCCCCGCTCGACCGGCGTCTCGACGTCCTGGATGACCGACTCCTGCACGGGCTGGTCCCGCCAGCGGTCGATGCGGGCGGTCACGCCGTACTTCCTGTCGAGCGACACGAGCCTGCGGTAGACGTCGGAGCGCATCCAGCGGCGGGGCATCAGCGAGCGGACCACCGGCTGCTGCACGCCGAAGGCGCGCGAGCACCAGAACCAGTCGGTGTCCCAGCGCCACAGGTAGTCGCGGATGGTCAGCCAGTCGCGGTTGCGCTGCTGGATCGACTGGTAGTAGATGCGCATGCCGGTGTAGTCGGACACGTAGGGGGCGCGCTCGGCGAAGCGGCCGAGCGTCAGGTACATCTCCCCCGGGCCGAAGAAGACGCCGTCCACGAAGTCGACGTCCTCGCCGTCGTGGACCATGCCCTCGCAGATCTCCTGCATGGCGAGCATGCACTTGGCCGCGTCGGTGAACTTGACGTGCGTGAGGTGGACGTACGGCTGCACCTTGCGCAGCTTGATCCGGATGCGCAGCGCGTAGCCGAGCGTGCCGTAGGAGTTGGGGAAGGCGCGGAAGAGGTCGCGGTGCTCGTTGTCGTCCCGCGCGACGATGACGCGCCCGTCGCCGGTGAGGATCTCGAGCTCTTCGACCGACTCGTGCGGCAGGCCGTCCCTGAAGCTGCTGGACTCGATGCCGAGCCCCGTCACGGCACCGCCCAGCGTGATCGTCTTGAGCTGCGGCACGACATACGGCATGAGCCCGTGCGGGAGGGTGGCGTCCACCAGGTGCTCGTACGTGGTCATGCCCTGGACCTCGGCCGTCATGGTCTCCGGGTCCACGCTGATGACCTCGTCGAGATCCCGCGCCGAGAGCTTGGCCGTCTTGTCCGAGTCGCGGAACCTGAACAGGTTGGACGTGGATTTGGCCAGCCGGGGCGCGGCGCCGCCCGGGATCTCGGAGTAGGACTGCCGGATCTGCTCCACGGCCCGTTGGTGAGTCGACATCGTCGTCGTCATGAAAGCACCCCCTTGAGCTGGCAGAGATCGTCCGTAAGAACGTATCTCCCAGCGACCACCCGGAACAGACCGGGGTCGTTAAAGACACGAAAACTGTTCATAGTGCCAGGTGAACCGCCTATGCGGTAGATGATCGCGCCAACTTCCGGCGGATGACCGGCGATACGCCGTTGACCACGGCGTCCACCTCGCGTCCCTCCAGCGCGGCGGCCAGGTTGTCCAGCGTGGCCGTGAGCAGGCGACTCGTGGCCTCCGGCGTGACTCCCGCGACGTGCGGGGACAACAGGACGTTGGGGACGTCGCGCAGCGGGTCGCCGGCGGGCAGTGGCTCGTCCTCGAAGACGTCCAGCGCCGCCCCGCCCAGGTGGCCGTCGCGGAGCGCCGCGGCCAGCGAGCGCTGGTCGACCACGCCGCCTCTGGCCGCGTTCACCAGGAGGGCGCCCTGCTTCATCGCGCCCGGGTCGACGAGGTCGCGGGTCTCCTCCGACAGCGCGATGACGACCACCACGACGTCGCAGGCGGACAGGAGCGTCTCCAGGTCCTCGAAGCCGGGGTCCGCACGGGGCGTGCGGGTCCAGTAGGTCACCTCGCAGCCGAGCGCGCGGAACATCCCGGCGCAGGTGGCGCCGATCGGACCGTAGCCGACGACGCCGACACGCCGGCCGCGTAGCTCGCGGGGCATCAGGCCCTGCTGCGGCCACTCCCCCGCGCGTACGGCGGCGTCCGCGGCGGCCAGCCTGCGCATCAGCGCCAGCGTGGCGGCCAGGCACCACTCGGCGACGGCGACGGCGCTGACCCCGGGCGTGTTCGCCAGTGGCACCCCGGCCGCGGCCAGGGCGTCGAGGTCGTAGCCGTTCACGCCCACGGACGGCTGCTGCACGAACGCCAGCCGTGGCGCGGCCGCGACCGCCGCGGCGTCCAGCACGAGTGTGCCCGTCCAGTCGCCGACGACGATCTCGGCCTCAGGCAGCGCGGCCAGGAGGCCCTCCCTGTCGCGCGTCGCGGGCAGGCGCACCTCCACCCGGTCACCGAGCGGGGCGAGCAGGCGGCGCATCGGCTCCTCGGGGAGCGGCGGCAGGGCGAGCAGCTTCCAGGGGCTCATACCCCCACAGTAAAGCTGCTGATCACCTGCCGCATCAGCGCCCTGCTGCCCCGCCACTGGTTCTCGGTGACCGTCCAGGACAGGACGTAGGCGGTGTCGCCGATGGCGAGGGCGCGGCGTACCTCGTGGTAGCGCGTGCCCGGCGTGATCCACGGCTGGCCGGGCGTCTGGCCGGAGGTCCAGGAGACCTCCCACTCCACCGCCCGCACGCCCTGGTGGGTGACCGTCCTGCGGCTGCGGTTCGCCACCTTCTCCGCCTCCTGCTTGAGGGTCTCCGCGGAGTCGCGCATGACCTGGTTCGGGTCGATGGTGGCGTAGAGGGCCTGGACGCCGAGGTGGGCGTTCCCGTCCCGGCGGGTCCACTCGGCGTAGGAATCCCCGAGTGTGCCCTTCCAGCCGATGGGCCGCATGATCGACCAGCCGTCGCGCGACTTCCACGCCCGCACGGCCGGGACTGCCCTGGTCACGCTGGGCGTCGGGGTGGGCGTGGGCGTGGCGCTCGGCGTGGGCGACGCGCTCGTCGTGAGCGGGGCGGTCGCGGCGGCGGGCCGCGCGGCGGCGCGCGGGGAGCCCTCCGCCGGGGCTGCGAGCCTGAAGTACGCGACCGTGCCGCCCGCGATCACCAGCACCGCCGCCGCGCCCGCCGCGAGCAGGGCCCGGCCCTTGCCGCCGCGCGGCTTCCCGTGCGGCACGTCGCGGTCGGCGTGCGCGGGCCTGGCCGCGGCGATGGCGGCGAGCAGCCGGTCGGCCTCCTCGGCGTCGACCCGTTCCTCCGGCTCCTTGCGCAGCAGGCCGCGCAGGACGGGATGCATGATCGGCGGGATCCTGCGGTAGTCGGGCTCCTCCGTGAGCAGCGCGTTGAGCGTCGCCATGGGGTCGCCCCGCTCGAACGGCGAGCGCCCCACCATGCACGCGTACAACGTCGCGCCCAGCGACCACAGGTCGGAGGCCGGCCCCGCGTCGGTGGCGCGGACGCGTTCCGGGGCGAGGAAGCTCGGCGAGCCGGTGACCATGCCGGTCGAGGTGAGCGACGGATCGCCCTCGGCGGTGGCGATGCCGAAATCGGTCAGCACGGCCCGGCCGTCGTCGGTCATGAGGATGTTACTGGGCTTGACGTCCCGGTGCAGGATGCCCGCCTCGTGGGCGGCCTTCAGCGCCGACAGCACCTGCCGGCCCACGTCCGCCGCCTCCCGTACGGGCAGGGCGCCCGAGCTGAGCACGACCTGCTCGACCGAGGGATGGGGCAGCAACTCCATCACGACCCACGGGCGGCCGTTCTCCTCGACCACGTCGTAGATCGCGACGACCGAGGGATGGTTCAGCTTGGCCGCCGTACGCGCCTCCCTGGCGGTACGCAACAACTGCCGCTCCTGGTCGCCCGGCGACGCGCCCTCCGGCAGCAGCACCTCCTTGATGGCGACCTGCCGATTGAGCAGCGTGTCCTGGCCTTCCCAGACCACGCCCATTCCCCCGCGACCCAGTTCGCGCAGTAACTGGTAGCGCCCTGCGATGAGCCGGTTGCTATCCGAAACCATGTCCTACCCCTCAGACCACCCGAACAGTGGGCAAGTTTCCCATACCTCCTGCGACTTCGCGGGAAGGTCGGGAAGGCGGCTTGTCACAGGCCACCGAATGTTGTTCTACTTAGGCGAGTCAGACAATGAGGAGAGGCCCATGTCGGAGGTTCGCCGGGGTCCGCTGGCCGGGGTGCGGGTGCTGGAGCTGGCCGGACTCGCTCCCGGGCCGTTCGCCGGGATGATGCTGGCCGACCACGGCGCCGAGGTGCTGCGCGTGGACCGGGTCAAGGCCGTCTCCGACCGGCCGCGTACGGACGTGATGGACCGCGGCAAGCGCACGGTCGGGCTGGATCTGAAGGCTCCCGAGGGCGTGGCGGCGTTCAAGGAGCTGGTGCGGCACGCCGACGTGGTGATCGAGGTGTTCCGGCCCGGGGTTGCCGAGCGGCTCGGCATCGGGCCCGCCGACCTGCACGCGGTGAACGAGCGGTTGGTCTACGGCCGGATGACCGGGTGGGGCCAGGACGGGCCGCTGGCCGCCACGGCGGGACACGACATCGACTACATCGCGATCTCCGGCGTCCTGTCGATGCTGGGCAGGGAAGGGGACAAGCCGACCCCGCCGATCAACATCCTGGGCGACTTCGCCGGCGGCGGCCTCATGCTCGCGTACGGGGTGCTGCTCGCCCTGTTCGAGCGGGAGCGGACCGGGCTGGGCCGGGTGATCGACGCGGCCATGGTGGACGGCGCGTCGATCCTGTTCGCGATGTTCTACCAGGCCGTGCAGGGCGGCCACTGGGGTCCGCGGGGCACGAACCTGCTGGACACCGGGGCGCCGCAGTACGACACGTACGAGACCGCCGACGGACTTTACGTGGCCGTCGGATCGCTGGAGCCGCAGTTCTGGGACGCCATGGTCGGCCTCATGGGCCTGACCGACCTGCCCGACAGGAACGACAGGACCCGGTGGCCCGCGCTGAAGGCCCGGCTCGCCGCCGAGTTCAAGACCAGGACGCGGGCCGAGTGGGAGGCGGTGTTCGAGGGCTCGGACGCCTGCGTCTCCCCCGTGCTTTCCATGGCGGAGGCCGCCTCCCATCCGCACAACGTCGCCAGGGGCGGCTTCGCCGACGTCGGCGGCGT
Organism: Nonomuraea cypriaca; assembly: GCF_015645445.1. Classification (GTDB taxonomy): domain Bacteria; phylum Actinomycetota; class Actinomycetes; order Streptosporangiales; family Streptosporangiaceae; genus Nonomuraea; species Nonomuraea cypriaca. The sequence goes on along the minus strand of NZ_JADOGI010000224.1, from coordinate 7,554 downwards.
GACCCAGCCGGCGCCCGCGCCGCGTCTGCTCGGCGTGCCGGCCCAGGACCTGGCGCCGGCGACCCGGCTCACCGACCTTTCCGGCTGGGGGCTGTCGAAGGAGACGGCGGAGCGGCTGCGTGGCCAAGGGGTGCTCGCGTGAACGCCGAGTAGTCCTTCAGCACGATCGAGTCGTGCAGGCGCACGCCCTTGGTGTTGAGCTTGGCCGCGGCCCTGGTCAGCGCGACCGGCAGGTGGTTGATCAGCCGCACCCCCTGGGTGATCGCCCACAGGTCGAACCTGCTGCCCGGCACGATCCGCTTGGCCGCGCCGATGGCGAACTCGCGGCTGCGGCGGGCGTACTCGCCGATCTCGGCCTCGTAGGACGGGAAGGCGCGCGTGTGGTCGCCGCCGTGCGCGGCCAACTCACCCGCCAGGATGTACGCCCCCACGACGGCCAGGCTCGTGCTGCCGCCGACGGCGGGACCAGGGCAGTAACCGGCGTCGCCCACCAGCGTCACCCGGCCGCGTGACCAGGAGTCCAGGCGGAGCTGGGTGATGGAGTCGAAGTAGAACGCGGGCGTGCGGTCCAGCTCCGCCAGCAGCCGGGGCACCTGCCGGCCGACGCCGGCGAAGCGCTCGCGGAGCAGCTCCTTCTGCCTGGGGACGTCCCGGTGGTGGTAGTCGAGCTGCTCCGGCGTCCTGAACAGGAACACCGCACGCGCGTCGTCCATGTGCGCCGCGCCGTATCCGGCCATCCTGCCGACCCCCGCGACGAGCTCCATCCGGCCGTCGAGCCCGAGGTGGCCGGGCATCGAGACGACGGCCAGATAGGCGCCGATCCAGGTGCTGTAGTCGGACTCGGGGCCGAAGACCAGGCGGCGCACGTTGGAGTGCAGCCCGTCGGCGCCGACCACCAGGTCGAAGCGCTCGGCCCGGCCACTGTCGAACACCACCTCGCCGTCGGCGGAGATCGAGGCGACGGAGTCGCCGAAGACGTAGTCGGCGTCGTGGCGGGTGGCGTCGTAGAAGATCTCGCTCAGGTCGTCGCGCATGATCTCGACGTGCCGGTCGGAGACGGCGGTCATCACGCGGGTCAGATCGACCTCCACCGGCCGCGACGCGCCCTCCCTGAACACCGTGAGCCGCTCCATGCCGGTCTTCCCGGCCACCACCTGCTCCAGCAGGCCCATCTGCTCGACGATGTCCATCGCCGGCCTGAACAGGTCGATCGCGTGGCCGCCGCCCGTCTTGCGCGGCGCCGGGGCGCGCTCGACGACCGTGACCTCGAAGCCGTACCTGGTGAGCCAGTAGGCGAGGACCGGACCCGCGACGCTCGCACCCGAGATGAGGATTCGCATACCGCCTCCTTACTTAACGGATGGTAAGTCGGACGGTACCATACTTACTTAACGGGAGGTAAGGGATATTCTTCGACCATGTCCAGTGACACCAAGGCGCGCATCCAGGCGGTGGCCCGCGAGCTGTTCGTCCGGCAAGGCGTGCGGAACACCAGCCTGCGCCAGATCTCAGACCGGCTGGGCATCACCAAGCCCGCGCTCTACTACCACTTCGCCTCGCGCGACGAGCTGGTGCGGAGCATCGTGCAGCCGATGGTGGAGGACATCGAGCGGTTCGTGGCCCAGCAGGCGCCCGGCGACGCCAGGCGGCTGCTCGACGACTACTTCGAGCTGATGTGGCGGCACCGGGAGGTGATCGTCATGATGGTGCGGGAGCTGTCCACCCTGGGCTATCTCGATCTGGGGGCGCGCATGTTCGACTGGCGGCGCCAGTTGATCATCCTGCTGCTGGGGCCCGAGCTCACGCAGGAGCAGCACATCAGGGCGACGGTGGCGCTTGGCGGCATGTCGGACTGCACGGTGGAATACGCGCACCTGCCGCTGGACGTGGTCAAGCCGCTGGCCGTCGCGGCGGCGGCCGACGCGCTCGGGCTCGCTCGGACGGCGACGTAGGCACGGACGTAGCGGTCGGCAGCGGTCGGCGCGGTTGGGGTGGTTGGGGTGGTTCCGTCAGATGGCGACGTAGAGGTCGGCGCCGTCGGGGTGGTGCACCTCGAGGTCCGTGGTGAAGGCGCGCGACGGTGTCCCGCCCGACTCGGTGTGTTTCCACACCTGCTGCCACGCCTCGACCAGCGCCTGCGGCATGGGGCCGCGGGCCCGCAGGTTCAGCGTCCGCGCGGCCGGCACGCGTACGGCCACCATGCCCTCCGGCAGCCGCGGCACCGTGCGCACGCCGATGCCGACGATCTGCGTGTAGGCCCCGTGGTGGTCGCTCTCGTAGTCCGTCAGCACCGCGTAGAGGTTCTCGTCGGCCCGCCCCGGCACGTGCGCGAAGGCCCCCGGCGCGCCCGCCCGCTGCCACAGCGCGGGCAGCCGGGCCCGTGCCGGATCCATCTCGTCGGCATTCGTGGTGCGTACGGCGAAGCCCACCACGATCAACTCGGCCCGGTCGGTGACGTCCACAGGCCCTCCCCTCCCCCAGAAGTGTCCCCGGCCGATCATAAGGCCCCGCGAACGGGCGATCCCCCTGTTGACCTGTAAGCACATAAGATGGATGAACGTGAAGTTTCTTAACGACCTCGAGCCCCAATATGACCTGACCTACAGCGACGTCTTCATGGTCCCGTCGCGTTCCTCGGTCGGCTCGCGGCTCGCGGTCGACCTGTCCACCAACGACGGCACGGGCACCACCATCCCCATCGTCGTAGCCAACATGACCGCGGTCGCGGGCCGTCGCATGGCCGAGACCGTGGCACGCCGGGGCGGCATCGCCGTGATCCCGCAGGACATCCCGCTCGACGTCGTGGCGAACGTCGTCGACTGGGTCAAGAAGCGCGACCTCGTACACGACACGCCGCTGACGCTGACCCCGCACGACACCGTCGGCGAGGCGCTGCAGTTGCTGCCCAAGCGGGCGCACGGCGCGATCGTCGTGGTCGACTGGGAGAACCGGCCGGTCGGGGTCGTCACCGAGGCCGACTGCCAGGGCGTGGACATGTACACGCAGCTCTCGCAGGTCATGTCGAGCGAGTTGCTGACGTTGCCGGCCGGGCTCGACCCGCGCGGCGCGTTCGACCGGCTGCACGAGGGCCGTCACCGGCTGGCGCCCATCGTGGACGCGAACGGGCGCCTGGAGGGCATCCTCACCCGTACGGGCGCCCTGCGCGCCACCCTCTACCGGCCCGCGGTCGACGCCGGGGGGCGGCTGCGCATCGCCGCCGCGGTCGGCGTGAACGGCGACGTGACCGCCAAGGCCAAGGAACTGCTCGAGGCCGGGGTCGACTGCCTGGTCGTGGACACCGCGCACGGCCACCAGGAGAAGATGGTCGCGGCCCTGCGCGCCGTCACGGCCCTGGATCCTGGCGTGCCCGTCGCGGGGGGCAACGTGGTGACGGCGGCCGGCGTACGCGATCTGGTGGCCGCCGGGGCCGACATACTCAAGGTCGGCGTGGGTCCGGGGGCCATGTGCACCACGCGGATGATGACCGGAGTAGGGCGGCCGCAGTTCTCGGCCGTGCTGGAGTGCTCGGCCGAGGCCCGCCGCCTGGGGCGCCACGTGTGGGCCGACGGCGGCGTGCGGCATCCGCGTGACGTGGCGCTGGCGCTGGCCGCCGGGGCTTCGAACGTGATGATCGGCTCGTGGTTCGCCGGGACGTACGAGTCGCCTGGCGACACCCACACGGACGCGAACGGGCGCAAGTACAAGGAGAGCTACGGCATGGCCTCCGCGCGGGCCGTGCGGCTCAGGACAGCCGAGGACTCGGCGTTCGACCGGGCCAGGAAGGCGCTGTTCGAGGAGGGCATCTCGACCTCGAGGATGTACCTGGATCCGCGGCGGCCCAGCGTGGAGGACCAGATCGACGCCATCGTGGCGGGGCTGCGGTCCTCGCTCACGTACGCGGGGGCGGTCAGCTTGGAGGAGTTCCGCGAGCGGGCGGTCGTGGGGGTCCAGAGCTCGTCGGGTTACAGCGAGGGAATGCCGATCCACGAGAGTTGGTGACGACCCGGAGGATGCCGCCTGGATGGTTCGCCGCCTGCGCTGCGCGGCCGTGTCCTGGTGGATGGCGCGGGTCAGGTGCGGCGTGCTGGTGGATCGCGCGGGTCAGGTGCGACGTGCTGGTGGATGGCGCGGGTCAGGTGCGGCGCCAGCCGCCTGCCGCGTTGATGCCGCCGTCCACGTGGACCGTCGTTCCCGTGACGAACCTGGCCAGGTCGCCGGCCAGGAACACGGCCGCCCCCGCCGCGTCCCCGGGGGCGCCCAGGCGGCCGAGGGGCGGGAGGCGTACCGGATCGTAGGGCAGCGGGCGGGTCAGCATGCGCTCGCGCAGGCCCGTCTCACCCTCGGTTTGGAGGGCGTCGGGCGCGATCGCGTTCACCCTGACGCCCTTCGGCGCCAGCTCCAGGGCCAGCGACTTCGTCAGGCTCTCCAGGCCGGCCTTCATGGCCGCGTGCACGGCGAAGCCGGGCGCGGCCCGGTGCGCATCGCCGGACGTGACGTTGATGATCGACCCGCCCGGCGGCATCATGGGCACGAACTGCCGGATCATGCCGGTGACCTGCGTGAGGTTCTCCTCGATGAGGATCTGCTCGCCCCGAGGGGAGGTGTCCTCGAACGGGGCGTGGAAGGTGCCGCCCGCGTTGTTGACCAGCACGTCGACGCGGCCCCAGCGCTCGCGTACGGCCTGCGCGAACACCTCCACCGCCACGTGGTCGCGCACGTCCAGCGTCATCGCCAGCTCGGCCTGCGGCTTGTCCCGGTCGCACACGGCGACGTGGGCCCCGAACGCCGCGAACGCCCCGGCGATCGCCTGCCCGATACCCCGCGCAGCCCCGGTGACGACGGCCACGCGGCCGGTGAGGAGGATCGCGTCGGGAGAAAGGGCGGCCATGGACGATGACCATATCCCGACCGCATAGAGTCGTCGGGACCATTCTCATCGTCAGTCAACAGGAGCACTTCGTGGCACTCTCGAAGCCCGAGATCGACTTTCCCGAGGGCAACCCGCCCGCCGACCTGGAGATCGTCGACCTGACCGTGGGCGACGGCCCGGAGGCCAAGTCCGGCCAGACCGTACGCGTCCACTATGTGGGCGTCTCCTTCTCCACCGGGGAGGAGTTCGACGCGTCGTGGAACCGTGGAGACGCGTTCGAGTTCCCGCTCGGCGGCGGGCGCGTCATCGCCGGCTGGGACCAAGGTGTGGTGGGCATGAAGGTCGGCGGCCGGCGCAGGCTGGTCATCCCGCCGCATCTCGGCTACGGCAGCCGTGGCGCCGGCGGCGGCCGCATCAAGCCGAACGAGACACTCATCTTCGTGGTCGACCTGCTCGGCGTCAGCTAAGACCATCAGCGGCCCCGCCGCCCCACCCCTCGGACGCGCGGGGCGGCGGGCTCCGCGAAACACCCCCGATCCCTGCCGGGCGGGCTCCCCGAAACACGCCCAATCCCAGATGCGGGCGGGCTCCGCGAAACACGTCCGATCCCCGGCAGCCTCGGGCCCCGCGAAACGCCCTGAGCCCAGATGGGGGCGGGCTTCGCGAAACGCGTCCGATTCCCGGTTGAGTGGGATCTGCGAAACGCGTTCGATTCCCGGTGGGGAAATGTCGTCGGCGTAAGGCACCATAGGCGTGTGCTTCTGATCGACGTGGTCCGGACTTCCGAGGCGGTGACCCGCACGCCCGCCAGGCTCGGGAAGATCGGCCATCTGGCGGAGCTGCTTGGCCGGGTCGGCCCGGACGAGGCGGAGATCGCGATCTCCTACCTCTCCGGCGAGCTGCCCCAGCGGCAGGTGGGCGTGGGCTGGCGCACGCTGGAGGACCTCCCCCAGCCCAAGCTGGCCGCCACCGCCACGCTGACCTCCGTCGACGAGCTGCTGACCAGGATCAAGGCCGTCTCCGGGCAGGGCTCGCAGGCGGCGCGCAAGACGCTGGTCACCAGCCTGTTCGCCGGGCTGACCAGCCAGGAGCAGCAGTTCATGCGGCGACTGCTGCACGGCGAGCTGCGGCAGGGGGCGCTCGACGGCGTCATGATCGAGGCGGTGGCCAAGGCGTCCGGCGCGCCGCCGGCCGACGTACGCAGGGCGCTCACGTTGCGCGGCTCGTTGCCCGCGGTCGGGGCGGCGGCGCTGAGCGGCGGGGTGGCCGCGCTGCACGCGTTCCACCTGGAGGTCGGGCGGCCGGTCACGCCGATGCTGGCGGGCAGCGCGCCCAACGTGGCGGCGAGCCTGGAGAAGGCGGGCGTGCCGGCGGCGCTGGAGTGGAAGCTGGACGGGATTCGCGTGCAGGCCCACCGGTCCGGCTCCGAGGTGCGGGTCTTCACGCGCATGCTCGACGACATCACGTCGCAGGTGCCCGAACTGGTCGAGGCGGTGCTGGAGATGCCGTACTCGGATCTGGTGCTGGACGGCGAGGTGATCGCGCTGCGTCCGGACGGGCGGCCGCATCCGTTCCAGGTGACGGCCGGCCGGGTCGGCAGCAAGACCAACGTGGCGCGGTTGCGCGAGCAGACGCCGCTGAGCGTGTTCTTCTTCGACGCGCTGCGGGTCGACGGGGTCGATCTGCTCGACCTGCCCTATTCGCGACGCCAGGAAGAGCTGGCGCGCACTGTCCCGCAGGGCCTCCTGACGCCGCGGCTCGTCACGGCGGACGTGGCGGAGGCGGAGAAGTTCTTCGGCGACGTGGTCAGGGCGGGTCACGAGGGGCTGGTCGTCAAGGCGCTGGCCTCGCCGTACGCGGCCGGCCGGCGTGGGGCCGGGTGGATCAAGGTCAAGCCGCGGCACACGCTCGACCTGGTGGTGCTGGCCGCCGAGTGGGGGCACGGGCGGCGCGAGGGCAAGCTGTCCAACCTGCATCTGGGCGCGCGCGACCCCGAGGGCGGCTTCGTGATGCTGGGCAAGACGTTCAAGGGACTGACGGATGAGCTGCTGGCGTGGCAGACCGAGCGCTTTCTCGAGCTGGCCGAGGGGCCGACCGACTCGTGGACCGTCAGCGTGCGGCCCGAGTTGGTGGTGGAGATCGCCTTCGATGGGGTCCAGCGCTCGCCGCGCTATCCCGGGGGGATGGCGCTGCGGTTCGCGCGGGTCCTGCGCTATCGGCCGGACAAGCGGGTCGAGGATGCCGACACGGTGGAGACCGTACGCTCCCTCATGCTCTGAGCCTGGGTGTTCTTGGCAATTTGTCACCTTAAGTGAGATGCATCACTGCATATCGCTTTAGGTTGCTTTTGCCTGGCTTTCGTCGCGTATGTTCGTCTTCGCCGCGGGTTCCCCTGGCCCGCGCGCGGGTCGGCCTCCGTACGCCGCTCACCCCCCACGGGCCTGGCCTTTGCCTTTCCTGTTCCCTAGCTAGGACCGTGGTTCATCTTGGGCCGGCACTCGTACATGTCCTCCCCTCGACTCTCGCCTGGCAAGCTCCGCTGGACCGCCATCGCAGCCGGCGCGGCCGTCCTCGCCACTGCCTCGACCACCGCTTGGGTCGTCATGACGGATAACGACCCCACCAAGCGCACCACCCTGACCTTCGCCGGAACACCCCCAAACACCACCCCCTCGACCGAGCCC
>NZ_JADOGI010000223.1 GCF_015645445.1 Nonomuraea cypriaca | reverse complement strand
GAGCCCCGGCACGGCACCGAACCCCGCGGCCCTGCCGGCAACCTGGCCCACCCCGGCCGCCGACCGCGCGGCCCGACCGGGGCGGACGGTGGAGGGTGTGGTTGGGCGGTTGGTTGCAGGGGTGGCGGGGAAGGAGACGCTGCTCGTCCTGGACAACTGTGAGCATGTTGTTGAGCAGGTCGCCACGGTGGCGGCGCGGCTGTTGCGGGCGGCGCCCCGGGTGCAGATTCTGGCGACCAGTCAGGAGGCGTTGCGGATTGAGGGCGAGGCCCTGTGGAGTGTGCCGCCGCTGGATCAGGAGGCTGCGGTGGAGCTGTTCGTGACGCGGGCCGGCATCGAGCCGGACGCCGACGTGGCGGAGATCTGTGCCAGGCTCGACGGCCTGCCGCTCGCGTTGGAGCTGGCCGCGACCCGGATGCGGGTGCTGACCCCGCGCCAGCTCGCCGAGCGGCTCGACGACCGCTTCAGGCTCCTAGCCTCCGGGCTGCGGGGCGCGCCGGCGCGGCAGCAGACGTTGCGGGCGATGATCGACTGGAGCTGGGAGCTGCTGACCGAGGGCGAGCAGGTCGTGCTGCGGCGGCTGGCCGTACACGCCGACGGCTGCACGCTGGAGGCGGCCGAGGAGGTCTGCGCCGAGCCCGGCGTGGACGTTCTCGATCTGCTGGCCAGACTGGTGGACCGTTCGCTGGTGGTACGTGTGCCAGGACCCGAGCCGCGGTACCGGCTGCTGGAATCGGTCGCCGCCTACTGCCAGGAGCGGCTGGCCGAGGCGGGCGAGCGGGCCGACGTACGGCTGCGGCATCTCCGCTACCACACCCGCCTGGCCGAGCGGTCGGAGCCGTACCTGCGGGGGCACGAGCAGCGACACACGCTCGCGCGGCTCGACGCCGAGACCGCCAACCTGCGGACCGCGCTGGAGACGGCGGTCCAGCTCGGCGCGGTCGGCGAGGCGATCCGGCTGGTGAACGCGATGGCCTGGTACTGGGTGCTGCGTGGCAGGCTCGGCGAGGGGCAGCAAGCCCTGGAGGCCGCCCTGTCGATCACCAAGCCACCGCCACCGTCCCTGTCACGGTCACAGTCTTCAGACGTGGCGCCGTCCTCGAACGCGGCAGGGTCCTCAAGCGCAGGACCTTCAGACGTGGCGCCGTCGTCCGGCGTGGCGCCGTCGGTGGCTACGGCGAGTGGGGTTGCCGAGGCCAAGGTTTGGGTTGTGGGGTTGGAGCTGTTGGCGGGGCGGGCTCGGGTGCCGGAGCCTGGGTTGTTCGAGGCGATCGAGGAGCCGGCGGCGCGGGCCAGGGCGCGGTGGTTCGCTGGGTTCGCGCTGTTCGGGTACGGCGATCTGTCCGCCAGCAGGGAGCTGGTCGAGACGTCGCTGGCCGCGTTCCGTGAGCTGGGCGACCAATGGGGTACGGGCGCCGCGCTGAACGTCCTGGCCAGGTACGCGGCCATGCGCGGTGACCTGGCGGCGCTGCGGCGGGACGGTGAGCGGGGGCAGGCGCTGTTCAGGAAGATCGGCGACCGGTGGGGCGAGATGCGGGCCGCGGAGAACCTCGGCACGCTCGCCGAGATCACCGGCGACTACGAGCGGGCCTCCGAGCTGCGCATGGAGGGGCTGCGGATGGCCGAGGAGCTCGGACTGTGGAGCTCGGTGTCCGACGCGTTGTCCCGGCTCGGCCGGATCGCCATGTTGACGGGTGACCACACGCGAGCCGAGGACTGTCACGAGCGCGCCCGGGAGCTGGCGCGTACGCAGTCGAACCGGCCCGCCGAGCAGTTCGCCGAGGTCGGGCTGGCGCTGGGGGCGCGGCGGCAGGGGCGGTTGGACGAGGCCGAGCGGCGACTGCGGACCTGGCTGGGGTGGGTCAGGGAGGTCGCGGGCGAGCCAGGAACGGCGTTGATCCTGGCCGAGCTGGGGTTCGTGGCCGAGCAGCGGGGTGACGCGGCGGCCGCGCTGGAGCTGCAGCTCGACGGGCTCGCCGCGGCCCGCAAGGTCGGCGATCCGCGGGCGACCGCCCTGGCGCTGGAGGGACTGGCGGGGGCGCGGGCGATCGGCGGGCGGCACGAGGAGGCGGGACTGCTGCTGGGCAAGGCCGCGGCGCTCAGGGAATCCGTGGGCGCGCCGCTGCCGCCTGGCGAGCGTGGCGACGTCCACAGGATCACGGCCGCGGTGGAGGCGGCCTTGGGACCGCAGGCGCTGGCCACGGCGCTGACGCGCGGCGCGGCACTCCCCCTGGAACACCTCGTCCCCGAGGCCCCGGGCGTTCCCCGTGACCGTCTCGGCCCACCCTCGGGCCAGCCCGGCGCCCCGGGCGTTCCCAGGTGACCGTCTCGGCCCCCGGACCGAACCGTCTCGGCCCTCCGGAGCGGCGGGAGGCCGCGGGCGTTTCCGGGTGATCGTGTCGGGGGGTCGGGGGGCGGTTTGCTGGATTGGCAAAGGGATTCGTGGTGGTTCACCAGCCCGTCCGACGATTGAGGCGTACGAGGGTCAGGAGTTTGGAGGGTTGATGTCGCTCGAAAAGGTCACGCATCGTCTGGTCTTGTCTTCGGCCGGTCGCATCCATGTGGTGGAGCAGGGCAACGGGCCGCTGGTGCTGCTGGTGCACGGGTTCCCGGAGTCCTGGTACTCCTGGCGTCACCAGTTGCCCGCCCTGGCCGCGGCCGGCTACCGGGCCGTCGCCGTCGATGTTCGCGGCTATGGGCGCTCGTCCAAGCCCGCGGACGTCGCCGCGTACCGGATGCTGGAGTTGGTCGAGGACAACGTCGCCGTGGTGCGTGCCCTGGGCGAGCGGACGGCGATGATCGTCGGTCACGACTGGGGCGCGACCATCGCCGCGGACTCCGCGCTCGTCAGGCCCGACGTCTTCCGCGCGGCCGGGCTGCTGAGCGTGCCGTACGCCCCGCGCGGCGGCCCCCGGCCCAGCGAGGTCTTCGCGAAGATGGGCGGGGAGGAGGAGTTCTACGTCAGCTACTTCCAGGCGCCCGGCCGGCCGGAGGCCGAGATCGAACCGGACGTACGCGGCTGGCTCGCCGGCTTCTACGCCGCCCTGTCCGCCGACACCATGCCGCCCCAGGGCGCCCCGGACCCACATTTCGTCTCCCCCGGCGGGACGCTGCGCGACCGGTTCCCCGCCGACCGGCTCCCCCGCTGGCTGAGTGAGGACGACCTCGATGTCTACGCCGGGGAGTTCGAGCGGACCGGCATGACCGGGGCGCTCAACCGCTACCGGAACATGGATCGGGACTGGGAGGACCTGGCCGCCTTCGACGGCGCCCCCGTCACGCAGCCGTCCCTGTTCATCGGGGGTGGGCTGGACGCGTCCACCACCTGGATGGCCGACGCCGTCGAGGCCTATCCCGCCACGCTGCCCGGCCTGCTCGCCACGCACCTCCTCGACGGCTGCGGCCACTGGATCCAGCAGGAACGGAGCGAGGAGGTCAACGAGATCCTGACCGGCTGGCTCGCCTCGTTGCCCACCTGAGGCCGCGGCAGTATGTCCAGCCGTGGACTGGGAAGGACCAGTTATCTGAACCCGGCATTCTCTTGTAACGAAGCCGGTATTTCGCACTTTCGGTGATTGTGTCCGTGAATGCGGGCAGTGCCTGGGATGGACGGTCACCATAAGGCAGGGTTGGAGCATGCCGATGACGACAGAACTCGACCGCCTGGCGGGCGGGGCCCACCATGATCCGCACTCCGTGCTCGGAGCGCACCCCGTGTCCGGTGGAGTCGCCTTCCGCACGCTGCGCCCGCTGGCCGAGCGGGTGCGAGTGGTGCTGGACGACGGTACGGCCCACGACATGAAACACCAGGCCCACGGCGTGTTCGAGGTCATGGTGCCGGCCCTGGACAAGGTGCCCGGCTACGCGCTGAGCGTCAAATACCCCGGCGGCGAGCCGCACCAGGTGCGTGACCCGTACCGGCACTGGCCGACGTTGGGCGAGGTCGACCTCCACCTCATCGGCGAGGGCCGGCACGAGCGGCTGTGGGAAGTGCTCGGCGCCCGCGTGATGGAGCACGAGGACGTGTCGGGCACCGCGTTCGCCGTGTGGGCGCCCAACGCGCGCGGCATCAGGGTGGTCGGCGACTTCAACCACTGGGACGGCACCGCCTACCCGATGCGGTCGCTGGGGCGTTCTGGGGTGTGGGAGCTGTTCGTGCCCGATCTGGAGGCGGGCGAGCGGTACAAGTACCAGGTCCTCGGCGCCGACGGGGTATGGCGCGACAAGGCCGACCCGATGGCCAGGCGGACCGAGGTGCCGCCGATGACCGCCTCCGTGGTGGACAAGTCCGCGTACACGTGGGACGACGACGAGTGGGTGACGAGCCGGCGCGAGCAGCAGCCGCAGCGCGGCCCGATGAGCGTCTACGAGGTGCACCTGGGGTCGTGGCGGCCCGGACTGTCGTACGTGGAGCTGGCCGAGCAACTGTCGGAGTACGTCGCCGACATGGGCTTCACGCACGTGGAGCTGCTGCCGGTGGCCGAGCACCCGTTCGGCGGCTCGTGGGGCTACCAGGTGACGTCCTACTACGCGCCCACGGCCAGGTTCGGCACCCCTGACGAGTTCCGCTACTTCGTGGACCTGATGCACAGGCGCGGCATCGGCGTGCTCCTGGACTGGGTGCCCGCGCACTTCCCGATGGACGAATGGGCACTGGCCCGCTTCGACGGCACCCCGCTGTACGAGCACGCCGACCCGGCCAGGGGCGAGCACCCGGACTGGGGCACGTACGTGTTCGACTTCGGCCGCAGGGAGGTGCGCAACTTCCTGGTCGCCAACGCGCTGTTCTGGCTGAAGGAGTTCCACATCGACGGCCTGCGGGTGGACGCGGTGGCGTCGATGCTCTACCTGGACTACTCGCGGCGCGAGGGCGAGTGGACGCCGAACGTCTACGGCGGCCGGGAGAACCTCGACGCGGTCGAGTTCCTCAAGGAGATGAACTCCGTCTGCTACCGCGAGGCGCCCGGCATCTCGACCGTGGCCGAGGAGTCGACGGCCTGGCCGGGGGTCAGCCGCCCGGTCCACCTGGGCGGGCTCGGGTTCGGCTTCAAGTGGAACATGGGCTGGATGCACGACACGCTCGAATACCTGCGTCACGAGCCCGTCTTCCGCCAGTACCACCACCATCAGATGACGTTCTCGCTGCTGTACGCCTACTCCGAGAACTACGTGCTGCCGCTCTCCCACGACGAGGTCGTGCACGGCAAGGGGTCGCTGCTGGGCAAGATGCCGGGCGACGAGTGGCAGCGGTTCGCGCAGTTGCGGGCGTTGCTGGCGTTCATGTGGGCGCATCCGGGCAAGCAGTTGCTGTTCATGGGCGGCGAGTTCGGCCAGGGCTCGGAGTGGTCGGAAGGCCGCGGGCTGGACTGGTGGGTGCTGGAGTTCGACGGGCACCAGGGCGTCCAGCGGCTGGTACGCGACCTCAACCGGATCTACAAGGACACCCCGGCGTTGTGGGAGCGGGACGCCACGCCCGAGGGGTTCCGGTGGATCGACGCCGACGACGCGTCGGGCAACACGTTCTCGTTCGTCCGCTACGCGAACGACGGGTCCGCGGTGGCGTGCGTGGTCAACTTCAGCGGCGGGCCGCACGAGAACTACCGCCTCGGCCTCCCGTACGCCGGTCAGTGGGAGGAGACGGTCAACACCGACGCGTACGAGTACTGGGGCAGCGGCGTGGGCAACATGGGCGCGGTCGAGGCCGACGGAGAGCCGTGGCACGGGCTGCCGTACTCCACGACGCTGCGGGTGCCGCCGCTGGGCGCGGTCTGGCTCACCCACGCGGGGAGCGTCGGTGAGAGCGAAGGTTGAGCCTGAAAGTTCGGTGAGAACCGGCCTGGGGGCCTGTGCGTGTCGGGCAAATCGCCCTAAACTCCGAGATCATCCCCTTCGGAGGACGCGTGCGACTTCGCCCCCTGATCGTGTGCTCGATCGCGCTGGCACTACTGCCGTTTTCGGCTCCCGCCTATGCGGACGATCCACCCGCCGCCCCCTCGCCCACCGTCTCCCAGGACGTTCCACAGGAGCCACCACAGGAGACGCCGCAGGAGGAGGTGCCGCAGCAGGAGCCTCAGGAGCCACAGGAGAAGGTCGAGGACGGCTTAGGCATCGACGGCGAGACCGAGCGAGCCGTCGTCGAACTGACCGACCCCGCCCAGAACACGCCCGTCGCGAGCCAGGCGATGACCGAGAGCGTCGACGTGGTGCTGCAGCCGCAGAGCCAGTCGTTCATGGTCGTCGAGGGCACCGCGGAGGAGTTGGCCGCGTTGGCCGAGGACCCGCGCGTCACCTCCATCCACCGCGACAGGATGTACTCCCCCGCTGAGATCGGCCCCAACCTCACACTGATCGGCGCCGACAAGGCGCACGCGGCGAACCACACCGGCACGGGCCAGGCGGTCGCCGTGCTCGACACCGGCGTCGACCTCGACCACCCGTGGCTGGCCGGCCGGATCGTGGCTGAGGCCTGCTTCTCCGCCGTGGAGCCCGGCGTCGAGTCGCTGTGCCCGAACGGCACGACGGAGCAGATCGGCCCTGGAGCGGCCGACGCCATGACCGGGAAGTGCCTGGCCGACGGCGTGAACCTGTGCGAGCACGGCACCCACGTCGCGGGCATCGCGGCCGGCACCGGCGGCGTGGCCCCGGGTGCGAAGATCGTGCCTGTGCAGGTGTTCAGCCGGGTCAACGACGCGGACACCTGCTTCGGCGAGTCGTCGTGCCTGCTGGCGTTCGAGTCGTCGCTGCGGCTGGCCATGGATTACGTGGCCGGGCTGAGCGAGCCGATCGCGGCGGTGAACCTGAGCCTGGGCGGCCAGTTGTCCGAAGGCGAGTGCGACACCAGCGAGGAGGCCTCGATCTTCAAGCCGAAGATCGACGCGCTGCTGGCCAAGAACATCGCGACCGTGGTGGCCGCGGGCAACGAGTTCTTCGAAGGCGCGTCGTACCCCGCCTGCATCTCCAGCGCGGTGGCCGTCGGGGCGAACGACAACGGCGACGCGATCGCGGACTTCTCCAACCGGGGCGCGATCGTGGACCTGTTCGCGCCGGGCGTGGACGTCCAGTCGTCGGTGCCCGACAACCAGACGGCGGTGCACAGCGGCACGTCGATGGCGACGCCGCACGTGGCCGGCGCGCTGGCGCTGATGAAGTCGGCCGCGCCGGACAAGCCGATGGCCGACCTGATCAACCAGCTCAAGACGACCGGCCGCCCGTACGTGTACGACGCCAACGGCGCCCAGGTGACCACGCCGCGCCTGGACCTGGCGGCGGCCCTGACCGGGGCCGCGCAGCAGCCGCCTGTCACGCAGACGCCGACCGCCCCGGACCCGACCGGCAGCAGCGGCCCGAGCCCGGAGCCCGAGGACCCGGCGGCCCCCGAGCCCGAGCCGTCCGCGGAGCCGGTGCCGCTGCCCACGGTCACGGTCACGGTGACCGTCACGCCGAAGCCGGCTGCCGTGGTCTGCACGCGCGCCTCCAAGGCTTCGGCGAAGATGGAGGCCAAGACGTGGGCCGTGGAGATCCACCGCAGCAGCGGCAAGATCTCGGACACCACGCTCAACTGCTATCTGAAGCTGATCGGCAAGTCGAGCAAGGTGTTCCCCGAGCTGACCAAGGCGTCCTCGCTCGGGAAGGCGTACCGGGTGCTGAAGAACACCAAGACCAGCCGCGCCAGGCTGGACAGCGCCCTGCTCACCGCGTGGCTGAACTGGGCGCACGGCACGAACGGCACCACGACGATGACCGCCGCCGAGAAGGTGCGGCTGAGCGGCAAGTCGTCGGCCGCGGCGCTGAAGAAGGCCACCACCAACGTCCTCAAAAAGGCCAAATAGCGAAATTTCGAGAGAAAGGCCGGTCGCTCCCGACCGGCCTTTCTCTTTGCGCCTCATCAACGCAAAAGGACGTCCAACGTTTCTCTGAGCTACATACGTCACTGACATCACACTTGTCCCAGGGGGGGATGTATGCGGCCGTACCCAGCCGGGAGCCGGAAACGGCTCGGTCTGACCCTCGGAGGAACAAGTGAGACTACGGTCTCTGCTGGCCGGCGTCGCTGTGCTGGCCATGTCCGCCTCACTCTGCGCCACCTCGGCGCTCCAAGCCGACACCACCGACAGCGGCGGCCCGGCCATCAGCCCGGCGCTCGTCGCGGAGATCAGGGCGAAGAGCCGCGTCCGGTCCATCATCCAGCTCAAACCGGGCCACAGCGTGCAGGCCGTCGCCAGCGACGTCGAGAAGGCCTCGGAGGGGAGCCGGGTCGTGGAGTCGGCGCGGTCCGACCGCTTCTTCGTCGCAGAACTGGACGATTCGACGCTGGCCACGCTCAGGAAGGACGTCCGCGTCCAGGCCGTCTACAAGGACGAGTTGCTCCCCGCCATCCTCGACGCCAGCACGAACGTGATCCGCTCCACCCAGGCCAACCAGGCCGGCTGGACCGGCAGCGGCACGACCGTGGCCGTCCTGGACACGGGGATCGACCGGGACCATCCCTTCTTCGCCGGCCGCCTCGTGGACGAGGCGTGCTTCTCCTCCTCCGACGCCGCCGAGGGCACCGTCTCGCTCTGCCCCAACAACCAGGCCAGCCAGCTCGGCGCCGGCGCGGCCGACGCCGAGACCGCACAGTGCCTGGTCGACGGCGCGAACGCCTGCTCGCACGGCTCCCACGTGACCGGCATCGCGGCGGGCCGCAGGGCCGCGGGTGCACCGTCGGACGGCGTCGCGCCGGCGGCCGGCATCATGGCGATCCAGGTCTTCAACCGCGTGGACGACGCGTTGAGGTGCACGGCCGCCGGCACCCGGGCCCCCTGCTTCCTCAGCTACGTCTCGAACCAGAAGCTGGCGCTCGAGCACGTGGCGCGCGTGGCGAGGACCCACAACGTCGCCGCGGTGAACATGAGCCTCGGCGGCGGCGGCCCCTTCAGCGAGCCCTGCGACGCCGACGCGGACGCCGCCGCGCTCAAGCCCGAGTTCGACGCCCTGGTCGCCGCGGGGGTCGCCCCCGTGGTGGCGGCCGGCAACCACGGCTTCCAGAACGGCGTCGCCATGCCCGCCTGCATCTCCAGCGCCATCGCCGTGGGCGCCACCGACGACGCCGACGCTCTGGCGCCCTTCACCAACCGCGGCCCGCTGCTCGACTTCTTCGCGCCCGGCGTGAACATCAACGCCTCGGTGCCCGACGACACGTACCGCCAGATGAGCGGCACCTCGATGTCCGCGCCGCACGTGGCGGGGGCGTTCGCGCTGATGCGGCAGGCGTACCCGGACTTCACGGTCGCGCAGAGCCTGCAGCGGCTGCGGAACACCGGCACGCCCATCCGGTTCGACGCGGCGGGGACGCCGGTGTCGACGCCGCGGATCGACGTGGAGCGGGCCACCTCCGAAGCGCGCGCCCCTGCCGATCCCCGCGTCTGAAGCGAAGCGAAGGACCGGATTTCCGGCCCTTTCGCACGTCTGCCCCCTCTGACCGGAGGGCCGCCTGACCACCGGTTTCCCGCACCCCGGCGCATTTCGAAATGTGTCGCTTAGGGTGGCTTCTATGGACGCAGGCAAGGCGATCTTCGAAACCGTCGACAGGCTTCGCCAGCGGCGCACCGCCCCGCTGGTGCTGGAGCTCGATCTCACCGAGGGCCTCACGGAGGGCCCGCCGACGGACCCGCTCGCCGCGGTGCTGTCCATGCGCAAGACCCGCCTGCCCGACGTCCTTTCCGGGCTCAAACGGGCCAGGCATGACTCCAGGGTCAAGGCGCTGATCGTGAAGATCGGCGGCAATCCGCTCGGCCTGGCCGTGGTACAGGAGCTGCGGCAGGCGGTCATCCAGTTCCGGGCCTCGGGCAGACTGACCGTCGCGTTCGCGGAGACGTTCGGGGAGTTCGGCGGCGGGACCGTGCCCTACTACCTGGCCAGCGCGTTCGAGCGGCTCTACCTGCAGCCGAGCGGCGACGTCGGGCTGACCGGGGTGGCGCTGGAGCAGCGCTTCCTCAAGGGCGCGCTGACCAAGCTGGGCGTCGGGTACGAAGCCGGCCAGCGGCACGAGTACAAAACCGCCGTCAACACGTTCACGCAGGACCACATGACCGAGCCGCACCGCGAGTCCATGAGCCGCATCGTGGAGTCGGTCACCGAGACCCTCGTGGCGGGCATCGCCGAGGGCCGCAGGCTGGACCCGGGCAAGGTACGCGAACTGGTCGACCGCGGCCCGTTCACCAGCGCGGAGGCGCGCGAGGCCGGCCTGGTCGACGGCCTGGCCTACCGTGACGAGGTGTACGACGAGGTCAAGCGCTCCGCGGGCGACGACGTCCACCTCCTGTACGTGTCCCGCTACGCCCGCGGCACCGCCGTGAAGAAGCTGCCGAACCCGATGGCGAACGGCGTCGCGCTCGTCCACGCCACCGGCATGATCAAGACAGGCCGCAGCGGCCGTAGCCCGCTCGGCGGTGGCGGCGCGATGGGCTCGGACACGATCGGCGCCGCGCTCAGGGCGGCCAGGCGCGACGACCACATCAAGGCCGTGGTCTTCCGGGTGGACAGCCCAGGCGGCTCGTACGTGGCCTCCGACACGGTGTGGCGCGAGGTGACGCTGACGCGCAAGGTCAAGCCGGTGATCGTGTCGATGGGCGACATGGCGGCGTCCGGCGGCTACTTCATCTCGATGGCCGCCGACGTGATCGTGGCCCAGCCGGGCACGCTGACGGGCTCGATCGGCGTGTACGGCGGCAAGCCCGTCCTCTCCGAACTCCTCCAAAAAATCGGGATAAGTTCCGAAATGGTGGCTGAAGGGGTCAACGCGGGCATGTTCTCCACATCCCGCGGCTTCTCCCCCGAGCAGTGGGAACGCGTGAACGCCTGGCTCGACCGGATCTACGATGACTTCGTGGGAAAGGTGGCCAAGAGCCGCGACCTCACCCGCGACAGGGCCCACGAATTGGCCCGCGGCCGCGTGTGGACCGGTGCCGACGCGAAGGCGGGCGGGCTGGTCGACGAGCTGGGCGGCCTGGAGGACGCGCTGGTCCTGGCAAGGAAGCGGGCCGGCCTCGCCGAGGACGCGCCCGTACGCACCTACCCGCGGCTCAATCCGCTGGAGCGGCTGCGCGGCCCGGAGTCCAGCGAGGACAAGGCCGCCGCGCTGACCAGGATCCGGCTGGACTCCTGGGGACCGCTGGCCCGCCTGTCCGCCGAGCTCGGCCTCCCGGCCACCGCCGGGCCCCTGCTCCTGCCCGAGTGGTACACGATCAGGTGACGCCCATCGCGCGGTATCTGCCGCGCAGGCGTACCAGAGGGTTGAGCGAAGGGTCGACGTAGCAGACCGCGAGGACGGCGGCGACGAAGAGCGTGTGGTCGCCGGCCGGGACCACCTTGGTGGTCTCGGCTTCCAGCGCGGCCACGCCGCCCTCCACCACCAGCGCGTCCGTGTGCGGTCCCCGGTGGTGCGGGACGCCCTCCAGCAGGAGCCGGGCGCTGGGACGGCCGGGCGTGGCGAAGCGGCTGGCGATGGCCGCCTGGCCGGACGACAGCAGGGAGGCCGCCCAGCGGTCCTGCCTGAGCAGCACCTCGTTGAGGTAGCCGCGGCTCGCCAGGCTGACCAGGACCAGCGGGGGCTCCAGCGAGACGGACATGAGCGCCGACACCGTGGCGCCCAGGTCGTCGCGCCCGTCGCGTACGGTCACCACCGCCACTCCGGCCGCGAGCTGCGCCATCGCCTCCGTGAGCACGCTCACCGCGAGAGCCTCCTGGGGACGGAGGCCCTCGCGGGACGTGTCACGCGAGGCCGTTGGTGGTCAGCCATTCCTTGGCCACCGTGGCGGGCTCGTCCTTGTTGATGGCGATCTTCTGCATCATGTCCAGGAGGGACTCCGTGGACAGCTTCGCCGAGATGGAGTTGAGGGTGGTCCTGATCGGCTCGGTCGCGGCGGCCTTGTTGAGCAGCGGCGTCACGTTCTGGGCGGGGAAGATGTTCTTGGTGTCCTGCAGCGGCACCAGGTTGTTCGCGATCATCTTCGGGTCGGTGGTGAACACGTTGCCGACCTGGATCGAGGCGTCCTTCAGCGCGTCAGCGGTGGTCGCGCCGGTGGACTTCCACTCCTTGAACTCGATCCCGTAGACCTCCTTCAGCCGCGCCTCCCACCGTCCCTTGAACTCGGGCGGCCCGCCGAAGGTCATGTCCTTGGAGACCTTGGCCAGGTCCTCCATGGTGTTGAGTGACTGCTTGGTCTGGGTGTCCTTGGTGATGGACATGCTGTCCTTGTCCTCGGCAGGCGAGGAGTCGAGCACCTCCAACTCGGCGGGCAGCTTCTCCTTCAGCGCGGTGTTGACCTCGTCGGTGGTCGTGGCCGTGTTCTTCAGGTCGAGGAAGGCGAGCAGGTTGCCGTTGTACTCCGGCACGATGGTCAGGCCACCGCTCTTGACCTGGTCGATCACTACCTCGCGGGTGCCGATGTTCGGCTTCTCCTCGACCTGCACGCCCTTGGCCTCCAGCGCCTGCGCGTAGATCGAGGCGAGCAGCACGCTCTCGGGGAAGTCGAACGATCCGATGACGGCCGTGCCACCCCCGCCGGAGGCCGAGCCGCTGGGAGCCGCGCTCGAGGTGTCGAGCGGGTTTCCCGCAGTGCCGCCGCCACCGCCACAGGCGGCCAGCGCGAACATCGCCGAGAGCAGCACCCCCGCGATGCCGTACTTCCGTCTCATCTTGCTTTCCCTTCTAAGCGGGAGGTAATACGGGAGACTATCGAACCTTCAGTCGCCGGCTCACCCCCGGCGAGACGGTCACCCTCTGGGCGAGCGCGAACAAGATCTGCACGACGAGGGCGAACAGCACAATGAGTACAGAACCGCCGACGACCCTCGCGTAATCCTTCGTCGCGAAACCGTCGATCACGAAGCGTCCGAGCCCGCCGAGCCCGGTGTAGGCGGCGACCGTGGTGGTGGCCACGACCTGGATCGCGGAGAGCCGGCAGCCCAGCAGGATCAGCGGCAGCGCCACCGGGACCAGCACCCGCCCGAGCACCTGCCCGCCGCGCAACCCCATCCCGTACGCCGCGTCGCGCAACTCGGGATCGACGCCCCTGATGCCCTCGAAGGTGTTCACCAGGATCGGCGGCACCGACAGGAGCACCAACGGGATGATCACCGGCCAGATCGAGGCCGCGCCGAGCAGCAGCACGAACATCACCAGCAGGCCCAGCGTGGGCAGCGCCCTGGCCAGGTTCGCCGAGACGACCACGAGCACCTCGCCCCGGCCCGTGTGCCCGATCAGCAGCCCGAGCGGCACCGCGATCAGCACGGCCAGCACCAGGGCCAGGACCGAGAACTCCAGGTGCTCAAGGAGCCGGGCCGGGATGCCGTCGGGGCCGGACCAGCGCCCGGGGTCTCCGAAGAACTCGGCCAGCCAGCCGAAGAACGCGGTGAGCCAGCTCATGCCGTGACCCCCTTGCGTGCGCGTACCCATGGGGTGAGCAGCCGCTGCGCGAGCACCAGCAGCCCGTCGGCGACCAGCGCCAGCGCCACGATCAGCACGATGCCGACGACGACCGGCGGCATGAACGGGTTCTGGTACGCCCGGGTGAACAGCCCGCCGAGCCCGCCCTGCCCGATCAGCGCGCCCACGCTGACCAGGCTGATGCTGGAGACCGCGACCACCCGCAGCCCCGCCAGCACAACAGGCACCGCGATCGGCAACTCGACCAGCAGCAGACGGCGCAGCGGCGTGAACCCCATCGCGATCGCCGACTGCCGCACGTGCTCGGGCACCGACCGCAGCCCGTCGACCACGGCCGGGATGAGCACGGCCATGCCGTAGAAGGTCAGCGGGATGATCACGGTGGTCTGCGACAGCCCGGTCGCCGAGATCAGCAGCATGAAGACGGGCAGCGACGGGAGCGCGTAGACGACGTTCATCAGACCGGAGGTGGGCTGGTAGAGCCAGCGCCAGCGCGCGCAGGCCAGCCCGAGCGGGAGCGCCACGACCAGCGCGGCCACGATCGGCACGAGGGACATCGTCAGGTGGTCGAGGAGCAGGTTCTTGATGCTGTCGACCCGCCCGGTGTCCCAGTTACGCCCGATCCACTCCCATATCGAGGGGGGACCGTCACCCATCTGCCGCCTCCGCCAGCGCCTCGTCGAGAGCCTGCCGACCGGCCACGCCGACGACCCTGCCCTCCTCGTCGACGGCCACGGAACAGCCGGAGGGGGACAGCAGCGCCGCGTCGAGCGCCGAGCGCATCGAATCGCGCCCGTACACGAAGGTGCCGTACGGCTCCAGCTCGCCCGACCCGGACGTCCAGCCGAGCGGCCGGCCGTCCTCGCTCACGACCAGCGTCCACGGCTCCTCGCTCTCGCCACCCTCCCGCATGGTCAGGTCGGTACGCAGCCGCAACCCCTCCGTCGAGACGAACTGCAGCCGCCTGATCCCCCTGTCGCGGCCCAGGAACTCGCGGACGAAGTCGTCGGCCGGCTCCGACAGCAGCGTCTTGGGGTCCGCGAGCTGCGCCAGCCGCCCGCCCACCCGTAGCACCGCCACCCGGTCGCCGAGCTTGATCGCCTCGTCGATGTCGTGGGTGACGAAGACGATCGTCTTGTTGAGCTCCGCCTGCAGCCTGAGCAGCTCGTCCTGCAGGCTCGTACGGACGACGGGGTCGACCGCGCTGAACGGCTCGTCCATGAGCAGCACCGGCGGGTCTGCGGCCAGCGCCCGTGCCACGCCCACCCGCTGCTGCTGACCGCCGGACAGCTGGAACGGGTAGCGCCCGGCCATCGCCGGGTCGAGCCCGACGCGTTCGAGCAGCTCCATGGCCCTGGCACGAGCCTTCTTCTTGTCCCAGCCGAGCAGGAAGGGGACGGTGGCGATGTTGTCCACGATCTTCCGATGCGGGAACAGGCCGGCCTGCTGGATGACGTAGCCGATGCCGCGCCGCAGCGTCGGCGGGTCGATCCCCTGCACGGGCACACCGTCCAGGAGGATCTGCCCCTCCGAGGCGTCGATCATACGATTGATCATCCGGAGTGACGTCGTCTTCCCGCAGCCCGAGGGCCCGACGAGCACGGTGATCTCGCCTGTGGGCGCCTCGAGGCTGAGGTGGTCCACGGCGACCGTACCGTCTGGGTAGCGTTTGGTGACAGCGTCGAATGTGATCACGCGCGACCTCTCGCTTCCTTGGCAGGGCCGCAGCCCCCCTGCCACGACCGCCGCATGATCTCTTGCAGCACAGACTACGGCGATTCGGACCGGCCTGTCGTCCCGGGATCGGGCTTAAACGCTTCACTGACCAGGCACATCTGCTTCACAAGCGGGGATATTCACATGAAATGTGCTTCTGGTAGTGCGCCAGACCGGGATGAGTTGGCATGATTACCTCCACAAACCTCTGACGCTCCACTCCCCCGACGCGCACCTCTCACCTCTGCCTCCGCACACAGCAAGGGATCCGGCACCGTGTCCCAGCCGCTCACCGATCAGCGCGAACACGCGGAACTGGTCGCAGAGCTCTACGACCGCCACGCCGCCGGGCTGTTCGCGTACTGCGCGGATCAGCTGGGCGACCTCGGCTCCGCGTCCGACGTCCTGCTGTCCGTACTCTCAGGCGTGCCCGCCACGGCTCCGCCGCGCGCCGCCCTCTACGCGTACGCCCGCCGCGAGATCCACCGGCGCAACGTCCTCTACTCGCCGCCCGCCGTCGACCCGCTCATCGACCCGGCCTCCGCGCTCGTGGAGCGCACCCTGCGGGAGCTGCGCCCGCACCAGCGCGAGGTGCTGGTGTTGTGCGGGGTCTGCGGGCTGAGCAAGCACGAGCTGGCCTGGGTGCTCGACGTCGCGCCCGACACCGCCGAGGAACTGGCGGTGGGCGCGCGGCACCGGTTCAGCAAGACGCTCACCACGGCGCTCGGCTCCACCGGGATACGCGTGTCCAAGCCGGTGGCCGACATCTACGGCGCGCTGGGGGTGGCTCCCCTGCACGACGTGCTCGGCCGGCTGCCGTGGCCGCAGCCGCCTGGCGCGTTACGCATCCACCTCGTCGGCTCGCTCACCGCCAGTCCGGCGCCGATGTTCGTCAAGCCGCGCTGGCCGCTGTCACCGGTCTGGCCGCAGCCACTGGCCGACGCCGATCCGGCGACCAGCACCGTGATCTTCCCGGCCGAGCTGCTGACGCCGCCTTCGCCGTCGCACGTCGCCGGACACGAGGCCACGACGGAGCCCATGCCCAAGCTCCGCGACCCGCTGGGAGCGACCGACCTGCCCTTGCGTGACCCGCTGGCCTCCACCCGCTCCCTGCGTGACCCCCTGTCTTCCAGGGATCCGCTGGAGGCGGGCCGGTCTCTGTGGGACCTGCCCGATCGGCCCCTCAGGTCGGCGCCGCCACCTTTCGGTGCACGGCCTTCGCCGGGCGGCCCCTCCCCTGCCTCGTTCGCCGGTGGGCCCGCACAGGACTTCGCGCCTTTCGGCAAGGGACCCGCGCAGGACTTCGCAGCCTTCGGCGGGGCACCATCGCAGGGCTCCGCACCCTTCGGCGGGGCACCCTCGCAGGGCTCCTCACCTTTTGGCGGGGGACCCGCGCAGGGCTCCGTGCCGTCCCAGGAGCCGCCGTTCTTCCTGGCGGCGCCCATGGGTGCCGAGCCGTTCGCGACCGGTGACGTGATCCTGCCCAGGGACACGCAGGAGCCGTTCGCGACGGGTGACGTGCTGCTGCCCCGGGACGCGCCGCGGCCGTTCCCGCCCATGGCCGACGTACTCGTGCACCGGGGTCCCGAACGCCATCCACCGTCGTTCTTCGGACCGCCACCGGACTCCGAGCAGTCACCGGTGTTCGGGCTCGGGCGACCACCGGGGTTCGGGCGGTCACCGGGAGCCGCGGAGGCGGTTCGGGATGCCGCGACGGGTCTGGATCCGGCGCCGGCGCGGGAGGCGGCGCCGTTGTTCCAGCCGCGCGGTAAGCCTGCCGAGGCGGTCTATCGGATGCCGCGGCCCGAGGAGGTACCGGCCGACGAGGACCCGCCCACCGCGCCCATGGCGATGGCATTCCTGGAGCCGTCCGCCCCCGCGACC
>NZ_JADOGI010000222.1 GCF_015645445.1 Nonomuraea cypriaca | reverse complement strand
CCCCAATGCCCGCCTCGACCTCCAGCCCAAGGTCTGCCTCGGCGTCCGCCTCGATGGACAGTGCCGTCGCCAGCGAGCGCCTCGCCTCGGCCAGCCTGCCGCGCAGGAACCAGTACCAGGCCAGCGCGTTCACCAGGCGCGCCGCGCTGTCACCGTCCGCGCGCGAGACCGCCGTGTCGAGCGCCGCCCGCATGTTCGCGGCCTCCGCGTCCAGGCGCAGCAGCCATTCACGCTGCTCGGGCCCGTACAGCTCCGGCTCTGCCTGTGCGGCCAGCGCGAGGTGGTGCCGCAGGTGAGCGAGCCGCACCCGATCCAGCTCGCCGGCATCCGACAGCCTGGCGATGCAGTACGCGGACACGGACTCCAGCAACCGATACCTGACACCGGAAGGGGTGTCGACGACGACCACGAGAGAGCGGTCGACCAGCCTCGCCAGCAGATCCAGCACGTCAAGGCCGGCCCCCGGCCGGGACCCGGCGCCTCCCCCAACAGCGTCGACCCCGGCTGCCTCCATCACGTTGGCCCCAGCGGCCGTCTCCACCCCATCGGCCCCGGCAGCTGCCTTCATCGCATCGACCTCAGCGGCTGCCTTCATCACGTCGGCCCCGGCGGCGGCCTCCATCGCGTCGGCCTCGGCGGCGGCCTCCATCGCGTCGGCCTCGGCGCAGACGGACTCGGCTGACTCGAACGTGCAGCCGTCGGCGTGGACGGCCAGGCGGCGCAGGACGAGCCGCTCTTCCTCGGACAGCAGGTCCCAGCTCCAGTCGATCACCGCGGTCAGCGTCTGCTGACGGGCCGGGGCGCCACGCTGTCCTGAGGCCAGCAGCCGGAACCTGTCGTCCAGCCTGGCCACCACACCCTGCACGCCCAGCGCCCGCACCCGAGTCGCGGCCAGTTCCAGCGCCAGCGGAATCCCGTCCAGCCGCCTGCAGAGCTGCGCGACCGCCACGGCGTTGCCCGCATCGAGCGCGAAGCCCCTGGAGGAGGCGGCGGCGCGGCTCACGAACAGCCTCACGGCGTCGGAGCGCGCCATGACCGCCAGGTCGGTGCTCGTGGGCACGTCCAGCGGCGGCACGCTCCACAACACCTCGCCCGCCACGGCCAACGGCTCCCTGCTCGTGGCCAGGATCCGCAGCCCAGGACACGCTCGCAGAAGCACCTCGGCCAACTCCGCGACCTGCTCGACGACGCGCTCGCAGTTGTCCAGCACCAGCAGCATCCGCCTGGTCCTGACCACGGACGCCAGTTGCCCGGCGGGGTCGCCGGCGACGTCCTCCCGGATGTCCAGTGCCGCCATGACGGCCTCGGCCGGGGAGTGGGACGCCTGGTCGAGGGCGACCAGCCAGGCCCCGTCGGCGAACTCGTCCACCAGGCGGTTCGCGACCTCCAACGCGAGCCGGGTCTTGCCGACCCCGCCGCTGCCCGTGAGCGTCACCAGCCGCTCCTCCCCCAGCAGCGCGCACACCTCGGCCAGCGCCTCCTCCCGTCCGATGAGCTTGCTGACGGAGGCGGGCAGGTTCGTCACGGGACGTTTCGCGGGCAGGCTCAGCGCCGGGTCCTGCCCGAGTATCGCCTGATGGAGCGCGACCAGCTCAGGCCCGGGGTCCAGGCCGAGCTCGTCGGCCAGCCGCTCGCGAAACTCCCCGTACGCGGCCAGGGCCTCGCTCTGGCGCCCGGCGCGGTAGAGGGCGCGCAGATGGACGGCCCGCAGCCGTTCGCGAAGCGGGTGCCTGGCCACCAGGTCGCCAAGCTCGCCCACGAGAAGCCCGTGCTCGCCCAGCTCCAGCCGCGCCTCGGCGTGCTGCTCCAGTGCCGACAGCCGCTGCTCCTCCAGCCGGAGGATCGCCGACCGGGTGCAGTCCTCGTCAGCGAAGTCCGCGTACGCCGGGCCGCGCCACAACGCCAGCGCGTCGGCCAGCAACCCCGCCCTGGTTCGAGGGCTGTCGGCGGCCTCGGCGCGGGCCAGCAGGCCGGTGAACCCGACCGCGTCCACGGCGCCGTCGCCGTCGGTCCGCAACAGGTAGCCGGGTGCGCGGGACACGACGAGGTTCTTGGCACCCGGCTCGGCGTCCTCCAGCGCTTTGCGCAGCTGCGAGACCCGCACCTGGAGCGCCGCCGCCGGATTCCCCGGCGGCTCCGCACCCCACAGATCATCGATCAGCCGGTCCACGGACACCGGGTGACCCTCGTGGACCAGCAGGTCGACAAGAAGCGCGCGTACCTTGAGGCCGGGAATCGTGACAGCCTCACCCGCATCCGTCCACACCGCCAGCGGCCCCAGCACCCCAAATCGCATGTCCGTCACCTTATGCGGGGCTATGTGGCCGCGAGAAGAAACCTCTGACGGCCGGGCGCTCGACCGGGTGTCAGGTGGCGGGCGGCGACGGAGGCGCCTTTCTGGCCGAGCCGCGGTAGCTGTCGGCGTCGTAGCGGAGCTCGTTGTCGTCCAGCTTGGACTGGGCCGCTTCCAGCAGGTCCACGCCCAGGACGTCAGCGAGGCGCACCAGATAGAGGGTCACGTCGCCCAGCTCTGTGCGCATCCTGGCGAGCGCGTCGGGATCAGGGCTGCCGGACTCCTCCGCGGTGAGCCACTGGAACTCCGCCACCAACTCCCCCACCTCGCCCGCGAGCGCCATCGCGAGGTTCTTCGGCGTGTGGAACCGCTCCCACTCCCTGACCCGCGCGAACTCACGCAGGCGTCCGGCAAGGTCCTCCAGCTCCGTCGTCACGTGACACGACCTTACCCATCCTCCTTACCCACCTTCGCCTGCATGTTGCTGAGCCGTGAATGCGCCTCCGCGAGGTGATCGAGGCCGCTGAGGCCCGTCGCATACGTCGTGCCACGTAGCCAAGGGCGGATGCCAGTCGCCCGCCGCGCTGCCGGTGTCCCTGTTCGCCTCCGCGCAAGGTCTTCAGTGATCTTCTGGCCGGCTGCCCCGATAATCGAACCAGTCGAAGCCGGCGCTGCCCTCGGTGACGTACATGCCGATCACCCGTCCGGTGTAGCCGGTCGCCACCTCTGTGGACAGGTAGCGGCCGTCCAGCTCGGCCAGGAGCGTCCCGTCCGCGGAGAAGGCGATCGTGTCCGGCCCCGTCGCGGCGACGCCCAGGACCTCGCGGGTGGCGGCGGTCACGGACGGCGGCAGGATGCCGGTCGTGCGGACGTCGATGGTGAGGGTGACCGGGCCGCGCGGCACAGGCCGCTGCGCCGGTAGTAGTCCTCGCCCACCCGGCACACGCTCGGGTCCGGGTAGAACCCGCCGATCACCGGGTTTTCGTACGTCCGCACGTCAGCCTCCTTGTTTTGCGCGGGAACTCCCAGACCTTGTGCGGAAGCCGACGTTGCGGCGCTCGCGCCGACTCCGACGTCACAGCAGCCGACCCGGCTACTGGGTGGCCCCCTTGAGTAGGGCGCGCAGGCGTTCGAGCGGTTCGCCGGTGCCCGAGAACGTCACGGCGTCGTCGTCCGCCCGCCCCCACAGCCAGAGCAGCAGGTCCGGGGGCGTCCCGGAGATGGACGCGTCACCCGTGGACCCGTCCCTGGTGACCTCGACCTCCGACGCCGTCACGCGTACGAGCCAGTGCTCGTCCCCCGCGCCGATCGAGACCGTGCGGCCGTCGGCGCCCGCGAGGGTGTCGCCGAAGTCCTCCGGCCACTTGCCCACCCCGTAGGCCAGGCAGGTGAGCAGGACCTCGTCGATGCCGTCGACGGCCAGGTCGTCGGGGATCGGCATGATCGGCTCGCCGGCCGCCAGCTCCGCGTCCACCCGGTGCACGACCGTCTCCAGCGCCATCCTGCGGGCCCAGAAGCCGACCGTCTGGTCAGGGTCGTACCAGGTGGGGGTCTGGTCCTGGGGCTTGCGGGAAGTGAGCTCCGCGCGCAGCTCCGACATGGCCAGGTCCAGGTAGGCGGCGGGCTCGGCGGGATCCGGCTCCGGCGGCCACGGGTCGGGAAAGGCGCCGCGGCGCATCGCCTCGGTCTTGTGCTGGTAGACCTCGCCGACATGGAAGAGCAGGTCGGCGGCCGTCCAGCCGGGACAGCTCGGCACCGCCGCGGCGAGGTCGCGCGCGGCGGTCTCCCGGAGCCGCGCGTAGTCCAGCTCCAGCAACTCCAGGTACCTGTCGAAATCCATGCGCCAATCCAAACACATGATCGATGGGTCGGGCCTAGGGTTGCCTGGCGGTGCTCTCCCTGACGATGAGCTCCGTCGCCAGCTCCACCCGCTTGGTGTCGGGCACCTCACCGCGGCCCATCGCCAGCACGGTGCGCGTGGCCAGTGCCGCCATCTCCTGCAACGGCTGGCGTACGGTGGTCAGCGGCGGCCAGGCCGACTTGGCCAGGGGCAGGTCGTCGAAGCCCACCACGCTCAGATCCTCAGGCACCCGCAGCCCCCGCTGGCGGGCGGCCTCGAACACGCCGAACGCCATCAGGTCGCTGCCCGCGAAGATCGCCGTGGGCGGTTCGTCCAGGGACAGCAACGCGTGGCCGTGGTCGTGCCCCGAGTCCACCAGGAAGGTGCCCCGCCGGATCAGCTCGGGCGCGACCGGCATCCCCGCCGTCTCGAGCGCCGCGCGGTAGCCGTCGACGCGCGCCTGGCTGCACAGCATGTCGGCCGGGCCGCTGATGGTGGCGATCCGCCGGTGGCCGAGCTCCAGCAGGTGGCGGGTGGCGGCCAGGCCGCCGTTCCAGTTGGTGGCGCCGACCGAGACGACGCCCGGCGCGGGCTCGCCCTCCGGGTCCACCACGGCGAACGGCAGCGAGCGCGCGCTCAGCTGGGCCTGGATGCCGGTCGACAGGCGCGAGGCGACGATCACCACGCCGTCGGTCCGGCGCGCCGCCAGCCGTTCGAGCCAGTCGGGCCCCGGGCCCGCGTGCGTGTGCAGGACGGAGACGACCACGCTGGCCCCCGCCTCGTGGGCGGCGATCTCCGCGCCGCGCACGATCTCCATGGCCCAGGGCGACTCGATCTCGGCGAAGACGAGGTCGACCAGGCCCGCCGGGGTGTCGTCCTGGCTGACGCGCCGCTGGTAACCGTGTTCCTGCAGCAGTCGTTCGACCCGGTGGCGGGTCGCCGGCGCGACTTCAGGACGTCCGTTGATGACCTTGGACACCGTCGGGATGGAGACTCCGGCCTCCTCCGCGATCAGTGCGATCGTCACCCGCCTCTTCGCTGACACGATCGGGAGTGTATCCGAAAGTTTCGGTTTGGGATCGCTCCCAGTCGAGGTGTTGACGCTTTACATGGCGTTTACCTAAGCTCCAGTCAACGAAATTATCGGGGGGTTCACGAAACTTTCGCCCAGTCGAGAAAGGGACCCCTAATGAAACGCACATGTGTGTTCATCGCGGCCGCCGTCCTGATCGCGGGATGCGGCGGCGGTGGGGGAACCGCGGAACCCCAGGAGAACGCGGGCGGCTCCCCCGCGAAGGTCACGCTCGAATGGTGGCACCTCTCGACCGCCGAGCCGCTCAAGTCGCTCTGGGCACAGCGCGCCAAGGAGTTCGAGGCCAAGAACCCGAACGTCACCATCAAGGCCACCGTCCTCGAGAACGACGCCTACAAGGCCAAGCTCACCACGATCACGCAGTCGGGCAACGCCCCCGACCTGTTCGCGACATGGGGCGGCGGCGTGCTGCAGCAGCAGATCGAGGCCGGGCTGGTCAAGGACATCAGCTCAGACGTCGCCGACGTACTCGGGAACTTCACTCCAGCGGCGCTGTCGGCGTACCAGTTCGACGGAAAGACGTACGGGCTGCCGACGGACATCGGCATGGTGGGGTTCTGGTACAACAAGAAACATTTCGAGCAGGCGGGCATCACCGAGCCGCCGGCGACGTGGTCGGCGTTCCTCGAGGACGTCAAGAAGCTCAAGGCGGCCGGCATCACCCCGATCGCCCTGGCCGGCAAGGAGAAGTGGCCGGGGCACTACTACTGGGCCTACCTCGCGATGCGCATCGCCGGGCTGCCGGCGCTCCAGCAGGCGGGCGTGGACCACGACTTCACCAAGCCCGACTTCGTGGCGGCGGGACAGCAGGTCAAGGCGCTGGCGGACCTGCAGCCGTTCCAGAAGGGGCATCTCGGGGCGGCGTACTCGACGCCTGACGGGCAGTCGGCCACGGTGAGCAACGGCAAGGCGGCCATGGAGCTGATGGGCCAGTGGGCGCCGAGCGTGCAGACGTCGGCGGGTAAGGGGCTCGGCGACGACCTCGGCTTCTTCCCCTTCCCCGCCGTCGAGGGCGGCAAGGGCTCGGCCGGTGAGGCGTTCGGCGGCGGCGGCGGGCTGGCCGTGGGCGTGGACGCGCCGAAGGAGGCCGTCGCGTTCGTGAAGTTCATGACGGAGATGGGCAACCACAGCAAGGCCGTCGAGTCCGGCGGCGTGCTGCCGGTGCTCAAGGGCGAGGAGAGCGCGGTCAAGGACCCCAACCTCAAGCAGGTGGCGACCATGCTGGCCGACGCGAGCGGCTACCAGCTCTACCTCGACCAGGCGTACCCGCCGGCCGTCGGGGCGCAGGTCAACGACAGCGTGGCCGAGCTGATCGCGGGCACCAAGACGCCGGAGGAAGTCGGCCAGGACATCACCGAAGTAGCCAAGAGCGAAGGATGACGACGCTCACCAGAGGGCCGGAGGCGGTCAAGCTTCCGGCCACCGCCCCCGCCGCCGGGCGGCGCGGACGGTGGGTGACCATCACGCTGTTCCTGCTGCCCGCGCTGGTCCTCTTCCTGCTGCTGGTCGTGGCCCCCATGGCGGTGGCGCTCTACTCCAGCGTGTTCCGCTGGAACGGGTTCGGCGGCCTGCCGACCGACTTCATCGGGCTGGACAACTTCACCCGGCTGTTCGGCAGCGACATCTTCGCGCAGGACATGTGGCACCTGCTCGTGCTGCTCATGCTGTCGATCTTCGTGCAGCTGCCGTTCTCGCTCGCCCTCGCCATGCTGCTGAACCAGCGCATGCGCGGCCGGGCGTTGTACCGGCTGGTGTTCTTCGCGCCGTACGTGCTCTCGGAGGTCATCACCGGCGTGCTGTTCTCGCTCATCCTCGCTCCCGACGCGGGCATGGCGAACCGGTTGCTGTCGATCGTCGGCATCGAGTCGGAGTGGCTGGCCGACCCGAACACCGTGATGCCGTCGCTGTTCCTGGTCATGACCTGGAAGTATTTCGGCTTCCACATGATGATCTATCTCGCCGGACGGCAGAACATCCCCAACGAGCTCATCGAGGCCGCCCAGATCGACGGCGCCACGGCGTGGGAGACGTTCAGGCATGTGACGCTGCCGCTGCTCGGCCCGACGATCCGGATCAGCGTCTTCCTGTCCGTCATCTACACCATCCAGCTCTTCGACCTGGTCTGGATCCTCACCGGAGGCGGGCCGTCGCACGCCTCGGAGACGATGGCCGTGACCATGATGGACTGGGGCTTCAAGCGCTCCCAGGTCGGCTACGCCAGCGCCATCAGCGTCGTGATGTTCGTGCTCAGCCTCATCTTCGCCCTCGTCTACCAGCGTTTCGTGATGCGCCGCGACCTGGCGGGCGCGACCACCACCATGGGAGGGCAGCGATGAACCACGCCAAACCATCCTCCAACCGGCCCAGCACCCTTCCCCTGCACGTGATCGCGTGGATCGTGGGCGCGTTCATCCTCATCCCGGTGGTCTACGCGCTGCTCGGCGGGTTCAAGGAGAACAGCGAGCTGTCCGGCAACCCGTTCGGGCTGCCCGACACGTGGATCACGGCCAACTACACGGACGTGCTCGGCTCGGGATCGTTCTGGGGCCAGTTGTGGAACAGCACGTTCATCGCCGTCGTCACGACCGTGCTGACGGTCGCGCTGTCGGCGCTGGCGGCGTTCGTCTTCGCCAGGTTCGCCTTCCGCGGCAGGGAGCTGTTCTTCACGTTGTTCACGGCGGGTCTGATGTTCCCCTTCGCCGTCGCCATCCTGCCGATCTTCGTGCTGCTGCGGGCGCTCGGCCTGCTGGACAGCCCGCTCGGCGTCATCCTCACCCAGGCGGCGTTCGGGCTGCCGCTGACGATCATCATCCTGCGCGGCTTCTTCCGCGGCATCCCAGGCGAGATCGAGGAGGCGGCCACGATCGACGGCTGCGGCCCGTTCGGGTTCTTCTGGCGGATCCTGCTGCCGATGGCCCGCCCCGCGATCGCCACCGTCTCGGTGCTGGCCATCGTGGGGAGCTGGAACAACTTCATGCTGCCGCTCGTGGTCTTCAGCGAGGAGGCGAGCTGGACGCTCCCGCTGGGCATCCAGCAGTTCCAGGGTCAGTACGCCTCCGACACCGCCCGCATCCTCGCCTACCTCGTGCTGGCCATGGTGCCGGCACTCGGTTTCTACGCCATCGCGGAACGCCACCTGGTCGGCGGGCTCACCGCCGGTGCGACGAAAGGTTGAACATGCTGCACGTGTCCGGAAGCCGGCTCGTCACGCACGACAACACGCCGGTACGGCTCCGCGGGGTGGGTCTCGGGGGCTGGATGAACATGGAGAACTTCATCACCGGCTACCCGGCCAACGAGAGCTCCATGCGGTACGCCGTACGCGGGGTGCTCGGCGAGGAACGGGCGGAGCTGTTCTTCGACCGCCTGCTGACCTCGTTCTTCACCGAACAGGACGCGGCGCTGCTCGCCGGGCTCGGCATGAACTGCGTGCGGATCCCGGTCAACTACCACCACTGGGAGGCCGACGACCGGCCCTTCGAGATCGACCGGCGCGGCTTCCACCACCTGGACCGGGTGATCGGCCTGCTCGGCGAGCACGGGATCTACAGCGTGATCGACCTGCACGCGCTGCCCGGGTCGCAGAACCAGCACTGGCACTCCGACAACCCGACGCACGTGGCCGCGTTCTGGCAGCACCGCCACTTCCAGGACCGGGCGGTGCACCT
The DNA here is from genome assembly GCF_015645445.1 of Nonomuraea cypriaca. Classification (GTDB taxonomy): domain Bacteria; phylum Actinomycetota; class Actinomycetes; order Streptosporangiales; family Streptosporangiaceae; genus Nonomuraea; species Nonomuraea cypriaca. The sequence continues at coordinate 8,181 of NZ_JADOGI010000222.1, read as the reverse complement.
GTGGGAGGTCATCGCGGACCACTACCGGGAGAACCCCTGGGTGGCCGGCTACAACCCGGCCAACGAGCCGGGCGACGTGACGGGCAAGGTCATCGGCCCGTTCTACGACCGGCTGGTGAAGGCCGTACGGGCGGCGGACCCGGATCACATCCTGTTCCTGGACGGCAACACGTACGCCACCGATTTCTCGATATTTCGGGAGATGTACGAGAACACGGTGTTCGTCATGCACGACTATGCCCTGGCCGGTTTCGCCCACGGCGGCCCCTACCCCGGGTACACCCGCGGCGAGTGGTGCGACAGGGGTGAGCTGGAGCGGACCTTCACCAAGCGCTCCCGCTTCCAGCGCGAGACCGGCACGCCCATGTGGGTGGGCGAGTTCGGGCCCGTCTACACCGGTGACCCGGACGTGGACGCGCAGCGCTACCAGATCCTGCGCGACCAGCTCGAGATCTACGACGGGCAGGAGGTGGGCTGGTCGCTGTGGACGTACAAGGACGTCGGGTTGCAGGGGCTGGTGCACGCTTCGGGGCCGTACCTGGAGCGGTTCGGGGACTTCATCGCCAAGAAGCGGCGGCTCGGGGCTGACCGGTGGGGCTCGACCATGGAGGAGTCCGCGGACATCCTGGCGCCGGTGCACGCGATGGTCGAGACGGAGTTCCCGTCGTGGGAGCCGTACCCGTGGGGGGCGCGATACCAGACCGACGACCTGATCAGGCACATTCTGATCGCTCAGGCGCTGCTGCCCGAGTACGCCGAGTTGTTCAGGGGCCTCGGCGACGACGAGCTGCTCGCGCTGGCCGACTCGTTCCGGCTGGAGCAGTGTGCACGCCGAGGTCCCCTGCTCGACCTGCTGGCCGGCAACCTCGGCGGGGTCGCGCCCTCCTGATCGGAAGGGGTGTCCTAAGTCGGGGGGTTCGGCGGAACCCTGTCCTACCAGATCCCCCCGGCATCCATGCTCAGTAGACGAGATCGCGTCCGCCGGAGACGGACAGGAACTCGCCGTTGGCGTGACCGTTGGCCGCCGAGCCGAGATAGGCGACCGCGGACGCGACGTCCTCGGGAGTGCAGAGGCGGCGCGTCGGTGTCCTGGCGGACTCGGCGTCGACCAGTTCCTGCCCGAACCCGGGATGGGTCAGGGCTCGTTCGGTCAGGGTGAAGCCGGGCCGGACGACGTTGGTGAGGATGCCGTACTGGGCCTCTCTGGTGGCAAGGACCCGTGCGGCGACCTCCAGCGCGCCCTTGGCGGCCGGATACGCCACGCCCACCGGCATCGGCTGGACGACCACGCCCGAGGAGAGCAGCACCACGCGGCCCCACCCCTGCTCCCGCATGCCGGGCAGAACGGCGTCGACCACCGCCATCGTCCCGACCACGTTCGCGGTGAAGCCGTCGGTCAGGATCTCCCACGTCTCGGGAGTCCTCGTCGGCCAGGACACGGCATTGGCGGCCAGCACCGCGACCGTCCCGAGCTCCCGCTCGACCAGGCGCACCGCCTCCCGGATCGACCCCTGGTCGCGCTGGTCGAGGCGGACCGCCATGGCCTTCCCGCCCAGCTGGCCGATCTCGTCGACGAGCGCGCGGGCTTCCTCTTCGCGGCTGTGCCAGGTCGCGGCGACCAGCGCGCCTTCCCGCGCCAACGCCGTCGTGATCGCCCGCCCGATGTCGCCGGACGCTCCTGTGACCAGGGCGACACGACCGTTCAATCCGAGATCCATCGCTTCCTCCCTTGGTTAGCCGACTATTAATTAGCCGACTATATATTTATAGACTACGGCTCGTGGATGCAAGCGAGGCGATGCGCGTCAATCGGGCGCTGAACAAGATGAGCAAGCTCTACCGCGCCGCCAAGGCGCGCAAGCTCGCGGCCCTCGGCCTGCATCCGGGGCAGGACGTGCTGCTATGGGTGCTCGCGCAGGAACGCGAGGGCATGACCGTCTCCCAGCTGGCCGCCCGGCTCGGCGTCGAACAACCCACCGCCACCCGCAGCCTGGCTCGCCTGGAGGCCGGCGGCTGGTTCCGCCGCCAACCGGTCGCCACCGACCGCCGCCAGGTGCGCATCGTCGTCACCGACACCGGCCACAAGCTGGTGCCGGCGATCGAGCGCGCGTGGGCTGAGCTGGCCGACGAGGTGATGGGTGAGGTGAGCGCGGAGCAGCGCGAGATCGTGCTCGGGGCACTCGAACAGGCCAACGACCGACTCCGCGCCCTGGTCGGCGAAACGGTCTTGGCCGAGGAATGACCCGCCCCGGCATGGGCGCGGCGCCCGTGGCGCGGCTGGACAGACCTTCGTGATGCCTTCGCCTGCGAAAGTTACTAGCGGGCGACCCCTGGACGTTGCTGCAGTTGTGCCCATGATTGAGGCACTTCATCTCACCAAACGACATCGAGCGGTCACCGCCGTCGATGACCTCTCGTTCACCGCCCCCGACGGGCAGGTGACGGGCTTCGCCGGACCCAATGGTTCGGGGAAGACCTCCACGATGCGGATGGTGGCGGGGCTGGACCACCCGACCTCAGGCACTGCCGTCATCGACGGGCGTCCGCTACGCGAGCATCGTGCGCCGCAACGCGTCGTAGGGGTGATGCTCGATGCCCGCAGCTCACCGGAGGCCATGACGGCCCGCGCCCATCTGCGCTGGCTGGCGGCCGCGGGGCGGATTCCCGGCCGACGCGCCGACGAACTGCTGGAGGAGGTGGGGCTGGCGGGGGCGGCGTCGCGGCGGATCGGCGCCCTGTCGCTGGGGATGCGACAGCGTCTCGGGATCGCGGCGGCTCTGCTGGGCGACCCGGGCACGCTCATCCTGGATGAGCCGGTCAACGGGCTCGACCCGGATGGGGTCCGCTGGGTGCGGCGGCTGCTGCGCCGGCTCGCCGCCGAAGGCCGGTGCGTGCTCGTGTCGAGCCATCTCATGGCGGAGATGCAGCAGACAGCGGACAGGGTGGTGATGATCGGCGCAGGGAGACTCCTGGCCGAGATCGACCTCGGCGAGCTCGCCCCCGGGACCTCGGTCGAGGACGTTTACGTGCAGGTGACTTCCCATGCGGCCCAGTACCGCGCCGGCACGATGGGAGGGAACGCGTGGTGAGTACCGCGGCACCGGCCACGAGAGCGCCGGGGATCGACTCGACGTTCGCTTCGGAGTGGCGCAAGATGCGTGCTCTGCGCTCGACCCCGATCGGGATCGTGCTGATCCTGCTGGTCAGCGTCGGCGTCGGGGGCTTCATGACGATGGTCGGCGACCGCGCCGCCATCGCCGAGGCACAGGCGCAGAGCGAGTACGCCGTCATCTTCTTCGGTTCCGGGCTGACGACCTGGGCGTTCGCGTACCTGGCGGCGAGCTTCGTCGCGGCGGAGTTTCACGGGATGGGCGAGTCGACGTTCGTCGCGACCGCTCGTCGCGTCCGTGTCCTCGCCGTCAAGCTCGTCCTGGTCATCGCCTGTGGTCTGATCGTCGGTTTGCTGGCCTCGGTCATGACCGTGGCCGCGACCCAGGGCGTGCTGACCGTCCACGATCTCAGGCCACTCGACCTCACGGACCCGGGACTGGTGCGAGCGGTCGTGCTGTTCGTGGGGGCCTCGATGGCGGTACAGGGTGTCCTGGCGGCGTGCTTCGCCGTACTGGTCCGCTCGGCCGCCGGAGCGGTGATCATCACCGGAATGATCACGTTGCTGCCGGTCAGTCTCGCGCGGTTCCTGGGCGAGTGGTACTCGGCCCATGTGCCACGCTGGCTACCCGGAGCGGCGGTGGAGAGTCTGGCGGGGGTTTCCACTCCCGGCTCCTACGGCTATCTGACCGCGCCGCTCGCGGCGGGATGCCTCGCGGCCTGGATCGCCGCACTCTGCACGCTGGCCGCGCTGCGGCTGCGACGCATGGATATCCGCTGATGCCCCGGGAAAGGACCCAGCGGTGACACGTATCCCGTTCAGCGCCGATGCCCGGACGGAGCAGGTGATGGCCACGGTCCGCGAAACCTTCGAAAGCCGTGACTATCTCTGGGAAGAGACCGGTCCGCTGACGGCGGTGGCGAGCGAGGGTGGAAAACCGGTGCGGAATCTCGCTGTTTCACAGCGTTTGCGGGTGGCCGTCCGCGTCGATGCAGAAGCGCACCGTCTCGTACTGCGACAGGAGACCCTCGGTGCCGCTTACACCGCCAACGGCGGCCCAGTGATCTTCGTCTGGCTCACCATGCGCTTCAGGAGGATCGCGAAAGCGGTCCGGGACGACCTGGCGGCCGCGGCGCTGCGCTGAACGCCGCGTGGCGGCGACAAGACCACGATGGAGGAGACGGGTGCTTTGAGAACGAAGGTCGACAGGGAGCTCGCGTGGCCGGTTGTCGGACTCGCGACGGCCGCGCTGCTGGGCGCGGTCATCGGTGTCACCGCGATCCCCTCGGCGACGCCGGCCATTGTGGTTATGACCCTGGCGCAGCTCGGAGTCAGCGCGCTCGGCCTGCTGACGCCTCGCAGATCTGTCCTGTGGACGACCGCCATCGCCGTCGTGTCCCTGGGCTCCACGCTCGTGGATCCCCAGCTCGCCGTACTCGCCTACAGCGGCGCGATTCCGTGGATTCCGTTCGCGATCGCCATGGGCGCGCAGAACCTGTTCCGCCACGCCGGAGACTGGCTCGCCACCACGTCGGGAACCGCGGCACTGGCGCTCGGCTCGGTGGGCGTCGTGGCGGTGAGCATCCGAGCCGGGGTGCCGCCCGCCCCTGCGGTGCTCTCCGCCAGCGTGCCGTTCCTGATCGGCGTGCTCATCGCCTCGGTCTTCCACCTGCGGGACGCACGAGATGATCGCGTACGCCGTCCAGAGCTCTCCGTGGAAGTCACCGAGACGGACGACGCGTCCCTCGCCACACCTGGGACGCTCGACGCGGCCAGACGGGCGTTGGCCATAGTCGCCCTGCGCAGCGACGAGTTGGTGGCGTCCACCGGCGACGCGTCCGCGCGTCGCGCCGCCGCCGATCTGCGAGATGTGGCCCGCCGGGCGCTCACCGGCGCGAGCGCGAACGGGCACTCCGTGGCCCGAATCGAACTGCACGCTTCCGAGCCGCCCCGCGACACCCACGACCGCGCACCCGCCGTACCACCCATGCCGGAGCTGCCGGACCGTGAACGCGAGATCCTCCGCCTCGTCGCCACCGGCGCGTCGAACGCGGTCATCGGCCGCAGCCTCTATCTCAGCGAAGCAACCGTGAAGCAGTACGTGTCCAGGCTCATGCGGCGGTTCGAACGCGACAACCGGACCCAGCTGGCATTGATGGCAGCACACTGGTTCGACGGTCCGCGGTAACTGGTTTGTCAGCCACTATGGCGGGCGCACACCTACCCGGTCGTCTGCCAGAAATTCAAACTTCGATCCGGTCCGAGTTCGCTGACCGCGGGGCATCGGGACGCCGTCCGCACCGGCGTCCCGGGGCCCCTGAACCTGACCGGTACGGGTCAGGCGTCGTCGTCGGAGACGGAGGCCGATCGGTTGCACGACCCGGACGCCTTGCCGGAATTGAACAGCACGTTGCCGCAAAAGCTCACCGGCAGCGAGACCGGCTCGACGATCTCGTCATTGAAGACCGTGACCAGGCTCGGGGCGGGGGCGGGCTCAACCGGCTCGGCCGGTTCGACAGGCTCGGGCGGCTCCACCGGCTCGGGGGGCTCCACCGGTTCGGCGGCGGCTGGAGGCGGCGCGGGTGCGGCAGGCGGCGCAGCGGCGGCGGCGGCGGCGGGCGGCGCGACGGCGGTTGCGGGCGGCGCAGCGGCGGCGGCGGGCGGCGCCACCGCGGCAGCGGCGGGAGGCGGCGCGGGTGCGGCCACCGCCGCGGGGGCGGTGGTTCCGAGGAAGGCTGCGATCCCGATGACGAGGACGGCTTTCCTGAGCATGGCGGCTCCTTGCACTCTCGCGCCCGGCATCCGAAGCAGGGCGCTGCTGTATGCGTTCGGGTAATGACGAGACCAGCCCGCAGAAGGGAACGGGCCGGGACGGGAAGCGACTTCCTGCGTTCAGTGAGGTTAGCGCAAAGCGGCAACAGAGAGTAACAAAAAGTCACTCAGGGTGCGTTGCTCGTCATCGATCGCATACCACAGCCGGCCACCGGAGGTCGCTTCGTACTGCCACTGTTCCAGGGCCGTACCACCCACTTTGACGAGGCCGAGCACGCCCTTCAGCCGGTGCTGGCGGCAGTCCACATGCCGTGGGTTCCCGTGATCGCCACCCATGCCCGATCGAGGTTCTCAGGGGCGTGGGCGAGCAGGTGTTTCCAGCCTTCGGCGGCACGTCGGTCCGCGAATCTGACACGCCACGGATGAGGCCGGGGAACATCGTCGCCTCGGATAATCACCGGCAAGTCAGAGCGACCCGACCGATCAGGGGCCGGCGATCGTCAGGTTGAGGGGGATGGTGGGTGGAGTCACATGAGCCTCCCGTGGCGCGGTTCTCTAATGACTCAACTGTTTACAAGGAGTTACAATATAACTACGCTGAGCGATGAACGATGGTCGTTCGCATACCCACCAAGGAGGTTCCATGCGTACATCCCTCCGTAGGACCGCCGCCGCCGCGGTGACCGCCGCCATCGGCCTGGCCCTGACGGCCCCAGCCGCCCACGCCGTCGTCGATCCGTCGAAGATCGCCGTCCTGGAGTCGGCCCAGAAGATCGATCCCGTAGTGATGACCAACTGCACGACCGGCGGCGCCGCCGATCCAGCCGGCGCCGCCGTCGTCCCGCCCGAAGTCCCGCTCGTGGGCTGCCTCACGCTCTGACCGACTCATCTCCCGGAGCACTGGGCGGCACGGCGATCCCTGAGGCGTGACCGGCCTGCCCGCGTTGGTGGCGGGCGAGCCCTCGTTCGCGGGTGAGCCCCGCTCGTGGGCGCGTACGCGCCGCCCAGGCCGGCAGCGCAGAGCTGGAGCCCTGACGTCGCCTTCCGCCATGTGTCCCAGGGTCAGGTCTCGAAAAGGGTTCGTCCCCAGTAGTCGGCCGCGTCGCGGACGCCGGGTGGGCAGGCGAACAGGCCGGTGGAGACGTGTTTGATGTACTCGTTGAGCGAGTCGTTCCTGGCCAGGCTCATCTGTACGGGCACGAACTGCCTGCGCGGGTCGCGCTGGTAGGCGATGAAGAACAGCCCGGCGTCCAGGCGGCCGAGCCCGTCGGAGCCGTCGACGAAGTTGTAGCCACGGCGCAGCAGGTGCGCGTTGCCGTGGAAGCTCGGGTGGGCCAGTCGCACATGGGCGTCGGCCGCGATCATCGGCTTTCCGTCGGGCCCCTTGGCCCCGAAGTCCAGCGGGTCGAACTCCGCCTTCTTGCCCAGCGGCGCGCCCGCGCCCTTGTCGCGGCCGAAGATCTGCTCCTGCTCGGCGAGTGACGTGCGGTCCCAGGTCTCGATCGTCATGCGGATCTTCCTGGTGACGAGGTAGCTGCCGCCCGCCATCCACGCGCTGCCGTCGCCAGCCGTCGCCCACAGTTGCTCGCGGAGCAGGTCGGCGTCCTCCAGCTTCATGTTGTTCGTGCCGTCCTTGAAGCCCATGAGGTTGCGCGGGGTAGCCTGGGTGCGCGACGTCGAGGACGTACGGCCGAAGCCGAGTTGCGACCAGCGTACGGAGACCTTGCCGAAGCCGATCCTGGCGAGGTTGCGGATGGCGTGTACGGCGACCTGCGGGTCGTGGGCGCACGCCTGGACACAGAGGTCGCCACCGGAAATTTCCGGAATGAGCTGCTCTCCCGGAAATTTCGGTAAATCGGCGAGTGCGGCAGGCCGCCGCCCCGCCAGCCCGAACCGATCGTCGAACAGCGACGCCCCGAACCCGATCGTCAGCGTCAGCCCGGAGGCGGGCAGCCCCAGCGCCTCACCGGTGTCGTCGGGCGCCGCCTCCGGTGCGCCGCCCACCGCGCCGAACGCCCCCGACTCCTTGCCCTGCGTCAGCCGCGCCGCCGCGGCCGTCCACTCCTGCAGCAGATCGACCAGTTCGGCGCGGTCGTCCGTGGTGACGTCGAACGCCACGAAGTGCAGCCGGTCCTGAGCCGGCGTGACGATGCCCGCCTGGTGCTCGCCGTAGAAGGGGTAAGGGCCGGAGGTCGAGGACGCGTGCGCGACCGGCGGATCGTCGAGCAGCGAGTTCGCCGCCAGCGCACCTGCGCCGACCGCCGCCGCACCCGCCGCCCCCAGCCCGAACAACCCCCTAC
>NZ_JADOGI010000221.1 GCF_015645445.1 Nonomuraea cypriaca | reverse complement strand
GTTCTGGGCGGTGGCGGGTCCGCGGGGCGGCGCCATGGCCTGGGAGCCCGTCTGGACGGCGCTCAGGTTCTGCGGGCCGGTCGGCTGCGTCCATGGGCCGGGGTACGCCTCCTGGCCGGGCTGCTGCGCACCGCCCCCGGCGGAGTCGCCGGGCCGGCTCGTTCCCGGCCGGATGCTCACGGGGCCGGAGCGTCCCGCCAGGGGCTCGATGGCCGAGTTGGGGGCCGGCTGACCGGTGAGGTGGAGGATGAGTTCGTCGGCGCTGGGCCGCTGCGCCGGGTCCTTGGACAGGCACGCGGCCACCAGGTCCGCGAGCACGCCCTCCATGCCCCCGAGCGTCGGCTCCTCGTTCAGGATCCGGTTCATCACCACGGGAATGGAGTCGGCGCCGAACGCGGGCTTGCCCGTCGCCGCGAACACCATCGTGACGCCCCACGCGAACACGTCGGCCGCCCCCGACACGGCGGCCCCGGTGAGCTGCTCGGGCGCCAGGTACGAAGGCGTGCCCATGGCCGTCCCCGTGGCCGTCGCGCCCGGCGAGTCCAAGGCGCGGGCGATGCCGAAGTCGATCACGACCGGGCCCTCTGGGCCCATGAGCACGTTGGCCGGCTTGAAGTCCCGGTGCAGGATCCCGGCGCGGTGGATGGCCGCGAGCGCGGTGGCCGTACTGATCGCGAGGCGTTCCAGAGCGGCCCCCCGCCGCGGACCCTCGTTGATGACCATCTCACGCAGCGAGGGTCCCGGGACGTACTCGCTCACGATGTACGGGCGGCTCCCGTCGAGGTCGGCGTGCAGCACCGGAGCGGTGCAGAAGCGGGCCACCCGCTGCGCCACCGCCACCTCGCGCAGGAACCTGGTCCGCGCGTCCGCGTCGGCCACCAGGGCATGGTGCAGGAGCTTGACGGCGGCCTGCTCCCCGGAATCGCTCTTGCCGAGGTAGACAACGCCCTGACCGCCCTCGCCGAGCCGGGCGACGATGTCATACGCCCCCAGCCGCCGCGGATCGTCCGCCGCCAACGGCTGGTACTGATTCACGTCGGACCCCCAACCAAACCCCAATAGATGTGGCAAGACGCTACCAGCGTGAGCCTTGAGACGTCTGCCGGACCTAACAGAACTTTCATGTATTGACCAGATATGTCAGCATCACGGCGCAGGTCCGTGTGCACGGAGACGCCCAAGGTCACGGCTTGGTCAAGCGACCGTTTCGGATCGTGGCTGGATCGCCTTGCCGGGGTTGAGTATGCCCAGGGGATCGAAGACCGCCTTGATCCCGCGCTGGACCTCCGCCGCCACCGGGCCGGACTCCAGCGCCAGCCAGCGCTGCTTGAGCAGGCCCACCCCGTGCTCCCCGGTGAGCGTGCCCCCGAGTTCCAGCGCGTGCGTGAACACCTCGTCCGCCGCCGCCCACACCTCGGGCGGCGGCTCCACCATGCCGTGCTCGAAGATGAAGACCGGGTGCAGGTTGCCGTCCCCGGCGTGCGCGACCGTGCAGATCTTCACGCCGTGCCGCGCCGCCGCCGCCTCGATCGCGCCGATCATGTCAGGCAGTACGGAACGCGGCACGCACACGTCCTCGACCAGGCACGCCCCGAGCCGCTCCTTGGCCTGGTACGCCATCCTGCGAAGCCCGATCAGCTCCTCGGTCTCCTGCGGGCTCGAGGACACGGCCACGAACGAGGCGCCGTTGTCCATGCAGAGCCGCTCCATCCGCTCGGCCACCGCCTGGCCGTCGGTGCCGTCGGACTGGCCGATGAGCATGGCGTGGGTCGACGGTTCGAGCCCGATGTTGCGCCAGTCGTCTATGGCCTCAAGGGTGGCCCGGTCGAGCAGCTCCATGAGCGAGGGCTGGCAGCCTGCGGCCATGATCGCCGACACGGCCGCCCCCGCGTCGCGGAGCGAGCCGAACTCGGCCGCGAACGTCGCCGGCGGCGCGGCGGGCGCGTGGCGCAGGCGTACCGTCGCGGCGGTGATCACGCCGAGCGTGCCCTCCGAGCCGACGAAGAGGCCGGTGAGGTCGTAACCCGTGACGCCCTTCATCGTGCGCCGGCCGGTGTCCAGGATCCGGCCGTCCGCCAGGACGACCTCGAGGCCGAGCGTCGAGTCCCTGGTCACGCCGTACTTCACGCAGCGCAGTCCGCCCGCGTTGGTCGCCAGGTTGCCGCCGATCGTGGAGATCTCGTACGACGACGGGTCCGGCGCGTACATGAGGCCGTGTTCCCTGGCGGCCCGGTCGAGGTCGGCGGTGATGACGCCGGGCTCGACGACGGCGATCTCGTCGGCGGGGGAGATCTCCCTGATCGCGGTCATCTTCGCCAGCGACAGGATGACCGAGCCGTCGCCGGCGGTGGCCGCGCCCGCGAGGCCGGAGCCGGCGCCACGCGGCACGATCGGCACCCGGTGCTCGGTGGCCCACGTCATGGTGGTCACCACGTCGTCGCGGGAGGTGGCCAGTACCACGCCGAGCGGCTTGCCGGGCTCCACGAACGTCCGGTCGCGGGCATAGGAGTCGATGACGTCCGGGTCGGTCACGACGCGGCCGTCGGGCAGGGAGTTCACCAAGGCATCAAGGGGTCTCACATCATGCACCTTATGGTTCGCACAGCATGCTCCTCGCGCCCGGACCGCCCGGACCGCCCGGGTGCGTGCTCCCTACGGGTGGATCGTCCGGGTGAACGTCAGGCCCGCTCATCCGCCACCAGGCGGACGCAGACGGCCAGGCCCTCGATGGCCTGCTCCAGCTCGTCCAGCTCCGGGTACGTCGGCGCGATCCTGATCGTGCGGTCGTCCGGGTCGTCACCGTAGGGGTGCGTGGCGCCCGCGGGCGTCAGCGCGATCCCGGCGGCCTTGGCCTTGGCCACCACCTCGGCGGCGTGCGGCACCTCCAGGCTGATGAAGTAGCCGCCCTTCGGGCTGGTCCACGTCGCCAGGTCGCCGAGCCGCTCGGTCAGCACCTTGTCCACCAGCTCGAACTTCGGCCCGACCAGATCCGCGTGCCGCCGCATGTGCGCGGCCACACCCGCGCCGTCGCGCAGGAACTCCACGTGGCGGAGCTGGTTGATCTTGTCAGGGCCGATGGACTGCTTGCCGGTGTTGTGCAGGAACCACCGGACGTTCGCCGGCGAGGCGCCGAAGAAGGACACGCCGGAGCCGGCCAGCGTCACCTTGGAGGTGGAGGCGTAGACGAACACGCGGTCGGCGTTGCCGTGCGCGGCCGCGAGGGTCAGCAGGTCGGCCAGTTCGGCCGGGGTGTCGGTGAGGTGGTGCACCGCGTAGGCGTTGTCCCAGAAAATCCGGAAATCGGGGGCGGCGGTGGGCATGGCGGCCAGCCGGCGTACGGTCTCGTCGCTGTAGGTGACGCCGGACGGGTTGCTGTACTTGGGCACGCACCACATGCCCTTGACGCTCGCGTCGGCCGCGACCAGGCGCTCGACGACGTCCATGTCGGGGCCGTCGGCGTTCATCGGGACGGGCACCATCTTGATCCCGAACCGCTCGCAGATGGTGAAATGCCGGTCATAGCCGGGGACCGGGCACAGGAACGTGATCTCCGGCTCCTCGACCCAGCGGCGCGCGGCCCCGGGCACCGGGGTGAGCAACGCGTGCACCACCGTGTCGTGCATCAGCGCCAGGCTGGCGTTGCCGCCGACGACCAACTGGCCGGCGGGCACCTGGATCAGCGGCGCGAACAGCTCCCGCAGCTCGGCCAGCCCCTGCAGGTTGCCGTAGTTGCGGCCATCCGTGCCGTCGGCCGCCCGGTACGACGACGGCAGCCGCAGCATGTCGTCGGCGAGATCAAGCTGGCGCGGCGACGGCTTGCCCCTGGTCAGGTCGAGCGAGAGCCCTCGCTGGACGAGGGCGGCGTAGTCACGCTGAGCGGTCACGAGATCTCCTCCTGGTCGGTTCGCCTAGCAGGATAGAAGACCGCGTCCGGTGAGCTCGCACGTATCCGGCATCTGGAACGCCGATCCCCGGCGGCAAAGCTGTTGTGCGCGAATGTCAAAGAACGACTTCCCCCGCACGGATAGTTGGCGTGGAATGGGTAGATCGGGGCAGGCACGAACTCCGCCGCTGGAGGGAGCAGCCGTGACCACTGTTCGTGAGCCATCGATCGAGCAGGTCAGGCGCCGCCGCACCGGGACCGTCATCGCCTCCTGGATGTCGACGACCGACCACAAGGTCATCGGGTACCTCTACCTGATCACGTCGTTCGGCTTCTTCCTCGTGGCCGGGGTCATGGCCATGATCATCCGGGCCGAGCTCGTCTCCCCTGGCATGCAGATCGTCAGCCAGCAGCAGTACAACCAGCTCTTCACCATTCACGGCACGGTGATGTTGCTGCTGTTCGCGACCCCGTTGTTCGCCGGGTTCGCCAACGTGGTCATGCCGCTGCAGATCGGCGCGCCCGACGTCGCCTTCCCCCGGCTGAACGCGGTGGCGTACTGGTTGTTCCTGTTCGGCGGGCTGATGGTGGTCGCCGGGTTCTTCGCTCCGGGCGGGGCGGCGGACTTCGGCTGGTTCGCGTACACGCCGCTGTCGTCGTCGATCTACTCGCCGCAGGTCGGCGGGGACCTGTGGATCATGGGGCTGGCCCTGTCCGGCCTCGGCACGATCCTGGGCGGGGTCAACTTCATCACCACGATCGTCGGCATGCGGGCGCCCGGCATGACCATGTTCCGGATGCCGATCTTCAGCTGGAACATCCTGCTGACCAGCGTGATGGTGCTGATGGCGTTCCCGGTGCTGGCCGCGGCGCTGCTGGTGCTCGAATCGGACCGCAAGCTGGGCACGCAGGTCTTCCTCAGCGGCAACGGCGGGCCGCTGCTGTGGCAGCACCTGTTCTGGTTCTTCGGCCACCCCGAGGTCTACATCATCGCGCTGCCGTTCTTCGGGATCGTCACCGAGGTGATCCCGGTCTTCAGCCGCAAGCCGATCTTCGGTTACATGGGGCTGGTCGGCGCCACGATCGCCATCGCGGGGCTGTCGATGACCGTGTGGGCGCACCACATGTTCGCGACCGGCCAGGTGCTGATGCCGTTCTTCTCGTTCATGACGTTCCTCATCGCGGTGCCGACCGGCGTGAAGTTCTTCAACTGGATCGGCACGATGTGGCGCGGGCACCTGACGTTCCAGCCGCCGATGCTGTTCGCCGTGGGGTTCCTCGTGACGTTCCTGATCGGCGGGCTCACCGGGGTCATCCTCGCCTCGCCGCCGCTGGACTTCCACATCAGCGACACCTACTTCGTCGTGGCCCACTTCCATTACGTGGTCTTCGGCACGGTGGTGTTCGCGATGTTCGCCGGGTTCTACTTCTGGTGGCCGAAGATGACCGGCAGGATGCTCGACGACCGGCTCGGCAAGGTGCACTTCTGGACGCTGTTCGTCGGCTTCCAGACCACGTTCCTGGTCCAGCACTGGCTCGGCCAGCTCGGCATGCCCAGGCGCTACGCCGACTACAGCGTGTCGGACGGCTTCACCTTCCTCAATGAGGTCTCCTCCGTCGGGGCGTTCCTGCTCGGCGCCTCGACCTTGCCGTTCCTCTACAACGTGTTCAAGACGGCCAGGCGGGCGCCCAAGGTCACGCTGGACGACCCGTGGGGCTACTGCAACTCGCTGGAGTGGGCGACGTCCTGCCCCCCGCCCCGGCACAACTTCACCAGCATGCCCGCCATCCGCTCCGAGCGGCCCGCGTTCGACCTGCACTACCCCCGCGAGACGGCGGAGCGGCCATCCGTGACCGAGCCGGACGAAACCCCAGAGCCGGACGAAACCCCCGGGCGGGACGAGACGCATGAGCTCCCGCCCCCTCAGCACCCCGACTGACCATGCTCCTTCGCCTATCTAGGGAGATCGGCGATGACCGGCACGAAAATCCCCTTCGACCCCGAGCCGGCCCCCTGCGGGAAGAACTCCGGTGGTGAACACCTCGTCGACGACGACGGCTACGGCCTGGTGATCCGCGACCAGTTCTACGACTGCGGCTGCCGCCGGATCCGGCACGAGTACCACGACGGAAGCATTCACCTGTCCGCCGTCCGCCACGACGGCAAGCGGGTGAAGGACCCGATCCAACCCGACCACGGGAGCTGAACGCACATGATCGACGTGCTCATCGTCGGAGGAGGCGGAGCGGGCCTGCGGGCGGCCATCGCGGTCGCCGAGACGGACCCGTCCATGAAGGTGGCGGTCGTGTCGAAGGTCTACCCGATGCGCAGCCACACCGTCTCGGCCGAGGGCGGTGCCGCCGGGGTGATCGGCGTCGGCGACACACTCGACGAGCACTGCTACGACACGATCTCCGGCGGTGACTGGCTCTGCGACCAGGACGCGGTCGAGGCGTTCGTGGCCGAGGCGCCCGAGGAGCTGATCCGGCTCGAGCACTGGGGCTGCCCGTGGAGCCGCGAGCCTGACGGCCGCGTCGCGGTCCGCCCGTTCGGCGGCATGAAGAAGGTGCGCACGTGGTACGCCGCCGACAAGACCGGCTTCCACCTCCTGCACACCCTCTTCCAAACAACCCTGAAATATCAGGACATCATCAGGTACGACGAGTGGTACGTCACCCAGCTCATCGTCGACGACGGCCGCGTCCACGGCGTCGTGGCCGTCGAGATCAGGACCGGCCGCATCGAGACCATCGCCGCCCGCACGGTCATCCTGGCCACGGGAGGCTGCGGCCGCGTCTTCCCCTTCACCACGAACGCCGCCATCAAGACCGGCGACGGCATGGCCCTGGCCTACCGGGCCGGCGCGCCGCTCAAGGACATGGAGTTCGTCCAGTATCACCCGACCGGCCTGCCGTTCACCGGCATCCTCATCACCGAGGCGGCCAGGGCGGAGGGCGGCTGGTTGATCAACAAGGACGGCCGTCGCTACCTGCAGGACTACGACCTCGGCACCCCCACGCCCACGCCACAACTGCGCAGCATGGAGCTGGGCCCGCGCGACCGCCTCTCCCAGGCGTTCGTCCACGAGCAGCACAAGGGCCGCACCGTGGACACGCCGTACGGGCCGGTCGTCTACCTGGACCTGCGCCACCTGGGCGAGGACAAGATCGACTTTCGCATCCCGTTCGTCCGCGAGCTGTGCAGGAGCTACCAGAACCTCGATCCGGTCACCGACCTCATCCCGGTGCGACCTGTCGTGCACTACATGATGGGCGGCGTCCACACCGACATCGACGGCGCCACCCCCGTCGCCGGGCTGTACGCGGCCGGCGAGACCGCCTGCGTGAGCATCAACGGCGCCAACCGGCTCGGCTCCAACTCGCTGCCCGAGATCCTCGTCTTCGGCCGCCGGGCGGGCGTCGCCGCCGCCGGGTTCGCCCGTGAGCACCGGGAGGCCGAGCCGGCCGTCGTACGCGCGCAGGGGCAGGACGAGCGGCGACGCCTGGAACGGGCGCGCGAGGGCAGGAGGACCGGCGAGCGCGTCGCCGACCTGCGCGAGGAGATGCAGCACACGCTCGAAGGCGCGGCCGGCATCTACCGCACGGGCGACGTGCTGGCCAAGGCCGTCGACTCGCTGGCCGACCTGCGCGAGCGCGCCGAGGAGACGCGGGTCGACGACACCAGCACCGCGTTCAACACCGAGCTGATCAACCTGCAGGAGTTGCACACCATGCTGGAGGTCGCGCAGACGATCGTGGCCTGCGCGCTGAACAGGCAGGAGTCGCGCGGCGCGCACCAGCGCACCGACTTCCCCGCCAGGGACGACGACGCGTACCTGGCGCACTCGCTGGTGCACCGCGCGCCGGACGGCACGCCCTCGGTGGGCCTGCTGCCCGTGACGATCACCCGCTGGCCTCCGGGAGAAAGGGTGTATGGCCGTGACTGAGACGGATACCCGGACGATTCTGCTGGAAGTCGCCCGTTACCGGCCGGGCGAGGACGACAAGCCCGTGTTCCAGGAGTACGACGTGCCGCTCATGCCCGACTGGGCGGTGCTCGACGGGCTCAACTACATCAAGGACCAGCTCGACGGCAGTCTGTCCTTCCGCTGGTCGTGCCGGATGGGCGTGTGCGGTTCGTGCGGCATGAACGTCAACGGCGAGCCCAGGCTGACCTGCGGAACCTTCCTCACCGAGTACGGCGAGGGGCCGGTGCGCATCGAGCCGCTGAAGGGGTTCCCCGTCATCAGGGACCTGGTCGTGGACATCGACGACTTCCTGGCCAAGCTGTCGTCCGTGCGGCCCTGGCTGGTCAGGGAGGGCGAGGAGCTGCCGCTGACCACGGAGTACGCCCAGACGCCGGCGCAGCTGGAGGCGTACAAGCAGTACAGCATGTGCATCAACTGCCTGCTGTGCTACTCGGCCTGTCCCGTCTACGTGCTGGACCCCGACTTCCTCGGCCCGGCCGCCATCGCCCTCGCCCAGCGCTACAACCTGGACTCCCGCGACATGGGCGACCGGTTCGACGTGCTCAACCTGGACGACTCGGTGTGGGGCTGCGTGTTCGTCGGCGACTGCACGCGGGTCTGCCCCAAGCACGTGGACCCGGCCGAGGCCATCCAGCGCTACAAGGTGACCGCGGCCCTGCGCTCGGTGCTGCCCTGGAGCAGACGATGAGCGACGAGATCACGCCGAGCGCCGCGGTGCGCACCACCTCCGACGCCTACCGGCCGCCGCGCGACCACCTGTGGTTCGCCCGCAGCCGTCACTACATCGTCTTCGTGCTGCGCGAGCTGACCAGCGTCTTCGTGGCCTGGTCGATCGTCTTCCTGCTGATGCTCGTCGGCGCGGTGCTCGGCGGCGGCCTCCAGGAGTTCGCCGCGCTGGCCGCCCGGCCGTGGATGATCGCGATCAACGTCCTGACGCTGGCCGCGACCGTCTTCCACGCCGTCACGTTCCTGAACCTCGCCCCCAAGGCCACCGTCGTCCGCCTGGACGACTGGCGGGTGCCCGCCTGGATGATCCAGGGCGGCAACCACACCGCCTGGCTGCTGATCTCCGCGTTGATCGCCTACTTCGTCCTGAGGTCGCCATGAAACGCACGCCGGAGCCGTACCTGTGGCTGTTGTTCAGCGGTGGGGGAGTGGTGGCCGCTCTCGTGCTGCCGGTGCTCGTGCTGCTCTTCGGGGTGCTCATGCCGTTCGGCGTGCTCGACTGGCCCACCGCCGAGCACCTGCGCGCGCTGGCCGGCAACATCGTCGTACGGATCGCGCTGGTCGTGGTCGTGGTGCTGTGTCTCTTTCACGCCGCGCACCGGATCAGGTCCACGAGTGAGGAGCTGCTCGGCATCGCCAGATTCGACTTGTTGATAGCGGTGCTGTGTTACGGGGCGGCCATCGCGGGCGGGGTCGTCGCTGTGAGGTTGATGGTGGGATTGTCGTAGTTTGATCACGTTTCAACAACGTACTTTACGTTAGCTTGACCGACCCTCTACCGTCCGGCATTGCACACCCTATGGCCATGCGCCCGGCGATCCCGGGCAGAGAGGGTTCCTGGTGCCCAGCACAAAGCGCCTGTTAGCAACATTCCCGGCGGTCGCCTTGCTCGCGGCCGCCTTGACCGCGCCCAGCGCTCAAGCGACGTCCATCGCCTCGTACGAGCCCGCGGCCTCGGACTTCTACATCAACTACGCCCCGCCGCGCGTCGAGAAGGACCCGAAGGAGCCGACGCTCACGGATCCCAAGGCGCGTTCGCTGACTCCCGCCGAGAAGTTCGACAGGAAGTTCAGCAGCGGCAATCCGGCGGCCGGTCGCATTCTCGCCGCCCGCGAGAACGAGGCCATCAGAACGGGTCGCAACCCTGCTGAATGGATTTACAAGAACTCCAAGCAGACCCGCACGGCCAAGCTCCTGACAGTACTCGTCGAGTTCAACGAGCAGGCCAACGACGACTTCTCCGGCTTCAACCGCCTGCGCACGGTCGGCAGCGCGCCGAACGACTGCGTGGTCGAGCCGCCGGGCACGCTCAAGAACGGCCCTCTGCACAACAACATCCCTGACCCGGCCACGCTGCCGCACAAGGACAACAACTCCTTCTGGGTCAAGGACTTCAGCACCGAGCACTTCAACAAGATGCTCTACACCGACAAGGGCATCACCGAGCGGATCCGCCCCGACCTGAAGGACCCGCGCGACGGCAAGCGCGGCATCGACATCTCCGGCTCCACGATGAAGAAGATGTACGAGGAGATGTCGAAGGGCGCCTACTCGGTGACCGGCTCGGCGGTGGGCTGGATCAAGGCCCCGCACTCCGAGGCCTGGTACGGCGCCGCGGCCTGCGGCGGAGCGCCCCAGGACATGTCCGGCCACCCCAGCAACGAGCTCGGCGCCGGGCAGCTCGCCATCGACACGGTGAACGCCCTCGCCGAGGCCCAGCCCGACTTCCCGTGGGCGGACTACGACGTCGAGGACGTCTCCGACGCCGACGGTGACGGCAACCACCAGGAGCCCGACGGTGTCGTCGACCACCTGGTGCTGGTGCACGCGGGCAAGGACAAGTCCTCCGACGGCGGCGCCGAGGGCACGTACGCCATCTGGGCGCACTCCAGCGCGGTCGCCGGCGGCTACCGGATCCCCGGCAGCGACAAGAAGATCTCCAACTACATCGTGCAGCCCGAGGACTCCGGCGTCGGCGTCTTCGCCCACGAGTACGGCCACGACCTCGGCCTGCCCGACCTGTACGACACCTCGGGCGCGGCCAGCTCGGCCGTCGACTTCTGGGACCTGATGTCCAGCGGCTCGCACTCGGGCCCGATCTTCCAGTCGATGCCGACCCACATGGGCCTGTGGGACAAGTGGGTGCTGGGCTGGGCGAACCCGAAGACGTTCGACCCCGGTGACGCGGCCAAGCTCGTCACCGTCGGCCAGTCGTCGCGCACGCCCAAGCTCACCCAGGACGGCGTCCGGGTGAACCTGGCCTCCGAGCCACTGGCGATGATCGAGCCGCACAGCGGCACGAACGCCTGGTGGACCAACCTGGACCAGGAGTGGGGCAACGTCACCCTCACCCGCGACCTGCCCGTTCCGGCCGGGACCGACGTCCGGTTCTGGATGTGGAACAACTACGAGATCGAGCAGGACTGGGACTTCGGCTTCGTCGAGGTCTCGACCGACGGCGGCGAGACCTGGACCCAGCAGAAGGTCTTCGACGAGGCCGGCAACGAGGTCACCACGCCTGACGACTACCCGGACCCGAACAAGAACCTCAGCACGTTCGGCAACAAGAAGTACGGCCTCACCGGCAACACCGACGGCTGGCGGCACGACTACGCGAACCTGACGCCGTACGCCGGGCAGACGGTCAAGCTGCGGCTGACGTACAACACCGACGCGGCCTTCACGCCGCGCGGCTGGCACGCCGACGACTTCGAGCTCACCAACGGCGGCACGGCCGTGTGGAGCGACGACGTCGAGGGCGGCGACAACGGGTGGCTGGCCGTCGGCGGCACCTTCACCAACACGAGTGGCACCGGCTGGAGCCGTAACAACGGCGAGCGCCAGATCGACCGCTTCTACCTGGCGGAGTGGCGCAACTTCGACGGCTTCGACAAGGGCCTGCAGTACACCTACGACACCGACTACCAGCTTGACGGTGCGTGGAAGGTGCAGAAGGTGAAGTACAACGCGCCCGGCCTGCTGGTCTGGCTCCGCGACTCGACGTACACCACCAACAACATCGCCTCCACCCGCAACCTCGCGCCGAGCATCGGGCCCAAGGGCAGCCTCCTGGTCGTGGACTCGCACTACGACCCGCTGCGCCGCACCGGGGTCGCCGCGGAGAAGGACCCACAGCTCAACAAGAACCTCCAGGGCCGCGTGCAGACGTCGAACGCCGCGTTCGGCTTCGGCAAGACGTACCCGTTCAAGGAGTGCATCGAGGGGGCGGGCGAGCCGGGCAGCGAGTACTGCACCGATTTCAAGGCGCAGAACGGCGTCAAGGACTTCACCGACGCCAAGACCTGGCACCCGGGCATCGAGGAGATCGACGGCGGCCTCCACTACCGAGACTTCGACGCCTCGGTGGTCGTGCCGGCGAAGGACGACCAGACGTACACGACCCGCGTGGTGCACCAGGACGGCACTCCCGCGCCCGAGCTGTACGGCCTCGTGGCCGGCGGCTCCGTGCTCGGCACCGGCAACCCCGGTGACGAGGGCAAGGCGCTGGGCGTTCAGTTCAAGCTGGTGAGCCCGCTTCCGGGCAACCTCGGCGCCGTCGTCTACGTGGTCCCGCCGAAGAAGTAATCCATCGGGCCGCCGGGTTGTATTACGGCGGCCCACCGGTCAGCACGAAAGGTTGGTCGCGTTCAGCGACTGACCTCAGGGCGCGGGGTGTGCCCCTAAGGTTGGTCGCGTTCAGCGATCGACCTCAGGTAGCACGCAGTGCACCTAAGGTTGGTCGCGTTCAGCGACTGACCTCAGGGCGCGGGGTGTGCCCCTACGATTGATGACCATGAGCGAACTGCGCACCAAGACCGAGCACACCGAGGCGATCCGGAGGGATCGCCGGGTGGCGGTGGTGGTGAACACTCGCTCGCGTCGTGGCCGCCGCCACTACTTCGAGGTGATCGAGCAGATCCACAACCTGGGGTACGAGCCGCTGGCCGAGCTGTCGGTCTACAACCCCAAGAGGTTGCGCGACCTGCTCGACACGGCCCTGGCCACCGGGCCCGACCTGCTCATCGTGGGCGGCGGCGACGGCACGCTCTCCTCGGCGGTGCGCCACGTCGCCCACCGTGACGTGGCACTCGGCGTGCTGCCGCTCGGCACCACCAACAACTTCGCCCGCAGCCTCGGCCTGCCGCTCGACCTGGCCGGGGCGATCAGGGTGTTCGCCACCGGCAAGGTGGCCGACATCGATCTGGGCATGGCCGACGACCGCCCGTTCGCCAACCTGGCCAGCTTCGGGGTGTCCGTCGAGGTGGCGGGCAAGGTCAAGCCGTGGCTCAAGCGGATCGTGGGCCGTCCGGCCTACCCGCTGACGGCGCTGACGATCCTGCCGGGGCACCGGCCGTTCCGTGCCTACATCACGGTCGAGGGGCAGCGCCACGAGCTGCTCACCCACCAGCTCAACATCGCCAACGGCCGCTTCCACGGCGGCTGGCAGGTGGCCAGGGACATCAGCATCGACAACGGCATGCTGGTGGCCTACCAGCTCGGCTCCGGCAAGAAGCTGCGCCTCCTCGGCGAGACCCTGATCAGGGCCACCACGGGCCGCTGGCGCAGCCTCGCGGGCGGGCCGTTCGTGGTGGGGCGGGAGATGCTGCTGGAGACCGACCCGCCGATGGCGGCCGACGTGGACGGCGAGGTGCGGCTGCGCACCCCGATCAGGCTCCGCGTGGTCCCCAACGGCGTGCGCGTCATGGTCCCCGACTCCTTCGAGGACCGCTGAGGCCCACGCCGCCTCACGTGTCCACAAGACTCCGCCGGCCCGCGGTCAGATGTCTGCGAGGGGGAGGTCACCTGTCCGCGAGACCTCGCAGCCCGCAGTCATGTGTCCGCGCGGCTCCGGCCGCTCGCGGTCGGGTGTCGGTGAGGCGCTGGGAAGCGGGAATCAGGTGTCCGTGAGGCTGCGGTAGGCCGGGGTCAGGGGGCGCGTCAGGTCGCCGGGCGGCGGGAAGACGCGCAGGAGCAGGTCGGGGGCGGCGGTCGCGGGGCGGCGCTCCGGCCGGTGGGCCGTGGCGCCGGGGGCGTAGAAGTCGGCCAGCCGGTCGGCGAACGGCACGTCCTCCACCCACAGCGGATCATCCGCCGGCTCGTCGGCCAGCGAGCCGAGCAACTGCTCGCGGGTGCGCCCGCGCCAGGCCAGCACCAGGAACGGGTCGTCGTCGAACGACTCGGCCAGCAGGTAGAGCACGGCCGACAGGTGCTTGCAGGGAAAACCCCAGTCCGGGCACGAGCAGTCCATGTCCAGGTCGCGCGGGAACAGGTCGATCCCGAGCGCCGCGAACAACTCCTCGATCTCCGTCGGCATCTCGCCGGCCAGCAGCTTGGCCCGGTGGACGGCCTGCGCCGCGACGGCCTCCTCGATGACGGCCCAGCGACTCTCGTCGTACGCCTCGATCCTGATCACGATCTTGTACGGGGTGCGGCGCGAGCCCTGCACGGCGGCCCTGACCTCACCCGGGGACAGGTCGATGGACAGGACCTGGCCCTGGCGGGCGTAGGCGCGGCCGCGCGAGAGGCGGCCCTTGTCGCAGATGCGCTCCAGGATGTCGATGAACCGCCTGGACCACCAGGCCGAGCCGATGGAGCCGCGCCGGGTGCGGGCCTTGATGCCGCCCTCGACCTTGATCGGCTTGCCGCCGTCGTACCACGGCATGTCAGCTCACCCCTTCGGCCGTGAGCTCGAACACCTCGCGCAGTTCGGTGGTCGACAGATCTGTGAGCCAGTCCTCGCCGGTGCCGACGACGCGCTCGGCCAGCGCCTTCTTGCGCTCGATCATCTCGTCCACCCGCTCTTCGAGGGTGCCCGCGCAGATCAGCTTGCGCACCTGGACGTTCTTGCGCTGGCCGATGCGGAACGCGCGGTCGGTGGCCTGGTCCTCGACGGCCGGGTTCCACCAGCGGTCCACGTGGATGACGTGGCTGGCGGCCGTCAGGTTGAGCCCGACCCCCGCCGCCTTCAGCGACAGGACGAACAACATCGGCTCCCCGTCGTTCTGGAACCGGTCGACCAGACGGTCGCGGGTCTTCTTCGGCAGGCCGCCGTGCAGCCACAGGACCGGCCTGCCGAGGTGTTGGGAGAGGTACGGCTGGAGCATGGTCCCGAATTCCGCATATTGCGTGAAAAGTAGCGCTTTTTCGCCTTCTGCCAGGATTTCTTCGGACAGTTGCTCCAGGCGGGCGAGCTTGCCCGACCTGCCGGACAGCCGGGAGCCGTCCTTGAGCAGGTGGGCCGGATGGTTGCAGACCTGCTTGAGCTTGGCCATCGTCGCCAGCACCAGGCCGCGCCGCTCGATGCCCTCACTGTCGTCGATCTTGGCCAGCATGTCGTCCACGACCGCCTGGTAGAGCGAGGCCTGCTCGGGGGTGAGCGGGCACCACTCCTTGACCTCCAGCTTCTCCGGCAGATCCGAGATGATCGACTTGTCGGTCTTGACGCGGCGGAGGATGAACGGGCCCGTCGCCCGCTTGAGCGCCTGGGCCGCCTGCTCGTCCTGGCGGGCCTCGATGGGCTCCTGGAACCTGGTCCTGAACCGCGAGCGCGGCCCGAGCAGCCCCGGGTTGGCGAACTCCATGATCGACCAGAGCTCGGCCAGGTGGTTCTCGACCGGCGTGCCGGTCAGCGCCAGCCTGCTGCCGGTCGGGATCGAGCGTACGGCCCTGGCCTGCAACGTCCCGCTGTTCTTGATCGCCTGGGCCTCGTCGCACACCACCCTGCGCCACTCGTGCCGCTTGAGCGTCTCCAGGTCGCGCTGTGCGGTGCCGTACGTCGTGATCACCAGGTCGGCCCCGGTGACGCGCGCGGCGTCGCGGCCGCTGCCGTGGTGGACGTAGACGCGCAGGTCCGGCGCGAACCTGGCCGCCTCCCGCTGCCAGTTGCCCACCAGCGACATCGGGCAGACCAGCAGCGTCGGGGTGTCGGCCCGCTCGTGGACGAGCAGCGCCAGCGTGGTGATCGTCTTGCCCAGCCCCATGTCGTCGGCCAGCACGCCGCCCAGGCCCAGCTCCGACAGGAAGCTCAGCCACGCCAGGCCGCGTTCCTGGTACGGCCTGAGCGTGGCGTCCAGGCCCGCCGGGGTGGCCAGCGGGGTCAGGCGCCGTTCCGCCCGGCCGGACAGCAGGTCGCCGAGCACGCCGTCCGCGTCGATCTCCAGCAGCGGCAGCTCACCGTCGTCCCGCACGATCTCGCGGAGGAGGTCGCCGGCCGCCGCCTCGCCCGTACGGCCGCTCTCCACGGCTCTGAGCGCGGCCTTGAGCTGCCGGTCGTCCAGCTCCACCCACTGGCCGCGGACCCGGACCAGCGGCACCTTGAGCCTGGCCAGCTCGGCCAGCTCCGCCTCGCTGATCGTCTCGTCGCCTACCGCCAGATCGACGCGGAAGTCGACCAGCTCCCGCATCCCGAACCCCTGGCCGGCGGCCGCCGTCTGCGTCTTGGTCCTGGTGGTCAGCTTGAGTCCCAGCCGCGTGCGGCCGGCCCAGCGCGGGAGCTGCACCCCGAACCCGGCCGCCTGCAGCAACGGCGCCGCCTGCCGCAGGAACCCGAACGCCCCCGCCGTGTCCAGCGCCAGCTCACTCGGCTGGGGCACGCGCAGGGCGTGGTCGAGCTCGGGATAGAGCCGGACCGCCCGGCCCAGCCCGGCCAGCAGCTCTCGCTCCGGCCGCCCCGGCAGTCCCGTCACCTGCTCGCCGCTCCACACGTCGGCGGCCGGCACGTAGAGGCTGGGGTCGTCGGCGGCCTGCAGCGCCAGCTCCACCCGCCAGTCGTCGTCGCCGGCGGGCTCCTGGAGGCGGAAACACACGCGGGTCGCGCCCTCGGCCGCCGCCACGGCGTCGTGCCACTTCTCCAGCTCCGCGCGTAGCTCGGGGACGTCGGGGCAGCTCTGGTCCGGGCCGGTCAGCGCCGCCAGCCAGCGCTCCTGGAGAGTCCCGGGCCGGGCGACGAGAGGCTCGCTGACGGCCTGCCTGACGAGCGCGTCGGTGAACGCGTCGAGCGCCTCCCGCAGCACGTCCGCCGACGGGCGCTCGGCCGCCGACGTGCGGCAGGCCGGCGGCATGGCAAGCGCCAGCTCACGGAAGTATCCGGCGTCGGCACCGGTCAGGACGGCCCGCCACACGGCCCGCGCGCCGGCCTGGGGAAGCGCCCACGCCGCCATCGAGTCCCCGCCCGGGGAATGGTGTGTGGCGCCGCCCGCAGGTGGATTGTCCGGGGCTGTGGCGTGGCCGGGAGTCGTGGTCGAGGCAGTGGCGGGTGGGGCGGGGACGAGTTGCGGGATGACACGGCCGCGGCGTACGAGGTCGCGGGCGAAGGCGGCGACGGCGGCCCAGTGGCGGACGGTCGCGGTGCCGGTCTGCTCGGACACCACCCGCAGCGCCGTCGCGACCGGCGGCACGACGACGGGGACCTGCCAGAGGCGCAACCGCGGTCGGGACACCTCCGGCAGTCGCCCGGTCTCCGGCGAGGGCAGCGGCTCCTTGACCGAGCCGGGCAGGAGCAGCTCCAGCGTCCTCGGCGGCGG
>NZ_JADOGI010000220.1 GCF_015645445.1 Nonomuraea cypriaca | reverse complement strand
CATCAAACGCAAGCTGAAGAAGATCCAGTACCGGCCCCACCTGCTCACCGGCTGCCTGACCCAGACCGGTCTCACCCTCGACACCCCGGCAAAACCATGACCGACTCTACGAATTCAACCGGTGTATGTCCTCGCTTTCCGGCGCGGCTATCTCGACCGACAGGTCAAGCTTGGCCGCGGCGTCCAGCCAGCCCGCGTTCACCATGTCCCAGTACGGATTGCGATTCTTCTCGGTGACCCCGATGCGTACTTGTCTCATGAGCGTGCGCTACGCGGCCCGCGGCAAGGCGACGGTGGACAGATCCAGCCCGTCGATACCCAGGCCGGGGCGATCGTTGACGTGCGCCTCACCGTCCTCGATCCACACTCCGCCACTGGTGACGATGTCGGTCTCCAAGAGGAGGTGGCAGGCGACGCCCGTGTACAGGGGCGACTTCGAGGCGAGGGCGAGATGGGCGACGGCGGTGTTGGCCACCCGCATCTCATTGATCTCGTCCACGATGTACGACACATTCGTGGCTTCCGCCATTTTGATCATCTGCAGGCAGCGCTGAATGCCGCCGACACGGCTGATCTTCAGGCTCACGATGTCAGCGGCCTCGGCGTCGAGAATGCGCTGGAGGTCTGCTGCCGTACGAATTCCGTCGTCCAACATGATAGGGATTGCGGTGGCATTTCTGATGCGGGCGGCACCTCGGATGTCCGCGCCGTCGATGGGTTGTTCAAGAATGACGTTTCTGGGGAATTTTGCGCGCCGCTCGAGGACGCTGATGACGTCCAGGGTCTCTTTGACGCTCCAGCCCTGGTTGACATCCAGACTGAGCACCACGTGATCGGGCACCCGATCAAGAAGAGATTCGATCAACGCGAGATCGTATTCCGTATCGCCGCTCATCTTCTGCTTGAACGCACGATAACCTTTGTCGATCAACTCTAGCAGGTCACTGGCGGTGTCCTCGTAGGTCGCCGGGGTGATGTGAGTTTTTACGGACTCGTGCACGCGCCCGCCGAGAAGCTGATAGACCGGCACGCCGAGAATCTTGCCGACCAGGTCGTGCAGAGCGATGTCGAGGCCCGCCTTGGCTGCGATGTTGCCGACGGGCGACAACCGGTCGATGCCCATATTGATCTTTGTGATCTGCCGGGGATCCTGCCCGAGGAGCGCTGGGGTGACGTAATCGATGCCCGCGATCGTGGCACCCGCCGTCTCCCCGTAAATGCCCGGAGCGTGTGCCGCCTCCCCGATTCCGACCTGACCTTCGTCGGTGTGAATCTCCACGATGACATTGGTCTGCTCGGGCGGCTTCGGATAATAACGCTTGTCGGCCTGATACTCCGGGCGGTACTTGATCGCAACCGGTGTGGTCACGACTTCGGTGATCTTCACAGGTTCTCCAGTAGAAAGCTTGCAGCTCAGTTAGTTAACGTTAACGCAATCTGCTGCGTCAACCCGTTTCCGGAGAAAAAAGATAACGTTAACGTAACTGGCGCGGCTGATGGGGTGTGGACGGAAGGGTTCGGTCAGCGAGGAGGGGGCGCCGTCGACTCGCGGATCACCAGTTCAGGTTCGACGAGCGTGTCGGGCGCCGGACGGGCCGGATGGCCGATCCTGGCCAGGGCGAGCTGGAGAGCCCGCTCCCCCAGAAGCGTGAAGTCCTGCCGGATCGTGGTCAGCGGAGGAGAGTAGTACGCCGAGTCCGGCCCGTCGTCATAGCCGACGACGCTCAGGTCCTCCGGCACCCGTCTGCCCAGCACCCGGGCGGCTCGCAGGACGCCCAGCGCCATCTGGTCGTTGGCGGCGAACACCGCGGTCACGGCGCGATCTCGCAGGATGGCCAGCCCCGCCTCGAAACCGGAGCGTGCCGTCCAGTCTCCCTCGACGGGCTCCGGAACAGGACGATCAGCTTGCTCCAACGCGCGGCGCCATCCGGCGACACGATGTTCGGCCCCGGTCCAGCCCAGAGGGCCGGACACGTGCCAGACCGTCTCGTGACCCAGCGACACCAAGTGCTGGGTGGCCGCTGCGGCGGCGTGCTCATGATCGACCGCTGCCACGGAGACGTCCAAGTCCGATGGCGCCCAGATCGCCACCGTGGGAGGTTCGTCCGGCAGGTCGCGCAATGACTCGGCGCTCGAACTCAGGGGGGAGATGATGATCGTGGCCGCGACGGGAAGCTGCCTCAGCTGGGCCGTCGCCTGCTCGAGAGTGACCTTGGTGATGGCGTTGAGGCTGATCACGTTCGCCGAGAAGCCGGCTGCTCGTGCCGCCTGCTCCACACCGAACAACGTGACAGCGGGCCCATACAACGTGGTGGCCAAGCAGATGATGCCGATAGAGGTGGGCCGACCCGTCTTCAGCGCCCGCGCGGTCGAGTTGGGCCGGTAGTTGAGTTCCTCCATGATCACGCGGATCCGCGCTCGCGTCCGCGCTCCCACGCCGGGCTGATCGTTGATCACCCGCGACACCGTCATGTTCGAGACGCCGGCCACGCGCGCCACCTCCGCGATCCCTGCGGCAGGCTGAAGTCGGCGTGATTCGGCGCCCTCGGTTGTCATGTCCCGAAGTCTAATGTCATCACCTGGCCCCCTCCACGCAGGCTGCTGGCGCCTCCAGTGCAGCTGTGACAGGCTAGGCGCCATGTAGTGACGTTAACGTTACCTTTTAAATTCGTCAAGCGTTACGATGTCGTTTGCCATTTTCGGCGAACAGGGTGTAACGTCCCTCCACATGCCATTCTGTGTCATGGCGACGACCGTCTGTTGTTATGACATGATCGTCTCCGAGGCAGGGGAGGTGGCGCCGTGAGTACAACTCCTCCGCCCGCTCTGGATCTTCCACCCGGGGTTACACCGGACCCCGACGAATTTGTCCAGGCCGCCATGGCCTGGCATTTCCATCCGGACACCGGTACTCCTTTCTGGCTGAACCGGGCCTCATCCTTGGAATTCGATCCTCGCGCCGACATCAAATCATTTGAAGATCTGCGCCTGTTTCCCAATGTCACGGACGAGCTGCGGGATGTGCCCGTAGAGATGCTCATTCCGCGGGGGTTCGGCCCGCGCCCCGATATTGTGGGAGTCATCGAGAGCGGCGGCACGACCGGCGCCCCCAAAAGAATTCCCTTGTTGCGTGAATTCGCCACCCGGCTGGCGGCCAGTGAGTCGTCTGTGCTGGGGAAGGCCAACACGCCCAAGGACAAGGGGTGGCTGACACTCTTTCCCAGCGGACCGCATGGCGCGTTCGAGCAGATGAAGCGAGCGGCGGCCGATTACGGGAACGGAATCGCGGTGTTCGGCGTCGACCTAGACCCGAGATGGGTGAAGAAGCAGACCGTTGCCGGCAACACAGCCGTTGTCGACGCCTACGTGGACCACATCATCGATCAGGCGGCGTACGTCCTCAAGGATCAGAACGTGGCTGTGCTCCGCGTCACCGCTCCCCTCCTGGCACGGCTGGTGCGGCGCGACGACCTGGTCGGACTGATTCGCGACAAGGTGAGCCACATCATCTGGGGTGGCGCGCACATGGACGCCGACAGCAGGTATTTCTACCGAACCGACGTCTTTCCTGGCGTGCACCTTTCAGGCCGTTACGGGACGACGATGGCCCTCGGCGCGGGAGGCAGCGAGCGTCCAGACTTCGGCCACGATGATGTCTGCATCTTCGATCCGACCGTCTCTCCCCATGTGACATTCTCGGTCGTGGACCCGGCCACTGGCGAAAAGGTGCCGTACGGGCAGCGGGGCCAGCTGGTCGTCAACCACCTCAGCATGTCGTTCCTGCTGCCCAACAACGCCGAGCGCGACCTGGCGACGCGGATCGAACCGGTGGCGGATCAGGTCGGCGACTCGGTCGCCGACATCGAGCCGTTCGCCGAATTCAGCGGGACCCAGGTCGTCGAGGGTGTGTACTGACGATGTCGGGCAACGAACTTCTCGACCTGCCTGCGCTGGGGCCGAACGGCGCCTACCGCTCGCGCAGGCGTGCCCCCATCACTGATGTGACGGGCCACGGGCTGGCCGAGCTGAGCCTGATCCCGGTCCCGTACGTCTCGCGCACCCTGTCGGCGCTGCGCAAGGCCGAGACGCCCCGATCGAACAGAGGCTGGCCGCGCTGGCCCAAGCCGGCGATCTGTTCCGGTCGGCAACGATCGGCGGACTCACCGTCGAGGAGTACCAGCTTGTCGTCAGCCGTGCCACAGGGCTGGCCATCACCACAGTGCGGGCCGCGACAGAAAAGGTGGCACGCTACTGCACAGCCGCCTACGACTACGCGCAGTTCGCCCGTCCGACAGCGGCAGTCGATCACTGGCGCGATCCATCCGCCAAAAACGGGACGGCCCTGTGGGTTCGCCGAGGACGGATCTTCGGTGTGCACGCCGCAGGCAACCATCCCGCCATCCATGCCGACTGGATCGCGGCGCTGGCGCTCGGCTACCGTGTCGCCGTGCGGCCATCCCGCCGCGAACCGTTCACCCCTTACCGTCTCGTCTCGGCTCTTCGCATGGCCGGCTTCGGCGATGACCAGGTGGTTTTCTTGCCCGGGGAGTACGAAGCCGCCGACGAGATGATCCGCGGCGCCGACCGGTCGATGGTCTACGGCGGTGACGCCATCGTCGAGAAGTACGCGTCACAGGCCGTGCTGCCACAGGGGCCGGGGCGATCGAAGATCTTGATCGGTGCCGATGTCGACTGGCGCGAGCACCTGGATCTCATCGTGGACTCGGCGAGCCGAGGCGGAGGCACGGGATGCACGAACACGACTGCCGTCTTCGTCGAGGGTGATCCCTTGCCACTCGCCACGGCTCTCGCCGAGCGCCTGGCGGCGCTGCCCAGCCTGCCACCGGAAGCGGAAGAGGCTGTGCTCCCCGTACAGCCGGTCGAGGCGGCGCGGGCGTTCGAGCGGCACCTGCTCGACGTGGCCCGTGGCACCACACCCTTGCTCGGCGGCGACGGAATCGTCGACGAGCTCGGCGACGGGAGCGCGGCTGTACGTCCGGCCGTATTCGTGGTAAAAAGCCCCGATGCCGCACAGGTGCGGGCCGAGATGCCCTTCCCCTGCGTGTGGGTGGCAGGCTGGACCACCGAGGCGGGAATCCAGCCGTTCAAGGACACACTCGTGCTCACCGTTCTGGTGAGCAACGAAAGACTGGTCGAGCAGCTGATCGACGAGCCGAGCATCCGCAACGTCTATGGAGGAGCGCACCCGACGTACTGGAACGCCCCGAACGTTCCGCACGACGGCTATCTGGCCGACTTCCTCATGGAATCGAAAGGCTTCATCGCAGGGATGGTCTGATCGGCGCGCTCTGCCGCCAGCTGGTGGCAGGGCCACGAGGCGTGAAGCAATGTGTGCCGTCCGCTCCGCCTTCGGTTCGAGGGCGCGTGGCCATGACCATGGATGAAGGGCACTGGGCGGACATGCTTCCGGCCAAACGCCATGCCGGGCCCTCCTCGAGCCCGGCATGGGGCTGGGTCACCATCCTGCGAGACCTAGTTGTTTGGCCTGCTTCTCCACGTCCTTGTCGTATTGGGCCGCGCCCTCGGCGGGCGGTGTCAGCCCGGAGCCCACGGCGACGGTGATCTGCTCCAGTGACGGGCCCTTGATCGGCGACAGGAACTCCAGCGCCGGCGCGGTGGCGCCCTTGTCGATGTAGACCTGCAGGTCCTTGGCCACCTGGAGGGCGTCCTCCGGCAGTTTGGAGCCCTTGATGCGGTACGGCCCGGACGGCGGCACGGCCGCGGTGACCGCTTCGGTGCCCGCCGGCGAGGCGACGAACACCAGGAACTTCTTGGCCGCGTCGAGTTTCTCGGTGGTCTTGGCGATGTAGATGGCGTTCGGCTCCCAGACGGTGGCACCGCTCGTGGCCGGGTCATCGCCCGGGATGCCGAACAGGCCGACGTCGGTGGCCGTCTGCGGATAGGTCTTCAGCAGCGGCGGCAGCAGCGCGCTGAGCATCGGGTAGTGCGCGCCCTTGCCCTCGACCAGCATCTTCAGACCCTGATCGAGGGTGGCCGAGCCGAAGCCCTTGTTGTAGTAGTCCTTGGCGTGCACGTCGGCCAGGTGCTGGAACCCGGTCGCCGCGGCGGGTGTGGTGGCGAACTTGGCCTTGCCTGCGGTGTAGTCCTGCGCGAAGTTCCGCACCGCGGACTGCACGTTGTGGAAGTCGGCGAGCACGAAGAGCTGCGAGGTCCAGGTGTCCTTGTACGTGCCGATCATCGGGGTGATCCCGGCCGCTTTGATCTTGTCGTTATTGGCCATGAACTCGGCCCAGGTCTTGGGGACCTCCAGCTTGAGCTGCTCGTAGACCTTGCGGTTGTACAGAATGCCGCCGCCGGTCAGCGAGGCGGCCGGAACGCCGTACACCTTGTTCTCCTGCGTCACGACAGGCAGATAGTCGGTCTGGACGTTGGCCAGAACCGGGTCGCCGGTCAGGTCAACGAGGGTCTGCGCCGGGTTCAGCGCCTGCAGCAACGAGCCGGAGTTGTACCAGAAGACGTCCGTCATCTCGCCGGTGGACAACCGGGTCTTGATGACATTGTCGCCCTCACTGCCACCCGGCCGCGTCTCTGTCTCGATCTTGATGGTGGGATTGGCCTTCATGAACGCATCGACCAGCGCCTTCGAGGTGTCCACGGCCGTCTGGTCGGAACCTGTCAAGAAGGACAGGGTCACGGTGCCGCTGGCAACGGGCTCCGAGCCGGAGCCGGAGCCGCAGGAGGTCAGGGCCGCCGTTGCGAGCACGGCCATAGCCATGCCGACCGTGCGGTGGGAGGTTCTCACAGGTCCCTCCAGGTTATTGAATCGTTTTAAACGACTCCCCGATGCGGATAACGTAGGCGTTGGGCGAGGGGGTGTCAAGGCACTACTTGAGTAACGGTTTCCAGTCTTCTCGCAGATGAAATCACCGAAGGCTTGTTCTGCTAAGCAACGTTGCCTCATAGGTCGCCGTCCGCCGGGGGAAGACGGTAGCGGCACCGCGTTCAGCGATCGGAGTGGCGTGCAGCGCGACGCCGGCTTGCCCCAACAGCATTCGGACGGCACCGGTACGCAAGTCACCTATCGAAAGGATGCGAGCGGGGTCG
Source organism: Nonomuraea cypriaca (assembly GCF_015645445.1). Taxonomy (GTDB): domain Bacteria; phylum Actinomycetota; class Actinomycetes; order Streptosporangiales; family Streptosporangiaceae; genus Nonomuraea; species Nonomuraea cypriaca. Next base: position 10,047 of record NZ_JADOGI010000220.1, on the reverse strand, counting down.
CTCACGTGCTCTCTCTCCAACGACCGGAAGAAGCGTTCAGAGTTTCCGACCATAGGCGGCCACGCGCGCGTGCAATAGCGCGTTAACTGGGCGATACGCGGGCCTCAATGCGCGCCGATCATAGCCTCACCTCACCCAAATGGGATGAACGATCACTATAGCGCCCTTGACACCTGGACATTGGTGCGGTCATACGGTGGCGGGACAATCTATTACCCGACAGCCACCGATCAGGGCACCTTCGGCGCGATAGCCATCTCTCCCGGTCTCAACGGCACGTGGCCCGGCATCGCCTGGCTGGGGCCTCGGTTGGCCTCTCAAGGTTTCGTCGTGTTCGGCATCGAGACCAACAACCTCAACGACAGCCCTGTCAGCCGTGGCACACAGCTGCTCGCGGCACTGGACTACCTGACTCAACGCAGTTCAGTACGAGGCCGGGTCGACGCCGGCCGGCTGGCCGTAGCCGGGCACTCCATGGGCGGAGGCGGTGCCCTCGACGCGGCCTTGCGGCGCCCCTCCCTTCAGGCCGCTATCGGGAACGCGCCCTATCTGCCCTCGGGAAACCTGTCCACCGATCGAGTCCCGACCCTCGTCTACGCGATGCAGAATGACACCTTGGTGCCTCCGTCGCGCCTGACCACCATGTACAACACCATGCCGGCGACGACCGAGAAGGCGTATATCGAGATCGCCGGCGCCGGTCACAACTACATCGGGCAGCCGAGCACCACGCTCGCGCGCACCATGATCCCCTGGATGAAGATATTCATCGACGATGACGTCCGCTACAGCCAGTTCCTGTGTCCGTTGACCAATCGGGACGGAATTTCGCAGTACCGCAACAGCTGCCCGCTTATCTAGGAACGCAGGCTGGCTTCACAGCACGATTGCCCATCGCATGCAGATCCGCCCGGTCTCTCGGGAGCCCACATCTCGGGGACCGGGCCTGGAGCTGATGTGCTTGACGGCAGCGTCTTGGATCAACGGCCTAGCGGTTGGGTGCTCGGGGAAGCTCAGCAGGTCCGGGGCCACCGCACGCATCCTCAGTGGCAGGATCATCGAGGCATGCAGCCGATCTGCGGCACCGCGGGCCGTCCCTGGATGTCCTGCCCGGCTAGGGATCTTCTGTCGAGGTCCAGCTTCTGTCGATCATCATGGAGAAGGCTCCAGGTGCTCGCGCAGGAAGTCCAAGGTGGACTGGTGCAGCCGGGTGCGGTGCGGCACGGTGCTCCAGCCATGGTCGGCGCCGTTGACAACCTCGAGTTCGGCGTTGCCGTGGTAGTAGTCGAGATAGCGGCGGGCGTAGGTAAGGGGAGCGATGTCGTCCCGGTCGCCGTGGATGATGCGCACCGGCCCTTCATAGGCGCAGGCGCGGCCGTAGACGTCGAGGCCGGCGATGTCCTCGACGAGGGCGGGGCTCATCCGGTGACCGTCGGCGTCGAAATATCCCTTGTCGCGGATCTCGGCACCGATGTCTCGGCCCTTCAGGTACCCGGTGCACACTTCGAAGGGGGCCACGGCGGCCGGGGACCACAGGCAGGCGGCACGGATGCCGGGCTCTTCTGCTGCCACGATGCCTGCCACGACGCCACCCATGCTCATTCCGACAAGGGCGATACGGTCGGGGTCGGCGAAGTCGAGGGCGCGCACGGCGCGCACGACCGCCCGGGTTTCGGCGATCTCCCTGGTGATGGTGACGTCGAAGAAGTCGCCGTCGCTCTCCCCGTGCCCGGACAGATCGAACCGGACCGAGGCGACACCGGAACTCTCCAGCAGCCGCGACATCAGGACGAACGAACGGTTCTCCATGCGGTTGTTGGCGAACCCGTGGACGAACACCACCGTCGGCCAGCGAGTCGCCGGACGACTGTCGGGGATGTGCAGTGTGAAGCGTAGGGTCAGTCCCGCGTGGTCGATGTCATGATGTCGGATCATCCGGCCGCCTGGCCGAGCACGCAGCGGAAGACATGGCGTCCCGCGTCCGCCTCGATGGCATTGTCCGGGTCGCTGGGCAGGTGGACCGCGGCGGTGGTGTTCGGCGGGACGACGACGACCAGGGCCAGCTGCTCGCCGTCGCGTGTCCAGCTGACCTCGGCCCGGCCGTAGGGGGTGGCGAGGCTCGCGCAGGCATGGGTGAGGCCGCCTCCGGGGCGCGGTCGGACGAGGAGCCGGCGGTAGCCGGGCGCGGCCGGAGCCAGCCCGGCGACGGTGCGGTGCATCCAGTCGGCGACCGCGCCGAGCGCGTAATGGTTGAAGGAGGTCATTTCGCCGGGGTTGACGGAGCCGTCGGGCAGCAGGCTGTCCCAGCGCTCCCAGATGGTGGTGGCGCCCATGGTGACCGGGTACAGCCAGGACGGGCACTCGGTCTGCAGCAGCAGCCGGTAGGCGTCATCGATGGCGCCCACATCGGTGAGGGCGTCACAGATGAGCGGAGTGCCGACGAAACCGGTGCCGATACGGTGACCGTTTTCGCGGACGAGTTGCGTCAGGCGCTCGCCGGCGCGGACCCGGCGTTGTGTGCCCTGCAGGAGGCCGAACCGGAGGGCAAGAGCGTAGGCGGTCTGAGAGTCGCTGGTCACCTTGCCGTCATGGGTCGCATAGGCGGTATCGAAAGCTCCCCTGACCTGGTCGGCCAGATGCCGGTAGCGGGCGGCGTCGTCGGCGTGGCCGAGCAGGCCGGCGGTTTCGGCGACAATGCCTGCGGAGTAGGCCAGGTAGGCGGTGGCGACCAGGCCCGTATCGGTTTGCGCCTCGAAGGGATTACCAGGTGGGGCCGTCGGGTCCAGCCAGTCCCCGTACTGAAATCCGGTGTCCCACAGAAGGGTCTCCCCCGCCAGGTGTGCGATGTGGTTCACCCAGGAGCTCATGCTCCCGTACTGGGCGCGCAGCAGGTCGAGGTCGCCGGTCCGCTGATAGATCGTCCAGGGCACCACCACGGCCGCATCACCCCAGGCGGCCGCCGGGACGGCGTCCGAAGCGGTTTCGAGCGAGATCCAGGGCACGAAGACGGGGACGGTGCCGTGTTCACTCTGCTCGGCGGACAGGTCGGCGAGCCAGGAGGCGAGCGGTCCCGCGCAGTCGTAGAGGAAGGCGGCCGTGGGGGCGAAGACCTGGATGTCGCCGGTCCAGCCGAGGCGCTCGTCGCGCTGCGGGCAGTCGGTGGGCAGGTCGACGTAGTTGCCGCGCATGCTCCAGCGGACGTTGTCGTGCAGCCGGTTCAGCAGCGGGTTCGAGCAGTTGAACTCGCTGATGGGCCGCATGTCGGTGTGGCAGACGATGGCGAGCACGTGGTCCGGGTTCAGTTCCCCGGGCCAGTCGTCAATCTGGGCGTAGCGGAAGCCGTGCGTGGTGAAGCGCGGCTCGAAGGTCTCCGGCTCGTCGTCGCCACGCAGCGTGTACTCGTCCAGCGCGGCGGCGTGACGCAGGGGGCGCAGGCTCAGTGCGCCGTTCTCCAGGACCTCGGCGTGGCGGAGGGTGACGGTGTGGCCTGCCGGGCCCTGGACGCGGATGCGCAGGCGGCCGGCGATGTTCTGGCCGAAGTCGAGGACGGTCTCGCCGGATGGACCGGTCAGCACCTCGACCGGGCGGAGAGTCTCGGTCCGGCGCACCGGCGGGCCTGTTGGCGCGACCAGCAGCGCAGGGTCGTGCGGCAGGGCGTCGGCGGGCAGCCAGGCGTGGTCGTCGAAGTCGGCCTCGGACCAACCGGCCGGGAGCAGGCGGGCGTCGTGCTTCTCGCCGTCGTACAGGCTGGCCGCGGTGACCGGGCCCATGGAGCAGCGCCAGGCGCCATCGGTGACGATGGTGTCCGTCGTGCCGTCGGCGTAGGTGATCTCCAGTTGGGCGATCAGCGCGGTTCGATCCCCGTAGATCGCGGACCTGCCGCCGCGGAAGCCGACGCGGCCGCGATACCAGCCGTCGGCCAGGGTCGCACCGATGGCGTTGCCGCCGTCGGCCAGGAGGGCGGTGACGTCATGGGTGCGATAGCGCAGGCGGTGGTGGTAACTGCTCCAGCCGGGGGCGAGCACATCGTCGCCGACCACGCGGCCGTTGAGTTCGATCTCGTACGTGCCGTGCGCGCTCACGTACAGGCGGGCTTGCGCGATGGGGCCGCGCAGGGTGAAGGTACAACGCAGCAGCAGCGCCGGCCCGTCGGGGTCGGCGAGGAGGTCGCGCGGCGGGGCCGCCGCGCTCGCCTGCCAGTCGGCGGGGTCCAACAGCCCCGTCTCCACCCAGGACCAGGAGCTCCAGTCGCTGGCCGAGCCGTCGTGGCCGTGGACGCGTACGCGGGCGGCACGCCGTTGGCGGGACTGCAGGGGTTCGCCCGGCCAGGCGACGAGCACCGAGTCCGCCGATTCGATCAGGCCGGTGCGGTCGCCGTCATCGAGTTCGATCTCGTACGCCCGCTGGAGCCAGCCGGGGATGTCAGTCTGGGTGATCCAGGACAGGCGCGGGGCGCGTTCGCCGATGCCGAGGGGTTCCCGGTGGTGCTCGAAGGTGACCGGTTCGACGTGGAGGAAGGTCATGTCATCCCTTGATGGCGCCGGCGGTCATGCCGGCGACGATCTTGCGGTTGAAGAAGACGAACATCAGCAGCGGCGGGATCGTGATCAGGACGATGTCCATGAACAGCAGGTTCCACTGGGTGCTGTACTGGCTCTGGAAGTTGTAGAGGGTGATCTGCACGGTGGCGTTCTCGTCGCCCGGGGTGAAGTACAGCGGGTTGACGAAGTCGTTGAAGACGGCCACCGACGTGGTCAGGATGACCGTGATGGTGACCGGCCGCAGCAGCGGGAAGATCACCCGGAAGAACAGCCGCAGGCCGCTGCACCCGTCGATCTGGGCCGCCTCGTCCAGCTCCCGCGGGATGGCTGCGATGAACGCGCGGAACAGCAGCACCGCGTACGACAGCCCATAGGCGACCTCGACGAGGATCAGCCCCGGCAGGCTCTTGAACAGGCCGATCGCCTGCAGCAGCCAGATGGTGGGCACGATCGCGGGCGGAATGATCAGCCCGGACAACACCAGAAAGTTCGCCAGCGACCCGATCTTCCCGACCCGCCGCTGGAGCACGAACGCCGCCATGGCGGCGAAGATGACGATCAGTGCGACAGAAGCGACCGTGAGGATCGTGCTGTTGACGAAGGCACGCAGCAGCACGTAGTCGCGGGCTTCGATCACCGCCACGAAATTCTGCACGATCGGCCAGCTCGTCGGCCACGCGAAATCCAGATCAGCCGCTTGGACCTGGTCCTTGACCGCGGTCAGCAGCATGAACGAGAACGGCACCAGGAAGATGACGGTGGCCAGGACGAACGCGATCGTCTCCGCGCCGATGCTCTTGAGCGCTCTCATAGGGCAACCTGCCTCTTGCCCAGGACGTAATTGAGGGGCACGGCGATGGCCGTGACGATGACGAACAGCAGCACGTTGCCCGCGGTGGACAGGCCGAAGAAGCCGGCCTGGTACTGCTTGTAGATGATCGAGGCGATGGTGTCGCTGGTGAAGCCGGGCCCGCCCCTGGTCATCGTCCAGATCAGGTCGAAGGAACGCAGCCCGCCGATGAACGACAAGATGATCATCGAGTACGTGGCGGGCCAGCTCAGCGGCAGGGTGACATGGCGAAAGCGGTGCCAGGCGGTGCCACCGTCGACCGCGACCGCCTGGTAGTAGTCGCGGGGAATCGACATGATGCCGGCGATGTAGATGACGGTGGCCAGGCCCACGCCCTTCCACACGTCCACCAGCGCCACCGACAGCAGCGCAGTGGTGGCGTCACCGAGCCAGTCCGCTCCGTTGATGCCCACCACCGCCAGGACCTTGTTGACCAGTCCCGTGTCCGGGCGTAGCAGGGCGCTGAAGGTGATGCCGACCGCCACGGTGGACACCAGCACGGGGAAGAACACCACCGAGCGCAGGAAGCCGCGAAGGCGTAGCTTCGAGGTGAGAAGTACCCCCAGCAGCAGCCCTAGCACGACCTTCAGGCCGCTGGTGACCACGGCGTAGATCACGGTGTTCTGAAAGCCGATGCGCAGATTCTGCTCTGCCAGGAAGTCGCGGAAGTTGTCCAGGCCGACGAAGGTGCTGTCGAACAGGGTCCAGCGGGTGAGCGCGAAGTAGAACGCCATGACCGTCGGTACGAGAAAAATCACCACATAGATCACGGCGGCGGGTGCGTACAGCGTGTACGGGTAGGCCGACTTGCGCTTGGCACCCGGGCGGGCGTGCCGCTGTCTGGGCGGCACGCCGGGCCCTCTGCGGCACCCGGCATTGGCCTGGGTCACCATCCGGCGAGCCCTAGTTGCTTGGCCTGCTTCTCCACATCTTGGTCGTACTGGGCCGCGGCCTCGGCGGGTGGGGTCAGGCCAGAGCCGACGGCAACCGTGATCTGCTCCAGCGACGGGCCCTTGATGGGCGACAGGAACTCCAGCGCCGGCGCGGTCGCCTTGTTGTCAATGTAGATCTGCAGGTCCTTGGCCACCTGGAGGGCGTCCTCGGGCAGCTTGGAGCCCTTGACACGATATGGGCCTGACGGCGGCACGGCCGCGGTGACCGCTTCGGTGCCCGCCGGCGAGGCGACGAAGGCCAGGAACTTCTTGGCCGCGTCCAGGTGCTCGGTGGTCTTGGCGATGTAGATCGCCGCGGGCTCCCAGACGGTGGCGCCGTTCTTGGCGACGTCAGTGCCGGGAACGCCGAAGAAGCCGACGTCGGTCGCCGTCTGCGGGTAGGTGGCCAACAGGGGCGGAAGGAGGCCGCTGAGCATCGCGTAGTGTGCGCCCTTGCCCTCGACCAGCAGCTTCAGGCCCTGGTCGAGAGTGGCCGACCCGTAACCCTTGTTCAGATAGTCCTTGGCATGCACGTCGGCCAGGTGCTGGAAGCCACCGAGAGCGGCGGGCGTGCTCGCGTACTTGACCTTGCCCGCGGTGTAGTCCTGGGCGAAGGTCGGCGCCGCGGACTGCACGTTGTAGTAGTCCGCCAGCACGAAGATCTGGGAGGTCCAGGTGTCCTTGAAGGTGCCGATCATCGGCGTGATGCCGGCCGCCTTGATCTTGTCATTGTTGGCCATGAACTCGGCCCACGTCTTGGGCACCTGCAGGCCGAGCTTGTCGTAGACCTTGCGGTTGTACAGGATGCCGCCGCCCGTGAGCGTGGTGGCCGGGACACCGAACACCTTGCCGCCTTGGGTGACGACGGGCAGGTAGTCTTCCTGGACGTTGGCCAGCACGGGATCGCCGGTCAGGTCGACGAGAGTCTGGGCCGGGTTGAGCGCCTGCAGCAGCGAGCCGGAGTTGTACCAGAACACGTCCGTCATCTCACCGGTGGCCAGCCGGGTCTTGATGACATTGTCACCCTCGCTGCCGCCTGGCTGGTGCTCGACTTCGATCTTGATGGTGGGATTGGCCTTCATGAACGCGTTGGCCAGCGCCTTAGAGGTGTCCACGGTCGACTGGTCGCTGCCAGTCATGAAGGACAGGGTCACGGTGCCGTCGGCGGCAGGCTCGGCACCGGATCCGCACGAGGTGAGGGCCGCCGTTGCGAGCACGGCTAGGGCTGTGGCAAGCGTGCGGTGGGAGGTCTTCACACACCCCTCCAGATGATTGAATCGTTTTAAGCGACTCCCCGATGCGGTTAACGTAGGCGTTGCGGGAGAGGGTGTCAAGAGTGCATATGGGTAACGGTATCCGCCTTTTTTGCAGATAGGCCCGATAGTCCCTACCCGTGTTAGGTAACGTTTCTTTGAGTGGGCAGTCCGGCGCAGGTGACGCGAAGACGGCGTCGAGCGCGAAGACCTTAGTGCGGTACGGAACAGGTTGCGCGCAATCAGGACGAGCGGAGCCACAGTGGATACAGCACGTCGATCAGATGGGGCATCGACACGTGCACCTGAGCAGACTCTGGCGAGTTACGGTGACGTCTCACCAGCGGTCGGATCCTTCGGCGCGGCCGTGGAATTGCGGACGACCAGGCTGGGGGTGACGGAAAAGCGCACCGGTGTCATGCGGCCTTCGATGCGTTCCAGCAGCAGCTTGCCCGCGGCCCGGCCCATCTCGGCGCCGTCCTGATCGACGCTGGTAAGCGCGATGTTGGGCAAGGCTGCCAGGTGGGTGTTGTCGTAGCCGGCGACCGAGACGTCCCCTGGGACGGACAGGCCGGCCTCGAAGACCGCGGCAAGCGCGCCGAGCGCCGCCTGATCGGCTCCCGCGAAGATCGCCGTGGGCTGGGGGGTACCGCTGAGCAACTCACGCGCCCCCTCGTAGCCGCCCTTCTCGTTGTAGAAGCTGGTCACGACGGCGATCTTGTCGGCGAGCCCGTGCTCGCGCATGACACGTTCATACGTCGCCGACCGTATGTTGTGCAGGAGGTCTCCTGGCCGGGCGATGCTGTCGTCCTGGTGCGTGATGTGCGCGATGTGGCGGTGCCCCAGCTCGATCAGGTGGTTCACGACGAGTTCGGCGCCCGCTTCGTCGTCGTCGTATACCGAGTCGTAGTACGACGAGCGCTCGTGCCGTGCCAGCACCACGATGGGCTTTTCCCTCGCCACCTCCTCCAACCGGCCCTTCGAGGCGAGAGGGGCCACCATGATGATGCCGTCCACCTGGCGGTCCATGAGGGCGTCGACAGCCCGCTTCTCGACTTTGCGAGTGCTGCCGCCCTGGATCATGAACGCCTGATAGTCGGTCTTCTCCAGATACTCCGTAAGGCCGTCGAGGATGTCAGCGAAGAAAGGGTTTCTGATGTGGGGCAGCACCAGGCCGATCGTGAAGGTGCGTCCGCGCATCCCCCGGGCCACCGCCTGCGGCCGGTAGCCGAGCTCCTCGATGGCCGTCTTCACACGGTCCTTCATAGCCGGGCTGACACCGGAGGCGTTGCGTATCACCTTGGACACCGCGGTGACGGAAACCTGCGCGTGACTCGCCACGTCTGAGATCGTCACTCGTCGTCGTCGACCAGACGTGACCATGAAACTCCATTTCCGAGGCGTGGTCCGATTGTACGAGCTCAAGGCGGCTGTTCAGCCTTGGGCGGCAGCTTGGGATGGAGAGCTGCCTCCATGGACCTGAGGGCCTCGCTTTTACGGCATTGTTCCAGAGGTCACCGTCGATGACGGGGCTGGGCCGACAAGCTGCGCTTGATGAACGAGATCCGTGTGTTCTGGGGCACCTGGTCATCGCTGCGGTCGAGGGTCAACCTAGTTGGTGAGGACTCGCAGGAAGTCGTGAGAGGGAGCAGGTGCTGGAACGGCAGTGCACACGGTGGGGCACAGTCCATAGTCAGTCTGCCGGGCACCGGTGGTGAAAGGCCTCGGTACCGGCGTGACAGAGGCGCGCCGGCCCAGTTGGTGTTGCGCGGGTCGGAGCCCAGGCAGTCCGATTGGTTCGAGCAGTGTTGTTGACGTCAACGATGGTGCTAGGCCCCCCAGCCAGCCTGCTGCCCGCCGACGCGCTCGGCGGCGATCTTCTGGAAATATCCGGATTTGGCGTAGGCGGCCATCGGGTCGGGCGCGAGGCCCTGCTCCTCGCGCAGTTCCGCCAGCAGCGGCCGCACGTCGGTGTTGTAGGCGTCCATGAACACGCCGTTGGCGCCCAGCACGTCGCCCTCGGACTGGGCGGCGGCCAGCGCGTCGCGGTCCACCAGCAGCGCCTTGGCGGTGGCCTCCTGCACGTTCATGACCGAGCGGATCTGACCCGGGATCTTGGGCTCGATGTTGTGGCACTGATCCAGCATGAACGCCACCCCGGCCGCCGCCTCCAGCCCGCCGCCCCGCACCACCTCGTACATGATCCGGAAAAGCTGGAACGGATCGGCAGCGCCCACCATGAGGTCGTCGTCGGCGTAGAAGCGGGAGTTGAAGTCGAAGCCGCCGAGCTTGCCCTCGCGCAGCAGGAACGCCACGATGAACTCGATGTTGGTGCCCGGCGCGTGGTGCCCGGTGTCCACCACCACCTGCGCCTTGGGGCCGAGTTTGACGCAGTGCGCGTACGCGGTGCCCCAGTCGGGCACGTCGGTGGCGTAGAAGGCGGGCTCGAACAGTTTGTACTCCAGCAGGAA
>NZ_JADOGI010000022.1 GCF_015645445.1 Nonomuraea cypriaca | reverse complement strand
CTCATACCCCAATGCTCCCATCAGCCGAGACGCCCGACCCGCCGCACCGCTGCCCCCATCAGCCGGAATGCTCGGCCCCCGTCAGCGGGAATGCGCGGCCCACCGTCGTCTGATCCCATCAGCCGGAATGCTCGGCTCCCGTCAGCCGGGATGTTCGGGCCACCGTCGTCTGATCCCATCAATCCGGACGCTCCGCCCACCGTCCGGCCCCGTCAGCCGGGATGTTCGGCTCGGTGTTCGTCGGCCTCGGCCTCCGTCGCCCGTCCCAGCGCGCGCAGGGCGACGGCGCGGTTGGCGTAGAGGTCGGGCTCGGGTTGCAGCACGATGGCCCTGGTCAGGTCCTCGACCGCGCCCTCCGGGTCGCCGGCCGCGTACCGGAGCACCCCTCGGTTCCCCCAGGCGGACGCGAGCGCGGGCGCGCGGTCCACGGCCAGGTCCAGCGCCGCCCGCGCCTCCGCCAGCCGCCCCGCCGCCGTCTCCAGCTGGCCCAGCACCGTGAGCAGGTACGCGTTCCCCGGCGCGAGGGCGAGCCCCGCCGAGACGTCCGCCCTGGCCTCCTCGTCCCGACCGGCCGCGGCCAGCAGCCCGGCCCGGTTGATGTAGGCGTCCACGTAGCCGGGGTCGAGCTCGATCACCAGCCCCAGATCGGCCAGCGCGCCGTCGAGATCCCCCCGCACGGTACGCAGCTCCGCCCGGTTGTAGTACGCCTCGGGCATCGGCGGCCCGGCCAGGATCGCGCGCTCGAAGTCGGCCAGCGCCTCCTCGTACGAGCCCAGCTTGAACAGCAGGTTCCCGCGCTCCAGGTAGTGGTCGGGCACGGCCGGGTCCATCGCGATCGCGCTCGCGTAGTCCTCCAGCGCCTCCTTGGTGCGCCCGAGCGCGGCCAGCAACTGCGCCCGGTTGGCCAGCAGCACCATCCGGTGCAGCGGATGGCGTTCCCCCAGCTCGCGCGCCAGCTCGATGGCCGACTCCACCAGCGCGAGCGCGGCGTCGAGCCGGCCGCGGCGCAGTTCGATCAGCGCCAGGCCGTTGCGGTCGAAGCCCAGTTTGAACGCCCGCTCCGCCGGGTCGGGCAGCAGGCTGGAGATGGCGATGGCCTCGTTGATCCACCCCTGGGCTCTGACGAGGTCCCGGCGCGCGGGGTCGGGGTGGCGTGCGTCGAGCATGGCGGTGCCGTACGCGCCGGCGGCGTGCATCGCCGGGTCCTGGCTGGCCCGGCGCACCCGGTCCCACAGCTCACGGGCCTCGCCGGTGCGCCCGAGCCCGCCGAGCGCGGTCGCCGTACGCTGGGCGAAGCGCCACCAGCGCGTACCGCCGGGCTCGGTGTGGGACAGGCCGCGCTCTCCCAGTTCGACGACGGCGTGCAGGAACCCCTCCCGCGTGCAACGGTCCACGAGCACCCATAACTCGTCGATGTCCCGCTGGTCGGGCGCGGGCTCGGGGCCGCCCGAGTACACCATGATCGTGAGGGTTCGGGGCGAGATCCGCCGCGCCATGACATCGAGCAGTTCGATGTCCGTCGGGTCGGCCTCGGCGCCGTTGCACACGACCAGCGCCCGCCCCGGCCGCACGACATCGCGTACGAACTCCGCCAGCCCGTTGGCCAGCCGCAGCGTACGGCGAGGCGCCGGCACCAGGATGCGCTCCTCGTCGGACAGTCCCACGTCGATGGTGACCCGCCTGGCCCGCACCAGCCCGCTCAGTTCGGGCGCCGCGGCCAGGATCTCGATGTCGTGGGCCGCCACGAGGCCGGCGGCACGTTCCACGGCGGCAGGAACCAGGTGGCGCAGCAGCGCCGCGGCGACAGTGTAGGGGCCGCGCGGCCCGCGATGCCCGTCGATCACCGGCATCAGCAGCCGCGCGGCCCCCCATCGGGCGGGTGGTTCGCCCTGCACTCTGAGGTGGGACCTCTCCTCAGTCACCCCTTGTGAATGACGCTGGAGGTCCCGGCGAGCCTCGCGGTTCCAGGCTTGCGGACAACGATGCGCTTCATGACGTACCTTTCACTCGGGGGATAACTCCCCATTATTAGCGCACCCCACCGAATATCAAGATTTATTGTGAATAAGTGGTGGACTAATGGATAAGAACCACTTGCCTTTTGAGCGGCATTTGTAGCCTATTCGGATCGAAACCAGCGGAGTCTGGCCATCCTCCTGGTCCGCTCGGGTTCGGCCTGTCCCATCAGGTCGCACAGGCAGCGGCCGAGCAGCGTGACGGACTGGCAGCAGCCCGGCCCGTGCACGTGCTGCGCGCGGATGATGCTGGTCGCCCGCTCGATCAGCCGCTCCAGACTGGGCTCCCCGCCGCCCTTGAGCGAGCGGGTGTGCCAGGGGCACGACTCGACGTCCGCACAGGCCGCCTTGGCGACGAACGGCACGGGAGAACCGCCGAGCGGCAACCGGTCCACCCGCTTGACTCGCAGGTCGGCCAGCGCCCGCGCCGCCCTGCGCGAGACGAAGAGCAGGTCGGCGTTCCTGCGCCGGTCCACTGGAGGCGCGCTCCGCTCCGGCACCGCGAGCAGCATCGCCACCGCCATCAGGCCCCCGCCCACGACCATGCTCCAGCCGACCTCCTCGTCGAACCAGATCACCGCGATCGCGGCCACCCAGAGGGGCTGCGACGACATCAGGATCTGGCTCGGCACGGCGGGCACGTGCGCCTGCCCGTACGAACGCGCCAGGAACCCCAGCGCGCACGAGACCACGGACAGATGCGCCAGGACCAGCCAGTCAGGCGGGCTGTCCGGCAGGCTGATCCCCTCCCGCATGGCGAACCCCCCGGTGAGCATCCCGATGGTGAAGAGCTGGATCACGGTCAGCGCGTACGGCTTGAACGCCCCACGCCTGGAGAGTCTGGCCAGCATGAGCGTGTGGCCGGAGTAGAGCGCGGCCGCGGCGAGGGTGACCCCCAGCGCCGGCACCGAGACCTCGTGCTCCTCCGACCCGCGCAGCAGCGTGAACACCGTCATCCCGGCCAGCGCGAGAGCGACGCCCGCCCAGACCCTGCGCGGCGCCTTGGACTTGAACAGGACGAATGCGAGAATCGGCGTGATCACGACGCTGCAGCCGACTGCGAAGCCGGACACGGCCGAGGGAAGGCTGTCCAGCGCGATGGCCTGAGCGGTCTGTCCGACCCCGAACATGACCCCCAGAATGACCCCGTTGATCCACGTCTCGCGCGGAAGCCCCCGTAGGCAGCCCGGCTTGATGAGGAAGAGCGTCAGTGCCGCGATCAGGTAACGCTCGGTGAGCAGATCCTCTACTGGTAACCGATGGATGAGATCTTTCATCAGCGGGAACGCCGACCCCCAGGCGGCGCTGACGAACAGGAGAAGCACGGCTCCGAGGAGGGGTCGTGGAGCGGGCCTGACTGCCATGCCGGACAGCATCTCACTACTATTCGCAGCCAGAGATGTACAGGGAGCAGCCGGTGATGTTCCTCTACCACTCGGAGTTAAGAGCCTCACCCGCGGGTTCGTACATCCTTATCCGCTCGTGCAGCGAACCGGCAATTTCCGCCATATCCCTCATGAGATTCGTGCACAATTTCGCGCGCTCGCGGCCGGGTCGGCCACCGTGAACGGGTGACTCGTAAGGCGCGGGGTCGGCGGCGACGTCACGCCGACAGCGGGGACGGAGAGGGGGACGGCCTCGGGAGGGGGCGGGGCCGTGCGTCTAGAGCTCGAGCATCGCCGGGCCCACCAGGCACTTCGCACCGTAGATGACGATCAGATCGCCGACCTGGTGCCGGGAGAGCTCGCGCCAGCCCTGGCGCTCGTACAACGCCAGTGCGGCTCCCTGATTGAGGGTCGTGTCGCCGATGACGCTGTGGAAGCCGAGCTCCCGCGCGCGCTCCTCCAGGGCGATGAGCATGGCGGCGCCGAAGCCGCGTCGCTGGAATTCGGGATGGACCCGCAGCCGGCAGACTTCGGCCGTCCTCGTGTCGACGGGTTTCAGCCCGCCCATGGCGATGACCCGCGAGGCCACCTCACCGACCAGGAAGTCGCCGCCGCAGGCCAGATAGACCTCCTGGATGCGTGGGAAGTCGTCGTCGTAGTAGACACCGTCGCCGGGGACCAGGCCGACCTCGGCGAGACAGATCCGGTGCAGCGTGAGGATGGTGTCGAGATCGGACCAGCGATAACGCCGGATCTTCAGCTTCACGCACCTCCCCCCTTCGGTTCGAGCCGCCTGGGCCGGCGCAACTGCGCCTGGTAGGCGTCCAGGCCCTGGTGACCGGGAGCACACGAGATGAACGCCCGCTCGAGCAGCGCGGCGGGCCTGACGATGAAATCGGTGAGGTAATCGTTGCTGACCATTTCCATCGCCCGGGTGGCGATGGAGATCGCCTCGTCGACGTCGCCGTCGATCAGCTTGCACTGGGCCTGGTCGAGCCTGATCAGCGTCTGGTCGAGGATGTGGTCCTGGTACTTCTCCAGCGCCTGGTCAAGCACGACCTCGGCCTCGATCGTCTGGCCGAGCTTGGTGAGCACGTCGCCCTGGTAAAAGTAGAGCTGCTTCTCCGTGTAGCCGAAGGCGACGTCCTCCTTCTCCTCGTTCTTCATGTGCGTGAAGGCGTTCCTGGCCCGCGCCAGCGCGCGCTTGGCCTGGTCGACGACCTCCTTCTTGCTGTCGGCGCCCGACAGCATGGCCAGCGCCCTGGCCTCCACGACCGGGGCCATGGCCTGCGCGGGGCACGGCGTCGAGCCGGCCAGGTCGCGGCTCTGCTTGGCCAGGTGGATCGCTTCGCGGGCGTCGCCGAAGTAGAGGGGCACGAGCGACTCGCGAGCGATGATCCACGCGCGCAGCGCGCGGTCTCCCGTCTCGTCGGCCGCGGTGCGGCCGGTGCGGAAGAACGAGCGGGCCAGCCGGTGGTCGCCGAGGTTGATCATGATCATGCCGCACAGCCCGGAGAGCTGGGCGGCCATCCTGCACAGGCGCTCCTGCAGGTCGATCGGCTGACGGCGGGACATGGCCGTGCGTACGGCGCTCAGCTCGAGCAGCACGTCGCACAACAGCCGCAGCGGCGCCGTCGTGGTGTACTGGCGGCCGAAGCTGTAGGTCGCCTCCTCCCACTGGTCGAGCATCGCGGCGGAGACGGTGGCCGAGACGAGCGTCTCGTCCATGCGCCGTCTGATGCCCTCGGCCGCACCGAGCACCGGTCCATCGAGCTCGTCGGGGGACGTGCCGTCGGTCTTGAGGAGGTTTAAAAGTTTACGCCGGAGGATGTTCTCGTCCTCCTCGGCGTCGGGCTCGGTCACCATCGGCGAGATCGTCAGCTCCCGCTCCGTCGGCAGCAGGGGACGCTCCTCGCCGCCCAGCACCCCGGGCATCCGGTGCCCGTGACCGCAGATGCACGGCCCGTCGAAGCCGAGCGCGAGCGGCTCGACCCGGTAGACGGTGCACAGGTAATGCATGTATTCGGGCCCTGGACGCTTGAGCCCGCTCTCATAGGCCGAGAGCAGCGTCTCCCCGATGCCGGGCGTCGGCTTCTTGTCGCGCTCGAACAGGGCTCTCACCTGCTCGATGACGTCGGCCAGGGCGATCCCGTAGGAAAGCCGGTGTGCCTTGATCCGAGTCGTGTTGAACTGCGTCGTGCACGTCTCGTGGATCTCGTCGGCGATCTGAGCGGTGGTGTGCCCAGCGGCCAGGCCCCTGGCCCGTATTCGCCGCGCGATCTCCGTCTCCCTGTGTTGTCTGCCGGACATCCCGGCCCCTCTCACGAATGTGTCGACCGGTCCGCAACTGGTGACTGAGCGTAGCCCGGATGTAGCTGTGCGCCTACCCATGACTATGAACTAATGAGGACGGCTTGGAAACGCCCTCCTCAAGATTAGGGATAAGGATCGTCCTCCGAGGGACTGTTTCTTACATCCCACGAGGGAGAAGCGACTCCCCCCGCACTGGCACCCCTCGTTGCACGCGCCCTTGACATAAGACATGTTGGGCCCCACACCGGCAGCGATTCCGAGGGAGGACGAACGGTGGGGGACGACAACTTCGAGCACCTGGAGCGTCTGGTGTCCGAACTCGACGCTCGCGGGTTACTTGCACGAGTGGTCCAGACCCAGAGCGGACGCAGGTTCGTCCGGGTGATCAACCCTAACGCGACGAGCCTCGCCGAGAACGTCACCTGTCGGCCGACAGCCGTATCCGACATTCCGGACTGGTGGTACTGCTGGTCCTGGGGTGAGCGGATGCACACGGCCGACGACCCGGCTGGTGCGGCGACGAAGGTCGCCCGCGTACTCGCCGCGGTGGGAGAGTGACGACGCGGTGAACCGGGTGGAGCGCAGCCACCGCGGCTCACCGTACCCACCGCGGCCTCACTGGGCCGGCGGAGTGATCGGTGCGGAGGGCCCCGCCGGGGCCCTGGTCACTCCGCCGGCTCCGGCCTCGCGCCGCCACCGGCTCGTACGGTCTCGCGCACCCTTCGCACAGAGCCACCCGTCCGGTCCGCCGGGCGGGTGTTCGGGGGATCCCTCCCGGAACCGGTACGGGACATGCTTCCGGGTGCGTGTCCCGTACCGAGCCGTCCGTCATTGGAGCGCCGGCTCTCTCCCTCCGCGGCCCAGAGAGCCCGGCGACCCCGTCTTCCCCGGCGTGATGTGACGGCGGGCGGTTCGGTCGGCGGTATTTTTGGATCGAAACGGTCCAATCAGCCGACCGAACCGCTTCCGGAGGGGGATCCACCAAGTGTTGCTGCCGGTGACTTCATCGCCACCGCCCTCGGCTCCGCCGGCGTCCTGGATCCCGAGCTTGGACAATATGAGTTCGAGCATGGCGGCCGACTGCCGAAGTGACACCTTTTTTTGCTCTATCCTCGTGAGGATGTTCGGCAACGCACCCTGGGCGCCGCTGGCGAGCAGTGCTGTCACCATCGTCCTGATCCTCGTGCTCGCGTTCGTGCTGCGCAAGCTCGTGCACCGGCTGATCACCCGGGTGGTCGGCCGGGCGGCTGCGGGCGGCTCGATCACCAGCAGGTTCCGCAAGGGCGCGGTGACCGACGGCATCGACGCGTTACTCCATGAGCGCCGCAAGCAGCGGGCCGAGACCATGGGTTCGGTCCTCAAGCACGTCGCCTCCATCGTCATCCTCGGCACCGCGGTGCTGACCGTGCTCGACCGGCTCACCATCCCCATCGCCCCCCTGCTGACCAGCGTCGGCATCCTCGGCGTGGCCGTCGGCTTCGGCGCGCAGGAGCTGGTCAAGGACTTCATCGCGGGCATGTTCATGCTCCTCGAAGACCAGTACGGCGTCGGCGACGTGATCGACGCGGGCGCCGCCGTCGGCACGGTCGAGGCGGTCACCCTGCGGGTCACGAGGCTGCGCGACGTCGACGGCCGCGTCTGGTACGTACGCAACGGCACGATCACCAGGATCGGTAACGAGTCACAGGGCTGGTCGCGGGCCTACATGGACGTGCCGGTCGCCTACGATGCGGACATCGTGGGCGTTCGGGTGCTGCTGGAGCACGTGGCGGAGGAGATCTGGGCCGACTCCGAACTGCGCGAGAGCAAGATGGTGGAGCAGCCGCAGGTGTTCGGCGTGGAGCAGCTGTCCGACAGCTCGCTGGTGTTCCGCATCACCGCCAAGACGCTGCCCACCGCGCAGGCCGAGGTGTCCAGGGAGCTCAGGCTCAGGGTCAAGACGGCGCTCGACACCGCGGGCATCCCCATGGTGGCCGGTGCGTGAGCGGGCGCTGGGTGAGTGGGCCCGCGCACCTTGTGGTGCGCGGCACGCCATAGGCTAAGGGCGTGACTGAGACCTCCTTCTATGACGCCGTCGGAGGCGAGGAGACGTTCCGGCGCCTCGTACACCGCTTCTATGAGGGGGTCGCCGAGGACCCGTTGCTGCGGCCGCTCTACCCGGAGCCCGACCTCGCGGGCGCCGAGGAGCGGCTGCGGGGCTTCCTGGTCCAATACTGGGGCGGCCCCAAGACCTACAGCGAGCAGCGCGGCCACCCCAGGCTGCGCATGCGGCACATGCCGTTCGTGATCGGCGAGCCGGAGCGGGACGCCTGGCTGCGGCACATGCGTGACGCGGTCGACTCGCTCGAACTGCCGCAGGAGCAGGCGGCCAAGCTCTGGGACTACCTGGTCTACGCGGCGCACAGTCTGGTGAACTCACCGGCATAACGGGCATGACACGCCACATGGATATCCCCTGGTGGCGTGACGCCGTCGTCTACGAGATCTACGTTCGCAGCTTCGCCGACGCCTCAGGAGACGGCGTCGGCGACCTGGCCGGGGTGTGGGAGCGCCTTCCGTACCTGCGGTGGCTGGGGGTGGATGCCATCTGGCTGACACCGTTCTATCCCTCCCCCATGGCCGACGGTGGCTACGACGTCGCGGACTACCGCGGCGTCGATCCGCTGTTCGGCACGCTGGCCGACTTCGAGGCGCTGGTGGCCGGCGCGCACGAGCACGGGCTCAAGGTGATCGTGGACATCGTGCCCAACCACAGCTCCGCCGCGCATCCCTGGTTCCAGGCGGCGCTGCGGGGCGAGGGGCGCGATCGGTACATCTTCCGCGACACGTTCAACAACTGGCAGTCCACGTTCGGCGGTCCCGCCTGGACCCAGACGCCGGACGGCCAGTACTACCTGCACCTGTTCGCGCCCGATCAGCCCGACTTCAACTGGCGCAATCCCGAGGTGCACCGGGAGTTCCTGGACATCCTGCGGTTCTGGCTGGATCGCGGGGTGGACGGGTTCCGCATCGACGTGGCGATGGGGCTCTACAAGGCGGAGGGGCTGCCCAACGTGGGCGACCAGTCGTTCATGTCGGTCTCGCCGGTATGGGGACAGCCGGAGGTGCACGACGTCTACCGCGACTGGCGCAGGCTGCTGGACGCCTACCCGGGCGAGCGGATGGCGGTGGGCGAGGTGTGGACCGACAGCCCAGAGGACCTCGCCCGCTACGTACGGCCCGACGAGCTGCACCAGAGCTTCAACTTCGCCTGGCTGGAGGCGCCCTGGTCGCCGACGGCGTTCCGTGAGGTCATCGATGACACCCTCGCGACCGTGCCGTTCGCCACGTGGGTGCTGTCCAACCACGACGTCGTACGCCACCGCACCCGCTACGAGACGGCCGACCCCGGCACCGGACTGGCGCGGGCCAGGGCGGCGCTGCTGATGATGCTGGCCCTGCCCGGCTCCGCCTATCTCTACCAGGGTGAGGAGCTGGGCCTGCCCGAGGTGACCGACCTGCCCGCCGAGGCCAGGCAGGATCCGGTGTTCTTCCAGTCGCAGCGCACCCTGCCCGGCCGTGACGGGTGCCGGGTGCCGATCCCGTGGACGGTGGATCCGCCCTCCCACGGGTTCTCGCCCGGCGGGGTGGAGCCGTGGTTGCCGCAGCCGGCCACGTTCGCGGAGCTGAGCGTCGAGAAGCAGGAGGGCGACACCGACTCTACGCTCGAGTTCTACCGCCAGGCCCTGGCCCGGCGCCGTGACCTGGCCGAATCCATTCCTTATACGTTGGAGTGGCTGGATTCCCCCGAGGGTGCGCTTTTCTTCACCCGTGGCCCGTTGACCTGCGCGATCAACTGCGGCCCGCGGCCGGTGGAGCTGCCGGCGCACGACGCCGTCCTGCTGTCGAGCGGCCCGCTCAAGCGCGGTCTGCTGCCGCCGGACGCGGCGGTGTGGCTGCGGCACGACTCATGACCCGGCGGGCCGCCCACCCGACTCATGACCCGGTGGGCCACTCAGCCGAGTCATGACCCGGTGGGCCGCTCACGGCGGAAGGGGACGACGGGCAGCGAGAGGAGTGTGCAGACCAGGCCCGTGGCGAAGCCGGCCCAGAAGCCCACTGTCGTGATCAGTATCGCGGTGAGCGGCGTGGCGGCCAGGGAGACGACGTTCTGGATGGTGTTGTGGGTGCCGAGCACCCGGCCCGCCCACGCGGGCCCGGCGAACTCGCCGGCCGCCAGGTAGGCCAGGCCGTTGCCGGCCACGGTCATCACCGCGGCCACCGCGAGCATGACCGGGCCGAGCCAGGTGCCGGCGAGGGTGCCGGCGATCAGTAACGCCAGCACGCCCACGTTCGCGATGGTGATCAGCAGCAGGGGTCGCATGCGCAGGCCCGTCCGGTCGGACCAGCGCCCGGCCGCGATGCGCACCACGGCACCGCCGATCGCCGCCACGCCGAACAACTGGCCGGCCGCCACGCCGTCCCAGCCGTATTCGCGGACGAGGCAGCTCACGCCGTACGTGCTGACCACGATCTGCGGCACCACGTGCAGCGCGCTGGTGGCGTGCACCCGCCACAGCCCCGGCTGCCGGTACGGCGAGCCGGCCGGCGCCGTGCCGGACCCGGGGATCGCGTGCGGCGGCTCGCGCAGGAAGAGCGCGGCAAGCACGGCGGCCAGCAGGCTCACGGCCGCACAGACGAGAAGCACACCGGGCAGGCCGTACGCCCGCGCGACCGGCGGCAACGCGAAGGCGCCGACGGCCATGCCGAGGGTGAAGGAGACCTGGCGCAGGCCCATGGCGACGCCGCGCTCCGGCGGCTGGAACCAGCGCAGCACGATCCGCCCGCCGCCGACCATGGCGGCCGAACCCGCCGCGCCCGCCAGGGCGAGCAGCGCGACCACCGCCCACGCCTCCTCCACGACCGCGACGGCGGCGAACGCCACGGCCGCCAGGCCCACGCCTGTGCCGAGGACCACTCGCTCGCCGTGCCGGTCGGCCAGCGCGCCCCAGGCGACGAGGGCGACCAGGATGCCCATCGCCGGAGCGTTGGCGATGATCCCGCCTAACGGCAGATCGACCCCGAAATGTCGCTGGATTTCGGGCATGACGAGGGGCAGGCCGAAGAGCCCCAGTGTGACGCTGGCGTGCGCGTTGACGCCCAGCGCCAGCATCAGCCAGCGCTTCATATGACTCCGCGCCTCATATGACGCTGCGCCTCATCCAGCCCTGCGCTTCGTCCGGCTCCCCGCTTCATCCAGCCCTGCGCTTCAGCTTCATCTAGCTCTGGGTGGAGTAGCGCTTGAGGTAGGCCAGTTCGCTCTCGGTGAGCCTGCGCGGGGCCGCCCGCTCCACGTCGTAGGCGGCCAGGACCGACTTCGCGGTGACGTACAGGTCGGTGTCGTCGCGGATCTCGTACTCCAGGGTGAAACGCACCGCTCCGATGCCGGTCACCCAGCTCTCCACCCGCACCGGGTCGGCGCGGAAGCCGAGCGGGCGGCGGTAATCGATCTCGTGACGGGTCACGACCAGGCCCTTGAACGGCTCGTCCCCCGCGTTGTACGGGTCGATGTGGAACATGCCGAAGCGGGCGTCCTCCAGATAGTCGAGGAAGCGCACGTTGTTGACGTGGCCCTGGGAGTCGATGTCGGCGAATCTCACCGTTCTGGGGTAGATGTGCCGTTGGGGAGGGGTGCGTTCAACCACGTCCGCAACGGTACCTTCCCCGGTCATCCGTCCCTTCGCCGGGCCAGGCAGGTCAGCACGGTCAGCACCGAGATCGCGGCCATGGAGCCGAGCGCCCAGCGGTAGCCGGTCACAAGCTGGTCGACCGCGCCGCCCGAGAGTTGGGACAGCGTCCCGGCGAAGACCAGCTCGTGCAGGGCGGCGGGCAGCGGCGCGGTGAGGATCGACAGGACCAGTCCCGTGCCCACGACGTTGCCGGTGTTCTGCAGCATGAGGCGCATGGCGTTGACGATGCCGAGCCGGTTGGAGGGCAGGCCGTCCAGGATGGTGGTGGTGTTGGAGGGCAGGAACACGCCCGAGCCGAGCCCGATCAGCACGAGCCCGGCCGTCACGGCCGCGTACGACGTGGCCGGGGACATCGTGACGAGCAGGACCACCAGCCCGCACGTGGTCATCGCAGCCCCGGCCGCGGCCAGCGTACGCGCGCTCATCAGGCGCTGCAGGAACCCCGAGCTCACCGACCCGGCCATCGCGGCGACGGCGAGCGGCAGCACCTTCAGCCCCGCCTGTACGGGATCCTCACCGCGCACGGCCTGGAAGTAGAGCGCCATCAGGAAGACCATGCCCATGCGGGCGACGGCGTTGAGGAACGACGCGAGCGTGCCGTACGCGAACGCCCGCTCCCGGAACAAACTCAGGTCCACCACCGGATGCGCGGCCCGCGACTCCCTGACGACGAACAGCGGCAGCCCGATCACGAACGCCGCCAGCCCGGCCAGCACCACCGGATGCCCCCACCCGAGCCTGGTGAACTCCGACAACGCCAGCAGCAGCCCGCCCAGGGTGACCAGCACCAGCACGCTCCCGCTGGCGTCGAGCCCGCGCTCGCGCCGGTCCGGGGCCGGCGCCTTCAGCACCAGCGCACCCCACGCGAGGCAGAGCAGACCGACGGGCACGTTGAACCAGAACACCCAGCGCCAGCCGAGGTTCTCGGCGAGTATGCCGCCCAGCGTCGGCCCGATCAGCCCCGCGATCGAGAACGAGGCCACGTACACACCCATGCCCTCGCCGAGCCGCTCGCGAGGGAAGGCGTCGGACACCAGGGCGGCGCTGTTGGTGAGTAACATCGCGGCCCCGGCCGCCTGCAGCACGCGCATGGCCACGAGCAGCCACGCGTCCGGCGCCAGTCCCGCGAGGAACGCGGCGGCGGTGTACGTCGCCAGCCCCACGAGGTACATCCTGCGCCGCCCGAACAGATCGGCCAGCCGGCCGAACAGCACCATGAGAACGGTCGTGGTCAACTGGTAGCCGAGGAGGATCCAGCCCGCCGCGGTGGCGTCGGCCCCGGTGTTCCTGGCGATCTCGGGGAGAGCGACGTTGATGGCGCTGCCGGCGAGCCCGGTCAGCACGCTGGCGAGGCTCACGACGGACAACGTTCGCCAGGGGTGACTGACGGGGAGAGTCGTCGACGGCAAAGGGGGCCTGCCTTTTCTAGATTTTAATACTAGAATCTAGTTCACGTCGTGAGCGGGTCAAGAATCGAGGTGTCGGATGAGCGGGATCGTCGAAGGCCGCGTGGTGATCGTCACTGGTGCGGCCAGGGGCATCGGGCGCGGGCACGCGCTGGAGTTCGCCAGGCAGGGCGCGAAGGTCGTGGTCAATGACCTGGGCGCGGAGGTCGACGGGACCGGCTCGTCCGGGGCCGCGGCCGAGGTGGTGGCCGAGATCGAGGCCATGGGCGGCCAGGCCGTCGTCAACGGTGAGGACGTCTCCGACTTCGACGGCGCGGAGCGGCTGGTACGCGCGGCCGTCGAGCGCTTCGGAGACCTGCACGTGCTGGTCAACAACGCGGGCATCCTGCGGGACCGGATGCTCGTCAACATGACCGCCGAGGAATGGGACGCCGTGATCAGGGTGCACCTGCGTGGCACGTTCGCACCGCTGCGCCATGCCGCCGCCTACTGGAGGGGCAAGGCGAAGGCCGGCGAGCCGGTGGATGCCCGGATCATCAACACGACGTCGTCCTCCGGCATCTACGGTAACCCGGGACAAGGTAACTACGGAGCGGCCAAAGCGGGCATAGCGGGACTGACCGTCATCGCGGCCCGCGAACTGGAGCGGTACGGCGTCACCGTGAACGCCATCGCGCCCGCCGCCCTCACCCGCATGACCGAGAACCTCATCCCGGCCGGCGCCAAGGGAGCCGACCCGGACGACATCGCGCCGCTGGTCGTCTGGCTGGCCAGTGCGGAGGCGCGCGCGATCACCGGGCGGGTGTTCAACGTGCGCGCAGGTGTGATCAGCGTGGCCGAGGGCTGGCACGCGGGTCCCGGCGTCGACAAGGGCGGCCGGTGGGACCCCGCAGAGCTGGGCGGCGTCATCCCGGCTCTGGTCGACAAGGCCGCACCCAACGCGCTCACCAACGGCCGCATCCCGGGCCAGGAGGACTGACCCGCCCCCGGCATGGAGATCCCGCTCTGAGAGCGCACATCAACCACCATGCTGTACGCCCTCAGCGCGGGACTCCCCGACCCGGCGTTCGCGTCACCTGAGGACGCCCTCCCGGGGCGGGCGGCATTCACGGAACCGGCCGCATCCCCGGGGACACCCTCCCGGGGCCGACGGCATTCACGGAACCGGCCGCATCCCCGGGGACACCCTCCCGGGGCCGACGGCATTCACGGAACCGGCCGCATCCCTGGGGACACCCTCCCGGGGCCGACGGCATTCACGGAACCGGCCGCATCCCGGGGGCCGCGCCATCGGGGACGCACGTCCTCGTCGAGGACGTGGATCAGACTTCGTCGAGGGTCTTGAGCGGGTCGAGGCGGCGGATCAGGCCCATCGCCGCCTCGATGATCTCCCGTGCCTCCTCCTCGCTGTCGGAGGTGGCCACCTCGCGGGCGGCCTCGCCGATGATGCCGGTCAGCACAGCCACGGTGAACCTGTCGAGCGGGTCGCCACCCGCGCCGAGCAGCACGGCGTTCTGCCGCACCCACTCCCTGCTGCGGGTGCGGCGGATCAGCTCGAAGCCCGGCGGCCCGTCGCCGTCGATGAACAGCCTGACCAGGTCGCGCCGCTCCCACGCCCCGTCGAGGTAGGCGCGGGCGCCCGCGATCAGCAACTCGACCGGGTCGTCGACGCCGGCCTTCTTGGCCTTGGCCACGCTGGAGGCCGACGCCTGCTCGTGCGCCGCCTGGTGGTCTTCGTACAGGGCCAGGAACAGCTCTGTCTTCCCGCCGAAGTGGTGGTAGAGGCTGCCGACGCTGGAGCCCGCGCGGGCGACCATGTCGGAGACGTTGGCGTCGGCGAAGCCGTGCTCGCTGAAGACCTCGCGAGCCGCCTGCAGCATGCTCTTACGAGTCTGAGCCGTACGACTCCACTCCCACGAGGACTTACGTGCCATGCAAGCATCCTATCCGATCGGATTCTAGAATCTGATTCTCGACAAGAAGCCACCGCCCACCACCAGACAGGCCCCGACACCCTCCCAACCACCGGGTACGCCGGTGCCGCACGAGGACCGGCGCTTCCCCACACCGCAGCGCCAGGCCAGGAGCAGCACTCTCCGAACCACGACGTACGCCAGCCCCGCACGGAGGCCAAGGGCAGCCCACACCGGGCCCGCAGGGGAGGCGGGGCGGCAAGTGGGGATGGGGAGGGGCCGTTCGACGGGGGTCGCCCTCGGTCAGGGGAGGTGGTTGGCGAGTACCAAGGGGGCGGCCGAGGCGAACATGCCGCCGTTGCCCAGCACCACGCTCACCTCCACCCCCGGCACCTGGGCCGCCGCCTCCCCGCGGAGCTGGCGTACCGACTCCTGGATGGCGAACATGCCGTACATGCCGGTGTGCGTGTAGGACAGGCCGCCGCCGTTGGTGTTGAGCGGGAGGCGGCCGCCCGGCGAAGTGTGGCCCTCCGCGATGAACGCGCCCGCCTCCCCTCTGCCGACGAACCCCAGATCTTCCAGGCCGTAGATCGGCACGTGGGCGAAGGCGTCGTACACCATGAGGTGGTCCACGTCCTCGTGGCCGATCTTGGCCTCGGCGAACGCGGACTCGCCGGACAGCCGGAACCCCTTCGAGGTGGTGAAGTCCTCCATCTGCGAGATGATCGGCGACTCGGCCGACTCGCCCGAGCCCAGAAGGTAGACCGGGGAGCGGCGGGCCAGCTCCTCCGAGGTGACGATCAGGGCGCCGCCGCCGTCCGTCACCAGGCAGCATTCGAGCAGGTGGAACGGGTAGGCGACCATGCGCGACGCCAGAACGTCGTCCACCGTGATCACATCGCGGTACATCGCCCGCGGGTTCATGGCGGCCCAGCGCCGTTGCGCCACCGCCACCTCGGCCAGTTGCTCGTGCGTCAGGCCGGTCTCCTTCATGTAGCGCAGCGCCGTGATCGTGAACGACGTCGGCGGCCCCACCACCCCGTACGGCAACTCGAACTGGCCCAGCAGCGAGTCAGGACCCATCCCGAAGCGGCCGGCGCCGACGCGCGACCGGCCGGACTCGCCGTGGGTGATCAGGACCGTGCGGCACAGACCGGCGCGGATGGCGGCGGCCGCGTGCCGGACGTGGAAGAGGAACGAGGATCCGCCCACACCCGTGCCGTCCAGCCAGGCCGGCGTGATGCCCAGGGAGTGCGCGATCTGGATCGGGCCCGGGGTGCCGACCGTCGCGATGCCGTCGATGTCGTGCTTGGTCATGCCCGCGTCCGCCAGCGCGTTTCTGGCGGCCTCCAGGTGGAGCTGCATGGTCGATTTGTCCGGCAGGCGGCCCAGCCGGTCGGTCTCCGCGGCGCCCGCGATCACGATGGTCATCGGGGGCTCCCCACGGGCTCGAAGAGCGGCACGTGAACGTCTCCTCGTTGCTCGAACACCACCTGCAGCGCCATGTCCAGCGGCAGGTCCTCAGGCGTGTTGGGCACACCCACGATGTTGGTCATCATGCGCACCCCCTCCTCCAGCTCCACCACCGCGATCGCGTACGGACCGTCGTCCTCGAAGCCGGGAGCGGGGCGGTGGTTGATCACGTACGAGTAGAGGGTCGCGCGACCGCTGGCGCGGACCCATTCGACCTGGTCGCCACCGCAGTGCGGGCAACTCGGCCGCGGGTAGAAGTAGTGCCGCGCGCACGTCTGGCAGCGTTGGATCCTGAGCTCGCCCGCAGCCGTGCCGTCCCAGAACGGCTGGGTCTCGGGTGTGGGCTTAGGTGCCGGCTTCATCGGCCTCCCCAATCTAGTTCTAGAATCCCACTCTAGATCTCCGCTCGGCACCGAGGGAAGACTTCAGGGGCTCGGTACGCCGTTGCCGTTCCTGCCACGCCCCGCCAACACCTCCTCCAGGGCCGCACGAACCTCGCCGGGACCGCGCCGGCCTGGCTGGGCGAGCTGGATCAGCACGCCGTGCGCCTCCTTGGGATGCAGGAACACCTCCTGCCAGCGCGCATTGGACTGGTTGAGACCGTGCAGGCGAAAGCCCCTGGCGGTCAGCCTGGCCACGGCCGCGGCCAGGTCGTCGACGTGGAAGTTGAGATGGTGAACGCCGCCCCTCCCCCTGGTGAGCTCGAAGAAGGAGTCGAAGAACGCCGACCCGGCCAGCGGCTCCATGAGCTCGACCTTGCCGCCGCCCGCGAACGTGAGCTGCAGGGTGCGGTAGCCGGCGACCCGGTTGTCGCCACCGCCGCCCAGGTGCCGGCCACCGAGCAGGTCACGATAGATCGGCAGCAGATCCCTGATCCGGGGCGCGGCCACGGCCGTGTGGTCGAAGGACATCTCGAGGCCGTCCAGTTGCAGGTCCACGCACGACTCTCCCTTGCTCCAGACAAATCCTAGAATTTGATTCTAGCCGCCGACCGGCGGCTCACCCTTGACGACGCCCGATGTGAGGGGCAGCATCTCAGAAGAGAATTCTAGAGCTAGCTTCTAGAACGGCGACGGGGTCCAGCCGACAGAAAGGCACGCCATGAGGCTGTCCTACGTCCGCGAACTCGACGAGTATCCGACCGGCAGCCGGCGCATGAAGATCCTCGCAATGGCCGTGCTGGCCATCCTCATCGGCTCGTACGAGGGTCAGATCGCGCCAGTCGTCCCCCTCTTGCTCGAAGACCTCGACATGTCCCTGGCCACCTACGGCGCCGTGTCCGGCGCGGCGGCGGTGGTCGGGGCGATCGCCTCCATCCTGGGCGGCAGACTCACCGACCGGCTCGGCCGGGTGCGATTGCTCATCCCGCTCATGGCGCTGACGGCCGTGTGTTGTTTCGTCATGACGCTCGTGCAGGGCCCGCGTGACCTGCTGATCGCTCGGATCGTGCTGGCCTTCGTGGACGGCGTGGCGATGGCCAGCACCGCGCCGCTGATCCGCGACTTCTCGCCGCGGATGGGCCGGGCTCAGGCATTCGGCTTCTGGACGTGGGGACCCGTCGGCGCGAACTTCCTGGCCGCGGCCGTCGCCGGCCTGACCCTGCCCCTCTTCAACGACTCGTGGCGCTCGCAGTTCGTCATCATGGGGTGCTTCTCGCTGATCATCTCGGCGGTCATCGCGTTCAACATCGCGGATCTCTCACCCGAACTGCGGGCCAGGATCCAGCACACGGAGCGGGCCGCCAGCCAGGTGATCGACCTGGAGCAACCGCCCAGGCTGCGCTCGCTCTTCGCCAGGCGGAACATCTGGGCGCACGTCGTCGGCATCTCGTTGTGGCTGGTGCTCTACATCACGCTGTCGCTCTTCGGGCAGACGATGCTGGTCGGCGCGCTCGGCATCGGCACTTCGGAAGCTTCCACGATCATGGCGGCGTTCTGGAGCCTGAATCTGATCACGCTGATCGTAACAGGGCGGCTGTCCGACCGTACGCAGCTACGCAAGCCTTTCACCCTGGGCGGAACGATCGCCGCCGTGCTCGTCACCGCCTACCTGGCCGTCTCGCTCGGGCAGCAAGGCGGGTCCACCGGCCTGCTGATGGTGGTGGGCGCGCTGCTCGGCGGCTCGCTCGGAGTCGCGTACGCGCCCTGGATGGCCAACTACTCCGAGGACGCCGAGGACGCCGACCCGCGCCTGCAGGGCACGGCCTGGGGGCTGTTCGGGTTCCTCTCCAAGGGCATCGCCGTCATCGGACTACTGGTCATCCCGCACGTGGTCGAGGCGACGAACTGGCAGACGTGGCTGTTCGTGGCCCTGGGCTGCCTCCTCCTGTTCATCCCCGCGATCGTGATGTTCAATGGGCCCTGGCGGCGCGCCGCCGGCAGGCCCGTCCAAACCGCCCTCGGGGAGGCCAAGGGATGACCGAACTGTCCGATGTCGCCAGTTCTGACCTGCGCGGGATCCGCGACCTCGACATCGACGACGTCCTGGCGTACGTCCACCACGACCTCAAGCGACTCCCCGACTACACCGAGCTGTACAAGCGCTACCTGCGCCAGCGGTGGGACGTCTACGAACTGGACTTCACCCAGGACGTCACCGACTGGCGGGAGCGGATGACCCAGGAGGAGCGGGACGCCTTCGTGGGGATCTCGGCGGGGTTCCACCATGGGGAGCGCCAGGTCGAGGTGGAGCTGCCGGTGTTCATGCTGGGCGGCTCCGAGGAGTCCAAGATCTACATGTCCAGCCAGATCGAGGACGAGGCGCGGCACACCGTGTTCTTCGACCGCTTCTACCGTGAGGTGGTCGGCATGCCGGGCGATTCGGTGCAGGAGGTGCTGGACGCGTCCTTCGAGCACGTCTCCGAGACGTTCGTGGGGCCGTTCGGGCTGCTCGCGTACCAGGCCGACGAACTGCGCAAGGATCCCGAGGATCCGGCGGCGCGGGTGCGCTACGGCACCACGTACTTCCTGTGGATCGAGGGCGTGCTGGCGCTGTCCGTCATGAAGATCACGCTGACCTACTGCCGGGAGCGGGGGTTCCTGCCCGGCTACTACACGGGGTTCACGGCCACGTGCCGCGACGAGGCCAGGCATGTCCAGTTCGGGATGCGGTTCCTGCGCGACTCCGTACGCGAGGATCCGCGGCTGCTGCTGCAGATCCACGAGACACTCAGAACGATCCTGGCCATCAACGGCGCCACCAGCCGCAGGCTCGCGCTCGAGTCGCTGGGCTGGTCACCGGAGGAGGTCAGACGGCTCATGATCCGCCAGCTCCACATGAAGCTGGTGGACGTCGGCATCGCGCTCGCGCCGGACATCCAGGACATGGTCGCCCGCATCGAACCCGAGCTCGCCGGAGGCTGACGCATGCGTTTCTTCACCCCGGAGTGGGCCGAGGCCGCCCGCGCCGCCGTGGACGCCGGGCCTCCCCAGGAGGGCAAGCTGCCGGCGTACTGGAACTGGATCGACCGCGCCCGCGCCGGATACACCGCCACGTGGGCGCTGGGGGTGCGGGAGACGGGCGCGTACCTCGTGCTGACCTGGAAGGACGGCAAGTGCGCCGACGCGGTCGTCGAAGCCGGGCCGGGGGACGCCGACTACGTGCTGGTCGCCGGGGAGGCCACCTGGCAGCAGCTCCGCGAGGGGGCCGATCCCGGGCGGATCGTTATGTACCGGGGACTGCGGCTGGAACGCGGAGACGTGCTGGCGTTCTTCCGGGTGATCTACTTCTTCGTCGAGTCCCTGTCCGCGCTGGTCAGCATCCCCACCGAACCCTGACAGCGCCCACCACCCCACGGCGGGCCTCCCCCGAACCCTGACCAGCCCCAACGTCGAACGACAACCTCGAACCCTGACGAGACCCGACGTCCGACCACGACCTCGAACCCCGAAAACGCCCGACGTCCAACCACGAGACTGCCCTGGACCTTGACAAGGCCCGTCGCCCAACGGCAGGCATCACCCCGCCTGCCGCCGAGCCACGGAAGATCTCCGGGGAACCTGACGAAGCCTGCCGGACTCTGGCAGGCCTCACTCCCTCGTGCCGACTGGGACTCCGCGAGAACGAGCGGCCGATCAGTCGCGGTCCGCGAGGATGTGCGGCCGATCAGTCGCGGTGCAGCTTCCGGTACGTCACCCGATGCGGGCGAGCCGCGTCGGCACCCAGACGATCGATCTTGTTCTTCTCGTAGTCGGCGAAGTTGCCCTCGAACCAGAACCAGTTCGAGCCTTCCTCCCACGCCAGGATGTGGGTGGCGATGCGGTCGAGGAACCACCGGTCGTGCGAGGTGATGACCGCGCAGCCGGGGAAGTCGAGCAGGGCGTTCTCCAGCGAGGACAGCGTATCCGTGTCGAGGTCGTTGGTGGGCTCGTCGAGCAGCAGCACGTTGCCGCCCTGCTTGAGGGTGAGCGCCAGGTTGAGCCGGTTGCGCTCGCCACCCGACAGAACGCCGGCCTTCTTCTGCTGGTCGGGACCCTTGAACCCGAACGCCGCGATATACGCCCTGGATGGCATTTCCACGTTACCGACCTTGATGTGGTCGAGCCCGTCGGAAACGACCTCCCAGACATTCTTGGTCGAGTCGATGCCGCCGCGGCTCTGGTCCGCGTAGGAGAGCTTGACCGTGTCACCGACCGTGATGGAACCGCTGTCGGGCTTCTCCGCACCCGTGATCATGCGGAACAGCGTGGTCTTGCCGACGCCGTTGGGTCCGATGACTCCGACGATGCCGTTGCGCGGCAGGTCGAACGTCAGCCCCTCCATCAGCAGCCGGTCTCCGAACCCCTTGGTGAGCTGCTCGCTCGTGATCACCGTGGTGCCCAGGCGCGGCCCCGGCGGGATCTGGATCTCGTCGAAGTCGAGCTTGCGGTGCTTGTCCGCCTCGGTCGCCATCTCCTCGTAGCGCTGGAGCCGGGCCTTGCTCTTCGTCTGGCGGGCCTTCGGGTTGGACCGGACCCACTCCAGCTCGTCTTCCAGGCGCTTCTTCCGCTTGATGTCCTTCTGCCCCTCGACCTTGAGCCGCTGAGCCTTGGCATCGAGGTAGGTGGAGTAGTTGCCCTCGTACGCGAACGCGCGGCCGCGGTCGAGCTCCAGGATCCAACCGGCCACGTTGTCCAGGAAGTAGCGGTCGTGGGTGACTGCCAGCACCGTGCCGGCGTATTTCTCCAGGTGCTGCTCCAGCCACTGCACGCTCTCGGCGTCGAGGTGGTTGGTGGGCTCGTCGAGCAGCAGCAGGTCGGGCGCCTCAAGGAGCAGCTTGCACAGGGCGACCCTGCGCCGCTCGCCACCGGACAGCGTGGTCACGTCGGCGTCGGGCGGCGGGCAGCGCAACGCGTCCATGGCCTGCTCCAGCTGACTGTCGAGGTCCCACGCGTTGCGGTGCTCGAGCTGGTCCTGCAGCTTGCCCATCTCCGCCAGCAAATCGTCGCTGTAGTCGGTGGCCATCTGCTCGGCGATGTCGTTGTAGCGCTGGAGCATCCCCATCGTCTCGGCGACGCCCTCCTGAACGTTGCCGAGGACGGTCTTCTCCTCGTTGAGCGGCGGCTCCTGCTGGAGCATGCCCACCGTGAAGCCGGGCATGAGCTTGGCCTCGCCGTTGGACGGCTGGTCCAGACCGGCCATCATCCTGAGCAGCGTCGACTTCCCGGTGCCGTTCGGCCCCAGGACACCGATCTTGGCTCCGGGCAGGAACGACACCGTGACGTCGTCAAGGACAACCTTGTCGCCGTGCGCCTTGCGCACGCGCTGCAGGGTGTAGATGTACTCCGGCATGCCCTCTAGCTTAGGGGCTCCCGACCCGGGCTTCCGCCGCTCCTCCCCGGTAGGGCCAAGACACGCTGTCTGGAGTGACGGCAACCAAGAACGCGAGGCCAGAAGCTCACCGCCACTTCCCCAGCCGGGAAGAGACCGTGAAAGCCTGACGGCAGGGCATCACGTCCATCAAGGCCCGAGGGCGATCAATCACGACATGGACCAGGACTCCGGGAACGGCAGCCTCCCCGAGCGGCGGTCCCTCAGGGAACGGCGTCCCCACGGAACGGCGTCGTCATGGAGTGGTGTCGTCGGAGGTAGGGGGTGGGGATGGTTGGACGGCGGGGATGCAGACGCGGTCGCGGCCCAGCTCCTTGGCGCGGTAAAGAGCCAGGTCGGCGGCGGCCAGCAGGTCGATCAGGTCGTCGCCGTGGATGCTCATCAGAGCCACCCCGGCCGAAATAGTGATCTTGACCAGGATGTCGTCGACGGGAATGGCTGTGCGGCCGATACGAACGCGAAGGCGCTCGGCGACCCGGCTGGCCTCCTCGGCATCCGCGCCCGGCAGCAGAACGACGAACTCCTCACCTCCGAACCGCCCCACCACGTCGTAGTCGCGCAACTGGCTGCGCAACGTAGCCGCCACCCCGGCGAGCACCTGGTCGCCGACCAGATGGCCGTGGGCGTCGTTGACGCGTTTGAAGTGGTCGATGTCGATGATCAGGAGGGCCAGGGTCTCGCCGGTGCGGCGGGCGCGGACGATCTCGGTGTCCGCCTCGCGCTGCCAGGCGGCGGCGTTGAGCAGACCGGTTTTGGCGTCCGTACGGGCGGCGGCCTGAAGCTGGGCATGGAGCAGGCTGCGTTGCAGCAGCACCACCGGCGGCAGGGCGAGGATCAGCAGGATCAGGTTGAGGCCGCAGCCGATCGTGACCGTGACACCCAGGCACAGCTCGACGATGTCCAGCAGCACGCTCTCCCTGTTCCACAGGACCTCGCGCCAGGGGATGTCGGGGTCGGCCATGTGGGCGGCGAGGGCGATGAGCGCGATGTTGAGCAGGGAGAACAGCACGGCGGCCGCCACCGCGTAGAGGATCAGCGGGTCGTTGCCCCGCGACAGCGGCCAGGGGTCGTCGACGAACCGGTGGAACACGACGGAGGCCGTACAGCCGGCCAGGCCGATGGCGGCTGAGCTGAACACCCGGCGGTAGAGCACCGTGGCCCGCACCCGCACCTGAAGCAGGAACTGCAGGACTATCGGCCCGAACAGCGCATAGACCGGCGGCAGGAGCAGCGCCACCGGCAGCCACCAGGCCGACAACAGGTCGCGCGCGACCCCGGCGGGCATGCCCAGGCGTCTGGTCGCCTCGATGCAGACCGCCCCGCAGGCCATGAGGGCGGCGAACGTGAGCACGTCCGACCACCGGACATCAGTGGACGCCGCGAACAGCACGATCGCGGCGAGATCAAGAGCGACTATCGCGGCGAAGTAGGCCACGAGCGGGCGGCGTTGCCCGAGCAACGGCCAGCGGCCGGCCAACGTTGACACACCGTCGCGAGACTTGATCGAGGCGTGACTGGTCGCCGCCATCTCGTCTCCTCCCTGACTAACGATGTGTAACACAATAATTGCGGAGTGTGCGTTGCGCGATGGGAATCCGATACGTTGGCACTAACTACGCCTGCTCAAATCGCGAGCGGGGCCGTGCTGGAAAGGAGCAACCATGGTGCGGGGCGTGACCTGGACCTGACAGATGCCCTTGCCATCTGCCGCCGGCAACACACCATCGGCCGCCCTCGGGGGTCAACCAAATCCGGCCGGTTCCCTCCCCTCCCCTCTGGCTACTCCCCTGCGCACCTTCCCTCCGCCAACGCTCCCTGTGCCTTCCACCCCTCGCGGGCGGCGCCCTCATCGCCGGCCGGTCCCGGCCTGCTGAACCGGTCTGGCATCTCTCCCTGGACCGGTCTGGCATCTCTCGCACGTCCAACGCCCCTGTAGGTGCTTCTTCGGACGTTCTTGCTGCTCGTATCGGGCGTCCGTGGTCGGTCGGGCTGTCTGGAGGGCTTGGCGTGGTGCATGGAGGGGCATCGGGGCCGGCGCCCGATGCCCCTGCTCGATGCGATGGATGGCCTCGTTGATCCGGGCGTTACGCCGCTGCTCGCTGACCCGCCGCCGGCTGCTCGGTGTCCCGGTCGTCTTCGTCGGCACCCACGGTGAAGGTCGCCTGGTCGTTGGCGCCGAGGACGCGCACCGTGTCGCTCTCTGGCCCAACCGGGCGACTGGTGCTCACCTTCGTCCTTTGAGTGCGACCGGTGCCGGCCTTACCCCTGACGGCCTGGCCTGAGTCGCGCTTGGCCTCCGAGGCCGGATCGCCCACCGCGTCCATTCCCGAAGCAGGTCCGCCTTCCCCGCCCGACTCAGGTCCGGCCTGCCTGGGCATTCCCGAGGGAGGTCCGGGCTGCCCGTTCACGCCTGCGGCGGGACTGTCCCAGGTCAGGCTGCTCGGCGCGGGTGGGGCCCAGGCGGGAGCGTCGTCGGGGTTCGCCGCGAAGGCTTGGGGGGTTTCGCCGGCCAACGGCGACGGCCGGCCGTTGGCGGCGTCTGGGCCCACGGTGCGTACGGGGTCGCTCTGCATTCCCAACGTGCGGGCGGTGTCGTCGTGCGCTCGCAAGCTGTGTACGGTGTCGCGCTCGGCCCCCAGCACGCGGCCCAGGTCGGCCTCGGGAGTGCGCTCGGATCGGGGGAGGCCGCGGAGGGGGCGTGAGCCCATCGCCCAGTCCTGGGTCTCGGCGTCGAGGCGGTCGCGCATCTCCCTGCTCATCGAGCCAACCCCGCTGCTGCCCCGATCGGGCTTGGCGAAGGTGCCGGTGCCCCAGCGCAGGTCGTGGCCCACGGCGCTGGCCTCTATCTCGGGCACGAAGCGGCGATCACCCTCCGGGCCGAACTCGCGGATGCGGAGCTTGCCCGACACCACGACCGGTTGTCCCGCCCGCATGGAGGTGGCGACGTTTTCGCCCAGGGCTCGCCAGCAACGGACCGTGAAGCAGACCCTGTCCCCGTCTGTCCACTGGCCCGTTTTCTTGTCGAAGTAGCGGTGTGAGGTGAACACCCTCAAAGACGTGACCCTGGTGCCGTCGTCGAAGCTGTATTGCCTCGGCTCTGCTGCGACGTTGCCGGTGAGCGTGATGTAGATGTCGTTCATCCCGTGCCTCCCATGTGGCGGGCCGACTGCCCGCGACCTGGGACCACGGTGCCGCGAGAGGGCGGGACCGCGGGCGACCGAACGGCATTCTGTGGATAAGCCGGAGGCGGGTCCAGGCGGCTGTGGACCGCGAAGCACCCGCGAAGGCCGCAGAGAGCCGGAGAAGGGCGGCGTCAGACGGACAGATCTCGGAGGGCCGTGTAGAAGGCATGGTGGCGACCGAGCTCACGTTCGACAGGTTCGACGACCATGGTCGCCGAGACCGCGGCGACCCTCCGGCGCATCTCGCGCTCGAGCCGTTCCCGCTCCCGCGAAGCCCCCAGCTCGACGAAGTTGCGGGACGCGATGCCGGACAGCACGCCCAATCCCAGTACGGAGGCCATCATCAGCGCCACCCACGGCAGCGCCGCGCTGTCGCCGAGGAGCTCCAGTGCCGGGGGCAGTTGTCCGGGCATGAGGAGGCCGGCCGCCAGCCAGACCACCCCGGCGACGAACACCGCCACCAGGAGGTACTGCCACACCTTGAGGACCCGCCACCATCCGGGCACCCGGTCCAGCTGCGGCGCAACCTCGGTGAGGTCCTCGGTCAGCGCCTGCGGCAGCTGGCCGGAGCGGGACCTGGCCGCCTGGTGCACAGCCGTACGCCATACCGGGCTCATCCCCATGGACAGCCCGTCGGAGAGAGCCTGTACGGCGTTCGCGACCTCGGCCGACTGCGCGCTCACAGAACCGGTCGTGATGCCGCGGATCTCCTCACCCACGTCCTCCAGGTGCAGGCTCTTCAGCGGATCGGAGCGGAACCTCGAGATCCACCGCGGGTACGGCCACCCGACCCACTGGCTCGACCGCTCCGCGTAGACGTTCTCCATGGCCTCTCCCACGGCCGGTACGCCCACCGCGTCGCAGAGCGCGTCGGTCAGCCCCATCCGGCGGGCCTCGTCGACCGAGGACGACGCCGTCAGGGCCTCACCCAGCGGCATGGCCTCGGCCAGGCGTTGTTCGAGCCGGTGGAGGTCGGCTTCGAGCTTCTGGATGGCGGCGCGCCGCCGGGTGACCGCGGTGGCGATGACGCTCCTGAGGCTCTCGATGCCCCGCCCGGTGACCGCCGAGGTGGGTACGACACTCGGGTGCTCGACGCCTTCGCGGCGCAGCAGGTCGTTGAGGTCGATGACCAGCTCGGCCAGCTCTTCCGCGGTGAGCCGGTCGGCCTGGTTGAGCGCGAACACGGTCACCGCGTCATGCCCCGCCAGCTCCGTCACGTAGCGCCGGTGTGTGGAGGCGTCGGCGTACTTCTGCGGGTCGAGCACCCACACCACCAGGTCGGCCAGGCCGATGAGCCGGTCGGCCTCGGTGTCGGTGAGTGCCCTGATCGAGTCGTGGTCGGGCAGGTCGAGCAGGATCAGCCCGTGGAGCTGGCTGTCGCCCTTGTCGAGCGCGCTGGCGCGCGAGAAACGGTGCCGTTCCTGGATCTGCAGCCAGTCGAGCAGCGGCGCGGAGCCCTCCAGCCCCCACACGCAGGCGTGCGTGCGGGCGGTGGTCGGCCGGCGTACGCCGGTGGGTGACAGTTCGAGGCCGGAGAGCGAGTTGAACAACGACGACTTGCCGCTGCCGGTGCCGCCCGCCAGGGCGACGACCGTGTGCTCGGAGGACAGCTTGAGCCGGTTACCGGCCTGCAGCAGCAGCCCGTTGGCCTCGTTGAGCAGTTTCTTGTCCAGCCGCCCCGGGCCCAGCTCCACCACCTTGGAGAGCGCGGACAACCGCGGGGCGAGCCCTGGCCTGGTGGTCATGATGGTCATCGAGCGACCTCGAGATTGTACGTTGCCTGGTAGAGCCGGGTCGCGACGGACTCGTCGGGAATGCCCGCGGAGTCGAGCGCTTGTACGTAACGCATCGCTTCCTCGTCGAACAACATGCCGATCCGCGCCCGCAGGTCGCTGAGCGCCTTCGCGCCGATGCCGCGCAGCGACTCCGCGCCGAGCAGGGCGTTGACCAGCCGGTGCGGCACCCCCTCACCGTTGCCGCCGCTGAACATCGCGACCATGAAGATCAACGCCAGCGAGTCGGGATCGAACGACACCAGCTTCGACACCGACCGCTTGGCCACGCCTTCCGTGCGTACGAGCTCACTCAGGTGCTCCTGCCAGGAGGCGATGGCGCGGCCGGTATGGCGTACGAGATCGTCGGAGGGTCTGTCGAGGCCCTCGCCGAGCGTGGCGCCCAGCTCCGAGCGGTGCCGCCAGCGCGCGACCACGTCCTCGGCGGCGCGGTTGGCGGCGGCGACGATGACCGACTCCAGGCCGGTGCGGATCGCCGCCTTGAACGCGAGCACCCGTTCTGGCGCCTGCCTGGCCGCCCGGCCGCGCTTGCGTAGTTGCAGCGAACGCATGAGGTCGCCGGAGCCGGCGAAGTCCTGCCAGCGGGCCAGCACCTCACCGTGCAGCAGCGAGCCGTTCTTCGACGCCTTGTCGATCTCGGTGAGCGCGCCCATGAAGGCCGCGTCCACGTCGCTGCGCAGCTCCGCCCTGAACGCGACCTGCCCCTCCAGATGCCTGGCCAGCGCGGGTACGCGGGTGCGGAAGCTGTCGAGCACGCCGCCCAGCGTCTCGCGTACGGCCTGGGCGCGGCGCTCCTCGTCCACCGACAGCTCGGCCAGCCAGAGCCGCAGCTCGGTGACCTCGCTGTCGGGCAGCCTGCCGTCGGCGACCTTCGCCTCGTGGACGACGAACCTGTCGATGTCGCCGAGGCCGTATTCGGTGAGCATGCGGACGAAGTGCTTCAGCACCACGTCGGCGGACTTGGGTTGTACGCGCGAGAGCACGATGGCCAGCCGGGCGCCGCGTTCCTTGGCCAGGCGCAGCAGACTCCAGGCGGGGGCGTCGGCGTAGCGGGCCGCGGTGGTCACGAAGATCCACAGGTCGGCGGCGTCGAGCATGCGGTGGGCGACCTCGTGGTGCTCCTCGACGACCGAGTCGATGTCGGGGGTGTCGAGCAGCGCGACGCCCTGCGGGAGCTTCTCGGTCGCGACGATGACCATGCTGCGCAGCCCGGCCTCGGGCGACGGCTTGTCGACCCGCTGCAGTCCGCCGAGCAGCTCGCCCTCCGCGAACCACTTGCGGTCGTCGGGGTGGCAGGCCAGCACGGGGGTGCCGGTGGTCGGGCGGCGTACGCCGGTGCGCGAGACGTTCTTCTCCGCCAGGGAGTTGACCAGGGTGGACTTGCCCGCGCCGGTCGAGCCGGCGATCACGATCAGGGCCGGGGCGGTGTTGGTCCTGACCCTGGGGAGCACGTAGTCCTGGAGCTGGGCCAGCAGCTCGGCCTGGGCCTGCCTGGCCTCGTCCACACCGGGCAGGTCGAGCCCGAAACGCAGGTCCGCGACGCTTTCCCGAAGGGTGTCGAGTGCCGTCGTCAACGCCTCGACGGTCGCCGCCGGCAACTCCTCCCCACGCGACTGACCCTTTCCGGACCCCGGCCCGTCCGCCCGTTCACCATCCAGGTCACCTGGCTTCTCACCGCCGGTCGACTCGTCTCCGGTCGACTCACTCCCGGCCGGCTCATCGCCGGACGTCTCTCCCCGGGCCGACTCGCCACTCGATGTCTCACTCCGCGCCGACTCATCGCCGGACGCCTCGCCCCGGGCCAGCTCGTTACCGGACGTCTCACTCCGGGCCGGCTCATCGCCGGCGGCCTCACCGCCGACCGACTCATCCCCGGACATCTCACCCCGGGCCAGCTCATCACTGGACGTCTCACTCCGGGCCGACTCATCGTCGAGCGCCTCACCGCCGACCGGCTCACCACCGGACGCCTCGCCCCAAACCGACTCGGCATTACCGGGCGTCTCGGCCCGGGGCGGCTCGCTATCGGACGTCTCGCTGCGGGCCGACTCATTGCCGGGGGCCTCACCGCCGACCGGCTCACCACCGACGGGCTCACCACGGGACGTCTCGCCCCGGACCGGCTCGTCACCGGGCGTCTCACTGCCGGATGGCTCGTCACCGGAATTCGTGAGGCTGAACGCCTCATCGCCAGGTGCCTGGTGCCCGGGACCCTGGCCGGCAAGTGCTTCGCCGTCGGATGATTCGCTGCCGGATGGCACGATCCTGGAGGTCCGGGCGGTGAAGGGCCGAAAGACGGAACCCTCGGCGTCGGAGGTCTCCGTGGCGGCGACCTGACCGTGGGCGGCCTCGCTGCCAAAGGTCTTGGCGCCCGAAGCCTCCGCGTCGAAAGCCCCAATGCCTGAAGCCTCTGTGTCGAAAGCCCCAATGCCAGGAGCCTCAGCGTTGAAAGCCCCAATGCCAGGAGCCTCAGCGTTGAAAGCCCCAATGCCAGGAGCCTCAGCGTTGAAAGCCCCAGTGTCAGGAGCCTCGGCGGCGGGAGCCCGGGTGCCTGCGACCTGGATGTCGGACGATGGCGTGTCGTCCGGCTGATGCTCGGCTCTCGGGTCCTCGCCAGGTGTCCGCTCCTCGGGCTCCTGCTGCTCGCCGGAGATCTTGGAGGCCGACTTGTCCCGGCGAACCTTGGGACGCGTCGCCTCCGCCGAAGTCGCACGGCGTTCCGTCGTGGGGGTGGGCTCCTGCTCGAAGAAACCGCGTGGGGCAGGCGCTTCCTCGCCGGTGGGATCCTTGCGGGGGGCCGGGCCGCCGAGCGCGGCGGGTCGCACGAAGAGCGACGGCCGCTCGGACGCACCCGAATCCGCGCCGACGCCGCCCGTGCCGGCATCACCACCAGGGCTGCCCGCATCCTCGAAGGACGAGCCGGTGCCACCAGTGGACCTGCCAGTGTCTCCGGCCGACCTGCCCACATCAGCGCCGAGCCTGCCAGCGTCAGTGGCGGTATCAGCGGCGGACCTGGCGGTGTCGGGGCCGGACCTGCCCGGGTCGCCGGGCCTTCTGGTGGCAGGGCCGCGATCGGGCGTGGCGCCTGGTTTCGCGGGGCGGGAGCGAGCTGTGAAGAGGCTTGGCCTCTCGGGCTCGGGGGGCTCGTCGGACGCTCCAGCCCGCGAAGAGGCCGCAGGCGGCGAACCTGCGGACTCCCCGGGTGAGGGACCCGCACGGTCCGAGGGGCCCGGTCCGTCCCTTGAGTCGCCCTTCCCCCGCACGCCCTCGGCGCCGTCGGAGGCGCCGTCCAAGGCGTTGTCGGGGCCGTCGTCGGCCCGGACCTCGGTCAGGTCTTCGTCCGTCACCGACGGGAAGCCCAACGTCTGCTCCCCGGGTGACTCGTGTCGCCCATCATCCATGGCCGTGTTCACGGCAAGCGCTCCGCTCGAACCATCTCGACCTCCTGGCCGACCCTTACGACGTCGCCGACGATGACGATCGCCGGCGGCCGTATCCCAGCCGCGGACACGCGGTCGGCCACGGTGGAAAGCGAAGCGATGACCGCCCGCTGGGTCGGAAGGGTACCGTCCTGTACCACCATTGCGGGAGTCTCCGCCGAACGTCCTTCGCGAAGGAGCACCTCGGCCACCTTCGCCAGCCGCTCGACGGCCATCAGCAGCACCAGCGTGCCCTGGGAACGGGCCAGCGCGGGCCAGTCGACGGTTGACTTGGGGTCGTCGGGCGCGACGTGCACGGAGATCACGTGGAACTCCTGGCTGACTCCTCGGTGCGTCACCGGCACCCCGGCCGCCGCGGGCACCGCGACGGCGCTGGTGATGCCGGGCACCACGAGCACGGGGATGCCGGACCGGGCGCAGGCGATCATCTCCTCGCCGCCCCGCCCGAACACGAACGGGTCGCCCCCCTTGAGCCGCACCACGAACTTGCCCTGCCTGGCGCGGTCCACGAGCAGCTCGTTGATGGTGTCCTGGGACAGCGCCCTGCCGTAGGGGACCTTGGCGGCGTCGATCAGCTCGACGTCGGGCGCCAGCTCGTCGAGCAGGCCGCGCGGCGCGAGCCGGTCGGCGACCACCACGTCGGCCTGCGCGAGGAGTTGCCGCCCGCGCACCGTGATCAGACCGGGGTCACCTGGCCCGCCGCCGACGAGCGCCACACCGACCGGTTTCGTGCGGTTGCGCCGGGCGTCGACCGTGCCGTCGCGTAGCGCGCCGACGACCGCGTCCCTGATGCCGGCGGCCCGGCGCGGGTCGCCGCCCGCGGTGACGGCCACGCTGATCTCCTCGACCCGGCCGGAGGCGGGTGTCCAGGCGGCGGAGGCGTCCTTGTCGTCGGCTCGCACGCACCACACGCGTTTGGCCTCCGCCTCCGCGGCGACCGCCGTGTTGACGGACCTGTCGTCGGTGCAGGCCTGCACGAGCCAGGCCCCGTCGCAGTCGCCGACCTCGTAGGGCCTGGCGTGCCAGGTGACCCTGCCCGCGGCGATCAGGTCGTCGAGGGCCGGAGTCACACCCGGCGATACAACGGTGACCTCCGCACCGGCCTCTAGCAGCGCGGGAACTCGCCGCTGCGCGACGCGGCCGCCGCCCACGACGAGGACCCGGCGGCCGGAAAGCCGCAGGCCGAGGAGGTAGGGACCCATGGGGGAAATCTCCCGTTCGCGAAGGTTGTGTCAAGAGGCAAACCTACCGGCTTCGCATGCGTCATTTGCTGCGCACGGGTTAACGACCGTCAAGAAGAGGCTGCCGAGGATCCCAGCGAGGCCCGCCCCCATCGTCCTTACGGCGTCTGGCCATCGCTGACAGCGCTTCAAGGATAACCCGGTTTCCGAGGTAGGCGGTGATGTCCGCGTGGTCGTACGCCGGAGCCACCTCCACCACCTCGATCCCGACCACGGGAAGCTCGTAGCAGATCCTGCGTACGGCGTCGAGCAGTTGCCTGGCCGTCAGCCCGCCGGGCTCGGGCGTGCCGGTCCCCGGCGCGTGGGCAGGATCGCAGACGTCGATGTCCACGGACAGAAAGATCTGGTCGCATTCGTCGAGCGCGATCCCGAACGACTCCGTCAGGCACTCCTCGAGCCCCCGGGCGACGATCTCGGTCATCTCGTAGGAGCGCATGTTCTGGCCGGCCATCCAGTCGAGCGTCTCCGGGCCTGGCCAGTAGCCGCGCAGCCCGATCTGCAGGAATCTGTCGCCGCGGATGGCGCCGGACTCGATGAGCCGCCGCATCGGCTGGCCGTGGCCGTACAGGTGGCCGAAGCTGATGTCGCCCGTGTCGGCGTGCGCGTCGAAGTGGATCATCGAGGTACGGCCCGCCGCGTACGCCCGCGCCGTGCCCCGCGCGTCGGGCAGCGCGACGGTGTGGTCGCCGCCGAGCACCAGCGGGACGGCGCCGGAGGCGGCGATCCTGTGCACCGCGTCCTCGATCGCCGCCAGTGAGCCCTCGACGTCGCCCGAATAGCACTCGACGTCACCGGCGTCCAGCACGCGCAGGTCGCGCAGGGCGTCCACGCGCAGGGCCAGGCTGGGCCTGGACCCGTCGTGCGGCAGGTAGCACGCCTGCCGCAGCGCCTGCGGGCCGAACCTGGCGCCGGGCCTGTTGCTGGTGCCGCCGTCGAAGGGCGCACCGATGATCACCACGTCGGCGTCGTGGTAGCTCGCCGGATCGTTCACATCGCAACGGTCCACGCCCAGGAACGTGATATCCGGGCCGTACATGGGGCCATAACGGGACACCGCTCACCTCCGGCCCCCATCATCACACGGGTTTCTCGGTCACCCCCGCCGAGTCGAAGGTGGCCACGTCGTGCATCACGCGTACGGCCGCGCAGACGATCGGGTACGCCAGCAGCCCGCCGCTGCCCTCGCCCAGCCGTAGCTCCAGGTCCACCAGCGGGCGCAGCCCGAGGTGCGTGAGCGCGACGGCGTGGCCGGGCTCGGAGGAGCGGTGGCCTGCGACGCAGTGGTCGGGCGCGGCGGGGTCGAGCGCGGCGGCCACGAGGGCGGCGGCGCCCGCGATGACGCCGTCGAGGATCACCGGCACGCGGGCCGCCGCGCCGCCCAGGACGAACCCCGCGATGGCCGCGTGCTCGAACCCGCCGACGGCGGCCAGCGCCCGCAACGCCTCGCCCCCGTCGGGTGGCACCGGCTCCCCGGACGCGGAGTGCAGTCCGTTGGTACGGAGGGCCTCCCGCACGACGTCCACCTTGCGCGCGTACGTCTCGTCGTCCACCCCCGTGCCCCGGCCGGTCACCTCGGCCGCGTCCCGCCCGGCGAAGGCCGAGATCAGTGCGGCGGACGCGGTGGTGTTCGCGATGCCCATGTCACCGGTGATCAGGCAGCGCGCCCCGGCCGCCACCAGGTCGCGGGCCACGGTGATCCCCGCCTCCAGCGCCCTGACGGCCTGGTCGGCGGTCATCGCCGGGCCCCGCGACAGGTCGGCGGTGCCGTATCCGATCTTGCGCTTGACCAGGCCGGGGGCGTCGGGCAGATCGGCGGCCACGCCGACGTCCACCACAGTCACCGGCACGCCCGCCTGCGCGGCGAAGGCGTTGGCCACCGCGCCGCCCGCGAGGAAGTTCGCCACCATCTGCACCGTGACCTCCTGCGGCCACGGGCTGACGCCGCGCGCGTGCACGCCGTGGTCGGCGGCGAAGATGGCCAGCGCGGCGGGGGCGGGCGTGGGCGGCGGGCTGGCGCCTGCCGCGCCGGCCAGGCGTACCGCGACCTCCTCCAGCACGCCGAGCGAGCCCTGGGGCTTGGTGAGGCGATCCTGGTACGCGCGGGCCTCGGCGAGCGCCAGAGGGTCGGCGGGACGGATCGCGGCGAGCGTCTCAGCGAGCACGACGTGCCTCCTGTTGCTGTTCATGGTGTCCGCCCAGCCGGGGTCACGGGACGAGCTGAGCGCTTCCTCGTACCAGTCCGCCCAGCCGGGGTCACGAGACGAGCTGAGCGCTTCCTCGTACCAGTCCGCCCAGCCGGGGTCACAGGACGAGCTGGAGCGCTTCCTCGTATCGGTCGATCACGACGTCGGCCAGGGTCTCGCAGTCCCCGATCACCTCGGCGCAGCGGATGTCGAGGTCGGGGTGCCCGGCGCCGTACGACAGCGCCTGCGCCCACACGCGCTCCAGCAGGCCGCCGGCGAACAGCAGGTACGGGACCACGATCACGCGCTTGGCCCCCAGCCGCCGGCAGCGCTCCAGCCCGCCGGGCACGCCCGGAGGGGTGACCGACACGAA
Source organism: Nonomuraea cypriaca (assembly GCF_015645445.1). Taxonomy (GTDB): domain Bacteria; phylum Actinomycetota; class Actinomycetes; order Streptosporangiales; family Streptosporangiaceae; genus Nonomuraea; species Nonomuraea cypriaca. The sequence goes on along the minus strand of NZ_JADOGI010000022.1, from coordinate 39,098 downwards.
CGCGGTCTCCACGGTCATGAAGTCGTAGGCGTACGTCTCCCAGAACAGCCGGGAGACCCTGTGCACCTCGGCGTTGGCGGCCGCGTCCGTCGAGCCCTCGCCGACCAGGACGACCGCGGTCTCCCCCGGCTCGACGTGCGGGTGGATCTCCTCGACCGGCAGGGCCTCGACGGCGCGCAGCCGGGGCCTGGCGCCGGCCAGCTCCAGCGGGCGCGGTTTGATGATCTCGGCGGCGGCCTCGTTGAGCCGCTCGGCCAGCAGCGCCAGCACGCGCGGGTCTGGCCCGAGCGGGCGGCCGGAGTCGTACATGAGGGTCGGGTGGCGCTGCTGCTCGAGCGCCATCGCGGCGCCGAAGCTCACCCTGCTGAGGCTGAGCGGCAGCGCCACGAACCGGTGGTGCCCCCTGGCGACCAGCGAGGCCACGGAGTCGCTCAGCCGTGGGGTGGCCCGCTCCAGGTAGCCGCCTGAGACGTCGGCGGCCGTCTGGTCGAGGCGGCAGCGGAGCCGGTGGACGAACCTGCCGAACTCCGCCGCGTAGGCGTCATCGTGTGAGCCCTGCCCGATCAGCAGGAGCGGCGGCTTCATGTGAGGGATTCTCCGGTGCGGTAGACAAAGTCACGCGAGGATAACCGATGCGCACCGGTACGGAACAGGTCACCCGGTGTGCGCGGGTGTCGCGTGCACGACGAAGACGGGGTCGGCGGCGGTCAGGCGGTGGGAGCCGTCGGGCCCGACGGTCAGCTTCGACGCCAGGATCTGACTTCCCTCCCCGTGGTAGCCCTGCTCGCGCAGCCGGTCGAGCACGGCCGAGACCTGCTCGACCTTGCTGAGCGCGCACACCAGCGTACGCGGGCCGCGGGCGGCGCACGCGACGATGACGTCCGGGCCGCCGCCGCCCACGTAGACCGCGTCGGGGTCGGGCAGCGGCTCCAGCGCGGGCGGCGCCTGGCCCCTGGTCAGAGCCACTTTGACGCCGTGTTCGAGCACGTTGGCGCGCAGCTTGGCGCAGGACTCCTCCTCGCGTTCGACGGCCATGACCGCGGCGCCCATCCTGGCGCACTCGACGGCGATCTCGCCCGCGCCCGCGCCCACGTCCCACACCAGGTCGCCGAGCCTGGGACCCAGCTTGGCCAGGATGAACGCCCTGACCTCAGGCGCGATCCCGCTCCCGAACGGCAGCGCCCACTCGGCGGGGCCCGGCTGCGCGCCCGCCACCCAGCTCGGCTCCTTGGGCTGGTGCAGCGGATCGATGACGAGGACCACGTCGGGGTCCTTCCACGGCCTGGTCGTGGCCTCGCCCATGCGGCTGTGCGTGACCCGCTCGTCGGGCCCGCCCAGGTCCTCGCAGACGATCAGGGCGCGCGGCGTGGTCGGGGCGAGCTCCCTGGCGACGTCGCCCGGGCCGGCGCCGGGCGCGACGAGCACCGCGACCTTGGGGTGTGCGCGGCAGGCGTTCACCGCGCGGGCGAGCTGGTGCGGGCCCGAGGGGGCGACGACGAGCGCGTCCTCCCAGTTGAGGCCGGCGCAGGCGAAGGCGCGGGTGACCAGCGAGGTGGCGGGCAGCACGTCGGGTTTGAGGCCGTGCGCCCGCAGTGTGCGTACGACGCCGAAGAAGCCTGGATCGCCCTCCGTGAGCACGACCGCGGGGCCTTCGCCGTGTTCGAGATGGTCGTCGAGCGCTTCGAGCAGCGAGCCGTCGGCCGCCGTCGGCGCGGTGAGCTTGAGCCGGCCGAGAACGGCGTCGGGACCCACGACGAGCCGCGCCTCGTGCAGCTTGGCCATCGCCCTGGCCGAGAACTCGGATCCGTCCCAGCCGACCACCGTGATCATCGCGCCTCACCGTCCTCACCTCAAGGGTGACGGTTGCGAGGAGGATTCACAAAGGGTTCTGAGGTCAGTCCGGTGTGCCCTCACGCCAGGCCAGGTCGGACGGGATGAGGCTGAAGACGACGAGGTCCTCGCCGCCGAGGGATGCCCGCGCGACGCCCTCACGGACGAAACCCGCCTTCTCGGCCACCCGCTGGGAGGCGGGGTTCGTCACGGCGGCACGCAGCTGGAGCCGGGCGAAGCCGTGCCGCTCGAACAGCCAGCGCGCGACGGCCAGCACGGCCTCGCCCGCGTACCCCCTGCCGCGGGCCCACGGGGCGGTCATGTAGCCGATCTCGGCCGTACGGTTGTTCCAGTCGAGGTCCCTGATGTCCACGTTCGCGGCGAAGCGCCCGGTGGCCGTCTCTTCGACGGCCCAGGCGAGGCCCGTGCCGCGGACGCGCATCCGTTCGGAGAGGTCGATGAACCCGCGCGCGTGCTCCTCGGTGTAGCCGCGCGGCACGCTCGTCATGTCCTGGGTGAGCGGGTCGGCGCCGGTCGCGGCCATGTCGGGGGCGTCCGCGGCGACGGGCTGCCTGAGCAGCAGCCTCTCGGTACGCAACTCCATCCTCGGCAGGAGTTCGCCGGGCACGCGGCTGTCGTCGCGCAGGAGGCCGAACATGACGAGGTCGTGCGGCCCGTCGTCCTCCATGACCGCGGCCCTGAGCACGCCTTCCCAGGTGAAGCCCGCTTTCTGGGCGACGCGGAGTGAGGCCGTGTTGTCCAGGTTGGCGGTCAGGTCGATCCTGCGCAGGTCCGTGGTGTCGAACACCCAGCTCACCAGCCCGCGTACGGCCTCCGTGGCGAGGCCGCGGCCGCGGTAGAGGGGGTGCACGGCGTACCCGACCTCGGTCGTGCCCGCGCTCCACGAGGTCTTGAACAGGCTGATGGCGCCCATGACGACGCCGTCCGCGTCCGTCATGGCGAGGTGCAGGCCCTGGCCGGAGCGGCGCAACTCGTGCGCGCCCGTCGAGAGCCACCGCGCGACGCCGGACGCCTGTGCGGGCGCGCCTGGCGGGAGGAACCGGACGCCGGACTCCACGACGGTGCGGATCCTGGCCGCGTCCTGGACCCCGAACGGGCGCAGCACGAGCCGTCCGGTGGCGATGCTCACATCGGGGTGGAACACGCTGCGCAGGCTACACAGTCGCGATGTTTGCCCGCGAAAGCAGGGGTAGGGGCGCGGTGAGAGGAGTGAGGGAGCCATGGAACGTGGGAGCGACAAGCACAATCCCCGCCTGGACGAACAGCAGAAACACGAGGACGAGGGCATGGTGCGCGGCGGCGGGACGACGCACGCCGAGGAGTGGAAGGACCCCGAGGCCATGCCGTCGCCTGGCGAGGAGTCGATGCGGTCGTACCCGCCAGGCCACGAGCCAGGCGCTCCCGCGGGCATGACGCAGCGTGACGTCGATGTCCGCAGCGACCTGGCCAAATGGCTGAGCGACACCCATTGGCCGGTGTCCAAGGGGCAACTGCTGGAACGCGCGCGCGACCACGGCGCGCCCGATGAGATCCTCGACATGGTCGAATCCCTCCCTGAGCGCACTTACACGAACATGGCGGACATCGCCCAGGCCCTCGGCATCGGCGTGGAGAAGCGGAGGTGGTGACCGGTGCGGCTCGACTTCATCAGGCCGCTGTACGAACGGAAGGGCCCCTACGCCTCGGTGTACCTGGGCGCTCTCACGGGTCCTGAGCGGAAGACACACTGGCACAGCGTGCGCGACCGGCTCGGAGAGTGCGCCGGGGACGCCAAGGCCACCCTCGACGCCTTGGAGCAGGAGGCCCTCGGCGCCGCCGCCGGCCGGGCGCTGTTCGCCACGCACGGTGACGTGGTGCTGGCCGAGTCGCTGGCGCGGGCGCCGTACGAGCTGGCCATGTGGTCTCCGTTGCCGCACGTCACGCCCATGCTCATGCGCCGCGGCGAGAACGTGCCGCACATCCGGGTCATCGTGGACCACGCGGGGGCGGAGCTGACCGTGTTCGGCGGCGCGGTGCCGCGCCGGACCACCGTGGAGGCGGCCACGTGGCCGCTGCAGAAGACCGCGCAGGGCGGCTGGTCGCAGAAGCGGTACGAACGGGCGGCGGACGAGGCGTGGGAGAAGAACGCCGTCGCCGTCGCGCACGAGATCGACGAGCAGGTACGCCGCATCGGCACCGAGCTGATCCTGGTGGCGGGGGAGCCGAAGTCGCGCTCGTACCTGATGCACCATCTCGGTACGAAGTCCGCGGACCGGGTGGTCATGGTCGAGCACGGCAGCCGCTCCAACCACGGCCAGTTCCAGGAGGACGTGGAGCGGGCGCTGGACGACTGGCTCGACCAGAGGCGGGCCAGGTTGCTCGCCCGCCACGAGGAGTTCGCCGGCCCCGTCGGGATGGCCCCGGTCGCCCACGCACTGCGTGAGGGCAGGGTGCTGGCCCTGCTCATGCCCGGCGAGCTGCCGCAGCCGGCCTGGATCGGCGAAGGCGGCACCCAGGTGGCCACCGATCCCGACGAGCTGCGCCGATGGGGCGTCGAGCATCCGGTCCAGGAACGCTCGGACTCCGCGCTGGCCAGGGCCGCCGCCATGACGGACGCGGAGCTGTACTTCACCGACGCCGTCTCCGACGTGGCCGCCGTGCTCAGGTACTGATGATCACTTCGAGGGTCCTGGGGCCGTGCACGCCCTCGACCCGGTTCAGCTCGATGTCACTGGTGGCCGACGGGCCGCTGATCCAGGTAAGCGGCCTGGCCGGGTCGAGCCTGGCGACGGCCTCGGGCACGCAGGACACGATCTGGCCGGCCCGCACCACGCACAGGTGGTAGTCGGGGACCAGCGTCTGCGCCCTGGTCCCCTGGCCGGGACCGTGGTCCAGGACGATGGTGCCGGTCTCCGCGACGGCCACGGCGCAGCCGGTGACCACGCCGTCGGCCGTGTTCAGGTCGGTCCAGCCACCGTCCCTGTCGAAGCCGTCCGGCACGATCACGCGGCGATCGCCGATGATCTGGTCGATCCTGGCAGGCACCTCGGCCGACGGGATCACGTGCACGATCGCCCGGTAGTCGTCGACCCGCTCGGCGAACAACGCCACGAGATCCTCGACCTGCTGCGTCGTACGGTAGTCCCGGGGGATCTCCACGTCCCCGGCGCGGGCGACCGCCTTGCCGATCCTGGCGAGAATCTCCTCACGCGCCCCCATCACGCTCCTGCCCATGGGTCACTCACCACTCCTCACTCGCTCCGCGGAGTCTCTCCTCCGTCGAGCCTCCACTGCGCTCGCTGCGTCGGGTTCGCTCCCTGCCCATAGGTCACTCACCACTCCTCACTCGCTCCGCGGAGTCTCTCCTCCGTCGAGCCTCCACTGCGCTCGCTGCGTCGGGTTCGCTCCCACCACTCTCTGAATGATTCTTCCGGAATATCGGGCAGGTTCCTGGTGTCGGTCCACGCGGACAGCGGTCCCGGCAGTCGTTTCGGTACGAGTTTGCGCAGGCGGCCGGCCGCGCGCTGGGCTTTGGCGAGCCGGGTGTGGTCGTCGAGTATCCAGCCGGCGACCTTCATGCCCGCCCGCTCCGCCGCCGCGTGCGGGGCCTTGGCCCGCAGGTCCACCAGCACCTCGGGGATGTCGATGGCGACCGGGCACACGTCGTAGCAGGCGCCGCACAGGCTGGAGGCGAACGGCAGCGACGCGTCCAGCTCCGACGACATCCCCCTCAGCTGCGGGGTGAGGATCGCGCCGATCGGCCCGGGATAGACCGAGCCGTACGCGTGCCCGCCCGCCCGCTCGTAGACCGGGCACACGTTCAGGCAGGCCGAGCAGCGGATGCAGCGCAGCGCCTGGCGGCCGACCTCGTCGGCGAGCACGTCGGTGCGGCCGTTGTCGAGCAGGACCAGGTGGAAGTCCTGGCCCTCGACGGCGCCCGTCCACATGCTCGTGTACGGATTCATCCGCTCACCCGTGGAGCTCCTCGGCAGGAGCTGGAGGAACACCTCCAGGTCGCGCCAGGACGGCAACAGCTTCTCGATCCCGACGACGCTGATGAGCGTCTCAGGGAGGGACAGGCACATGCGGCCGTTGCCCTCCGACTCCAGCACGACCAGCGTGCCGGTCTCGGCGACCATGAAGTTGGCGCCGGAGATGGCGACCTTGCTTCTGAGGAAGCGTTCGCGCAGGTGGAGCCGGGCGGCTTCGGTCAACGCGGGTGGGTCGTCGGTCAGGTGCTCGGGGACCTTGGGCATCTTGTCGAGGAAGATCTCGCGGATCTCCGACCGGTTGCGGTGGATCGCCGGGACCAGGATGTGGCTGGGGAAGTCGTCGCCGAGCTGCACGATCAGCTCCGCCAGGTCGGTCTCGTACGCCGTGATCCCGTGCCCGGCCAGCGCCTGGTTGAGCTCGATCTCCTGGGTCGCCATGGACTTGACCTTGACCACCTCGGTCTCGCCGGTGGCCTTGACCAGTCTCGTGACGATGTCGTTGGCCTCGGCGGCGTCCCTGGCCCAGTGGACCGTGCCGCCCGCCCTGGTCACGGCCTCCTCGAGCTGGACCAGGTAGCGGTCGAGGTTGCGGAGCGTGTGGTCCTTGATCGCCTTGCCGGCCGCGCGGAGCTCCTGCCAGTCGGGCAGCTCGCCGACGACGCCGGCGCGCTTGTCCCGGATGGTGTGCGTTGCCTTGCGGAGGTTGTACCGGAGTTGAGAGTTCTGCACGGCTTCCGCAGCGTTTTGCGGGAAATTTCCGGGCATGCCGAGGAATGTTGCGCTCATTGGGCCTCCTCCGTTGACGCGAGGATCTCGGCCAGGTGCATGGTCCTGACGCCGGTCCGCTGGCGGCTCAGGGTGCCGCCGATGTGCATCAGGCACGAGTTGTCCGCCGCGCACACCACCTCCGCGCCCGTGTCGAGGATGCTGCGCGTCTTGTCGGCGCCCATCGCGGCGGAGACGGCCGGGTTCTTGACCGCGAACGTGCCGCCGAAGCCGCAGCACTCCTCGGCTCCGGGCAGCGGCACCAGCTCCAGGCCCCTGACCTTGCCCAGCAGCCTGGTGGGCCGGTCGGCCAGGCGAAGGCCGCGGAGCGAGTGACACGTCGGGTGATATGTCACCCGGTGCGGGAAGTATGCGCCTACGTCGTCGGTCTTCAGGACGTCGATCAGAAACTCGGACAGCTCGTACACCTTTGGCGTGATCTCCGCGATCGCCGCCGCTCCCCTGCTCCCGGGGCGCGCCAGCTTTGGGTACTGCTCGCGCACCATGGCCGCGCACGAGCCCGACGGCGCCACGACGGCGTCGTAGCCGGCGAAGACCTCGGTGAAGTGGCGCGCCAGCCGCACCCCCTCCGCGCGGTAGCCCGTGTTGACGTGCATCTGCCCGCAGCACGTCTGGGCGGCGGGGAAGTCGACGTCACAGCCCAGCCTGCGCAGCAACGACACGACGGCCTTGCCGGTGCCGGGGAAGAGCGTGTCGTTCACGCACGTGATGAACAGGGCGACTCGCACGGCTCTCCTTCCGAGTATGGTCGGACCACAGTATGGTCAGACCATACCGAATACCATCATTTCCGGCCACCATGGGGGAGGCTCGTTGGACGGCAGCGGCTGGCGTCCCGTCAAGCGAACGCGCACGTTCGAGGACGTCCTCGCACAGATCGAGCGGCGCATCGCCGAGGACGGCCTCACGGTGGGCGACCGCCTGCCCGCCGAACGCCTGCTCGCCGAGCGGCTCGGCGTCGGCCGCTCGTCGGTACGCGAGGCCCTGCGCGTGCTGGAGACCCTCGGCGTGGTCTCCTCGCAGGCCGGTCGGGGCCCGGACGCGGGGGCGGTGCTCACCTCGCGGCCGGAAACGGCGCTGGCCGGCCTGCTCAGGCTGCACCTGGGCCTGGCCGGCCTGGAGTTGCGCGAGGTGATCGACACCCGGCACATGATCGAGCAGTGGGCCGCCGCGGGAGCCGCCGCCGCGAGAGCCGACACCACAGCGCTCTCCTCGGCCCTTTCCTGGATGGACGGGGCGACGACGTCGGAGGAGTTCGTGGAGCACGACACGGCCTTCCACTGCGCGATCGCGGACGCGTCGGGCAACCGGCTCATCGCCGCCATCATGCGATCCCTACGCGACTCGATGCGGAGATACGCGGTCGAAGCGGTCGAACGCCTGGGCGACACGTCGATCCTGCGCGCCGACCACGTACGCATCCTCGGGGCCATCGAGGCCGGCGACCCGGATGAGGCCTCCCTGGCGGTCTCCGAGCACCTGGCGCACGCGTACCCATCGCTCTTCGATCACTGAGGCTGAAGGGAGTCGGCTTCCCTGCACGTCGCGCCCGAGCAGGCCGCCATCGCCCGCAGCAGACCCTCCAGCCGGGTCACCAGCACGGGATCGGCGCAGTCGGCCAGGTTGTACAGCTGGTACGGGTCCGCGGCGAGATCGTAGAGCTGCCTCTCCCCCGTGTCGTAGCGGACGTAGGTGTAGCGGTTGGTGCGCAACGCTTGATAGGCGGGCACCGGAGTCTGTGCCCCCGACGACGGGTTGACCGGCCTGACGAACTCGATCAGCGTGTGCTTCCGCCACTGCTCGGGCGGCCGGCCCCGCAGCAGCGGCGCCAGCGAGCGGCCTTCCGCGAACGGCGGCGCCTTGGCCCCGCCCAGCTCCGCGAACGTCGGCGCCAGGTCGATCGTGACCCCCATCTGGCGGATCTTGGAGTCCGCCTTGACGCCGGGGCCGCGGACGACGAGCGGGACCCTGATCGCCTCCTCGAACGGAGTGGTCTTGCCCTGTGGGAGCCGGCGCGTGCCGAGATGGAAGCCGTTGTCCGAGGTGAAGAAGATATAGGTGTTGTCCAGCTCGCCCTTCTCGCGCAGCGCCTCGATCACCGTCCCCACGAGGTCGTCCACGCCGAGCATGGACCGGAGCCTGGCGCGGAACCGCTCGTCGATCCGGTCCCGGCCGGCCTCCGAGATCCACGGCCTGCTCCGCAGCCAGTGGGGCTCCCTGCTCACGTCCTCCTGGTTGAACGACGGCGGCCGCGGTGCCGTGACCAGCGGGAAGGCGCCCGCGTGCCGGACGGCCGGATTGGCCGGGTTGTGCGGCCCGGTCGGCGTCAGGAGGAGGAAGAACGGCTGCTTGGACCCGGCGATGAAGTCGCGTGCCTTGCGGGCCAGCACGTCGGACAGATAGTCCTCCTCCGACCAGCCGTAGTCGAACAGGCCGCCGTTCTCGTTGAGACGGTAGCCGTACTCGTCGTAGAGGGCGCGCACCGGCACGGCCCACTCGTTCCAGCCCGGTGGCACGAACGCCGGCTCGGCCGTGGCGCCCGGATAGTGGTTGAGGTACTTGCCCATGAGCGCCGTGCGGTATCCGGCCTGCTGCATCCAGGTGCCGACGGTGGAACGTTCCAGGCCGAGGGTGTGGAAGCGGTCGAAGCCGCCTTCCGGCGCGGTGTTGGTCAGCACGCCATGGCTGTGGACGTACTGGGAACGCAGGATGGACGCCCTGGACGGACAGCACCAGGAATTCGTGACGAAGAAGCGCTGGAACGAGGCGCCCTCGCGCACCAGATGCCGGGTGATGTTCGGGAAGTACGGCAACGTACCGGACTCGAGGTCGTCGGCCATGACGACGACGATGTTCGGGCGGGACGCGCTCACGGCCGCCATGGGCTCAGCTGCCGGCAGCAGGAGAAGCAGCAGGCAGACGAGACGACAGAGACGCTTGAGCACAGACTGTGACTTCCCCGGAACATCCCATTGACACTCTTGCCGGACGGCACCGTAAATAGAACTTACTTCCGGAGGTGTCCATGAAGCTCGGTTTGAACCTCGGCTACTGGCAGCGCCACGCGGACGACGCGACCGAGTCGGTGCTGGCGGCGGAGCGGCTCGGCTACGACTCGGTGTGGACGGCGGAGGCGTACGGTAGCGACGTTTTCACGCCGCTGGCCTGGTACGGAGCGCGTACGAGCCGGATCAGGCTGGGCACCTCGATCGCGCAGATCTCGGCCAGGCCGCCGGTCACGACGGCGATGACCGCGATGACCCTCGACCACCTCACCGGCGGCCGCCTGCTGCTCGGCGTGGGCGCCTCCGGGCCGCAGGTCGTGGAGGGCTGGTACGGCCGGCCGTTCGCCAGGCCGCTGGCCAGGACGCGCGAGTACATCGACATCATGCGCCGGGTGTGGCGCCGCGAGGAGCCGGTGACGAGCGACGGCGCCCACTACCCGCTGCCGCTGCCGGGCGGCCTGGGCAAACCGCTCAAGCTCATCACCCATCCACTCCGCGCCGACATCCCCATCTATCTCGGGGCGGAGGGCCCCAAGAACGTCGCCCTGGCCGCCGAGCTGACCCAGGGCTGGCTGCCGCTGTTCGTCCACCCCGCCAAGATCGAGGAGATGTACGGCGACGCCCTCGCGCACGCCTCCGCGGGCTTCGACGTGGCGGCCATGGTGACCGTGGTGATCTCCGACGACGTACGCGCCGCGCTGGACGGCGTGAAGCTGATGCTCACGCTGTACATCGGCGGCATGGGCGCCAGGCGGCGCAACTTCCACGCCGACGTCATCGGCAGGATGGGGTATGCGGAGGCCGCCGAGCACATCCAGGCGCTCTACCTCGCCGGGCGCAAGGATGAGGCGTTCAGGGCGATCCCGGACGAGCTGGCCGACGGGATCTCGCTCGTCGGCCCGCCCGCGCGGATCAGGGAACGCCTCGAACCCTGGCTCAAGAGCCCGGTCACGAGCCTGCTCGTCATGGGCCCGCGCGACGAGCCCTCACTGAAGCTGATCCGCGACCTCGTCCTCGGCTGAGCCCCCGGCCGAGCGCCCGACTGAGCACCCCCGCCGAGCACCCCGGTCGAGTGCCCGGCTGAGCGCCCCGGTAGGGCGCCCGGCCGAGGTCAGTCGGGGCGTGGGGCCGGGTCGGCGGTGACCGAGCGCAGCAGCGGCCGGCTCAGCGCCCCCGCCCCGATCACCCCGGCGAACCCGGCGACCACGCACGTCACCAGCGTGACCAGACCGGCCGTGCTCACCCCGCCCGCCATGAACGGCAGCGCGCAGAACACCCCGGTCAGGATCGCCCCACCGCCCATCACCGACAGCGGGATGAGCGTCTCGGCCCGCCGGGCCCGGTCGAGCACCTCCAGCGGCGTGCCCGCCAGCCGCAACAGCCCGTACGTCTGCCGCCGGTCCAGGATCGACGACATGGCCGTGATCCCCGAGCTGGCGACGGCCACCAGGAACGACACCGACAACACGACGATCGTGCCCACCCGGACGTCGGCCAGGAGCTGGAGGCCGAAGCGCTGGTCGTCGGCCTGTGTCGTCGGGGTGTGGCCGGGGACGAGCCCGGCGAGCGCGGTGCGCGCCCGGTCGACCGTGGGCGTGCCGGCGTGGCTACCCAGGGCCACGGCCACGAGCCGGTTCTGACCGCGTTCCTCCTTCGAGACCCGCACCGTCGCGGTCACGCCCGCCTCCCGCAGCCGGTCGCGGGCCTGGCCTGCCACGGCCTCGGCCTGCTCGACCGGCGCGGCGATCCTGAGCTGCGCGGACTCCTGGCCGTCGCCGAACGCGGACGGGCTGAGCAGGCCGAGGAAGCCCGCCACGAACCCGGTCAGCGCCACTCCGCTGACCGTTCGCCAGGCGGCGCGCGGATCGTCGACCAGCCGGCGCCCCGCGAGCAGCCTGGCGGGCTTGCGGGCGGTCCCCGCCGTGACCCGGCCGATCAGCCCGACCACCCACGGGCCGGCCAGGTTGACGCACAGGAACGCCAGACCGAGCGCGACCGCGACGATCCCGACGCTGGATCCCCTGCTCAGCAGCGGGAACACGGCCAGCGCCGCCAGCAGGGCGAGCACGCGTACGAACCGCATGGCGGGCGGCGTCTCCCGCTTGGCCACGCCGAGGGGGCTCACCACGACACGCCGCAGTCCCGCCACCGCTGACAGGCCCACCAGCAGCGGCACCGCGACCAGCACCACGGCCAGCACCAGCGGGCCGGGGAGCACGTCGGAGACGAACCACGGGCCGCCCCCGATCGCGATGCCGGCCAGCAGGGGCGCGGCCGCGGCGTAGACGGCCGCGCCGAGCAGCGCGCCCGCCAGGGCGACGATCACGGCCTCGGCCACGGTCATGCGGACGACCTGCCCAGGCGTCGCCCCGATCAGCCGGAGAGCGGCCAGCCGCTGGTCGCGCCTGGCGACCGTGAGCCTGGCCGCGGCGCCGCCGAACACCAGCAGCGGCACCACCATGAGCACGCTCGCGACGAGCGTGAGCGCGCGGTACGCCTCGGAGTCCTCCGACGGCGTGCCCGCCAGGCTCGCCACCTCGACGGGGCCCTTGCCGACGATCCAGTCCTGGCTGCGGGCCGCCGTCATCACGGGCGAGTCCGCCTTGTGACCGACGACCGCGACCAGCTCACCCGGATGGACCAGCGCCTCGTCACCGAGCACCCCCTTGGGGTCCGGGTAGCGCCCGGCGAGCTGGTCGGCGGGGAGCTCCCCTGCCAGCTCGGCCAGGGCGGGCGACAACCACACCTCGCCCGGCGCGGGGAAGCGGGGCAGCCCAGGCGGCGCGGGCGCGTCGCCCTTGAGCGCGGCCAGGTCGACGACCGTGATCTCCTTGTCGCCGACGTAGTCGAAGCGCGCCGCCTCGACGGCGACCGCGCCGGAGGCGGCGGGTACCGGGTTGCGCCAGGCGCCGCGCTCACCCCTGGCCGTGAAGGCGAAGTTCACCGCCACGGCGAACAGCAGCAGCGCCGTGGACACCGCGACGGCGCCCAGCGTGAGCCAGGTGCTCAGCAGGCCCTTGCGCCCGCCGCCCTTGAGCAGCCGCCAGGCCAGGTCGAGGCTCACGCGCGCACCCCGCCGACGCCCGTCAGGAGCTGCCCGTCGCGGACCTCGACCGTGCGGTCGCACCAGCCGGCCACGTTCGGGTCGTGCGTGACCACGATGAGGGAGGCGTCGTTGTGCCTGGTCGCCTCCACCAGCAGCCGCATGGTGTCCTGCCCGGTCCGCTGGTCGAGCGCCCCCGTGGGCTCGTCGGCGAACACCACCGCCGGCCTGCTCACCAGCGCCCTGGCGATGGCCACGCGCTGCGCCTGGCCGCCGGACAGCTCCCCCGGCCGCCTGGCCTCCATGGACCGCAGGCCGAGCGGCCCGAACCACTCGCGCGCCTGCCGTACGGCCTCGGCCCTCGGCACGCCGCCCAGCATGAGCGGGAGTGCCACGTTCTCCTCGGCGGGCAGCTCGGGCAGGAGCTGGCCGAACTGGAAGACGAAGCCGAAGCGGGTACGGCGCAGCGCGCTACGTTGCCGTTCGCGCATCGCGTCGATGCGGGTGCCGAGCAGGTGCACCTCTCCCGCGTCCGGCTTCATGATCCCGGCCAGGCAGTGCAGCAGGGTCGACTTGCCGGAACCGCTCGGCCCCATGATCGCCACGGCTTCGCCGGCCCGTACGGTGATGTCCACGCCGCCGAGGGCGACCGTCTGCCCGAACCGCTTGGTCAGGGCCTGTCCAACAAGCACGTCGTTCATGACGTACAGCCTCGCGGCCTGGCGGGGGCCGGGGGATCGGCCGTGCGTCCATATCGGCCTCGTCCGAACGGCCGATCTCTAGAGTTGTGGCCGTGACTATTCGGGTTCTCATCGCCGACGATCAGCAACTGGTGCGCACCGGCTTCCAGATGATTTTGGACGCACAACCGGACATGGAGGTCGTTTCCGCCGTAGCCGACGGGGCCGAGGCGGTGTCCGAGGCGCGGCGGCTCAGGCCGGACGTGTGCCTCCTGGACATCAGGATGCCCAAGCTGGACGGGCTGGAGGTGACCCGGGTACTGGCAGGACCGGGAGTGGAGTCCCCGCTTCGGGTGGTCATCGTCACCACGTTCGACCTGGACGAGTACGTCTACGGCGCGCTGCGCTCGGGCGCGACCGGTTTCCTGCTCAAGGACAGCGGGCCCACGCTGCTGATCGAGGCGGTCAGGGCCGCCGCGGCGGGCGACGCGCTGGTGTCGCCGTCGGTGACGGTACGGCTGCTCCAGCACCTGGCCCAGCCCAGGCGGGCCACGCCCAAGCCGGACGATCCGCTGACCGATCGCGAGCTGGACGTCGTGCGACTGGTGGCGAGGGGGCGTACCAACCAGGAGGTGGCCGGGGAGCTGTTCGTGTCGCTGTCGACGGTGAAGACGCACCTCGGCAGCATCCAGGCCAAGCTCGGTGTCAGAAATCGCGTGGAAATAGCGGCGTGGGCGTGGGAATCCGGCGTGGTGAGCTGATTAACGACGGGGCTCCCGGGATACAAGTGAATCAGAACCTCAGCGCATGGCCCGGGGGGAGAACAACGTGCGCAACACCCAGGCATCGCCGACAAGAGCCGCCTTCGCCGTTTACGTGACGCTGGCCGCGCAGATCCTCTCCCTCGGCGCCCTCGTGATCTTCGAACAGTCCCGCGGCCGGCACCTCGCCGTCCAGCTCGCCGCGTTCGGCGGCCGTCCCCAGGGGGCGGACGCGGAGGCGGTGGTGGGGGCGGTGAGCACGTTCGCGGTGCTGATCATGCTGGTGGCGGGCACCTCGGTCGCGGCGGCCGCCGCCTACGTGACCTGGCTGGTGCGGGCCAGGCAGGCCAACGACAGGTCCGCCCCGACGGGTACGGTGGCGGCGGCCTGGCTGGTCCCCGGCGTCAACCTGGTGGCTCCCGTGGTGCTGGTCGACGAGGTCTGGCGGGCCGCCAGGCCGCCCGCGGGCGGCCGCCGCCGGTGGCTGTGGCTGCTGGGCGCCTGGTGGCTGAGCTGGCTGGCGGTGCTGGCGCTGGTCATGATCCGGCTCCCGCTCGGCGGGTCCGCCGGCGCCCTGACGGGGGTGGGCATGCCTGAGCTGGTCTGCGCCGCGGTCGCCGCCGTCCTGTGCGCGATCACCGTACGCGAGCTGACCCGCCTGCAGATCTCCTCCCGCGCCGCCCGGCCCACCACGATCCGCACCTTCCCCCAGCCCCACCCGTCCTCCGGCTCCACCCCGATCAGCCGGGCGGGCTAGCTAGGCCGCCGTCGGGCCCGAGCTGCCGGGGCTGGCGTGCCAGAGCTTGCGTGGCGGGTCGGCGATGGCGGGGCCGAGGTCCGCGTAGGGGGACAGGCGGAAGCCGTTGGCGTACTCGATCGTGCGGCCGCCGACCCCCGCCGAGTCCTCCGGGGTCCTGGCGAGCAGGGCGCGGACCGCGTCGATGCCCTGGGAGCGCCTGAGCGCGTCGAGGTCCGCAAGGTTCCAGCAGTCCACGGCGCGCATCGACACGGCCCTGGTGCCCGTGCGCCTGACCACTCCCTTGGCCAGCAGCAGCCACGAGCCGAACACGATGGACGCGCACCGCCCCTGCACCGACTCGAAGAACGTCAGGTCGATCGGACCCGTCGAGTCGTCCAGGGTGGTGAAGATGACCCGCTGCCCCGAGCGTACGGCCGGCGTCTGGGTCGCCACCTTGACCCCCGCCACCAGCACCTCTGCCCCGTTGCGCTGGGCGAGGAGATCCTTGGAACGTACCACCCCGAGCGCGTCGAGCAGCTCGTCGTGGAAGCTGATGACGTGCCGGCTGATGTCGATGCCGAGGATCTCCAGCTCGGCCTCGACCATCTCCGTCTCCGTCATCTCGGGCAGCTCCCCCGGCGGCAGGTGCTCGCCGAAGCCCAGCGGGAGCTGCACGGACGGCGGCTCCGCGGCCCTGGAGGACAGGGCGGGACCCGATGTGTAGCGCTTGGACCTGCGCGGTCCCGTCCTGACGCCGCTCCCCGAGCCCCGGTCGAGCGCGCCGACCTGGGCGATCAGGTCGCGACGGGTCAGCTCGCCTGGACGCCAGCGCGGGCCGCCAGGGTGCAGGTCGTGGAGCGCGTCCAGGCCGCCGACCTGGACGATCCGCTCGATCGTGGGCCGCGACGGGCGGGCGCGGTCCCAGAAGTCGGCCAGCGACGTGTACGGCTGCCCGGCCACCATGCGCTCGACCTCCGCCTCGCTCACCCCCTTGATCGCCGAGAACGGCACCCGCAACGCGTACCCCTTGCCGATCTCCCCGATCTTGAAGTCCCCGCGCGCCCGGGGGCCGTCCAGCGCGGCGGGCCGCACCCTGACCCGCACGCGCGGCCCGAGCCGCTCCACCTGCCAGTCCTTGCCGGACCTGTTGATGTCGAGCGGCAGGATCCTGACCCCGCACTGCCTGGCCTCGTCGATGATGACGCGCGGCGGGTACATGCCGGGCTCGTGCGTGAGCACCCCCGCGAAGAACGCCGCCGCGTGGTGCCGCTTCAGCCACGCCGACTGGTACGTGGGCAGCGCGAACGCCGCCGCGTGCGCCTTGCAGAACCCGAACGCCCCGAACGCGTCCAGCACCTGCCACGCGCGGTCCACGGCCGCGTCGTCGAAGCCGTTGGCCCTGGCCATGGGGACGAACGTCTTGCGCACCCGCTCCCGCCCCTCCGGCGTGTCCAGCGTGCGCCGCAACAGCTCGGCGAACGACAGGTCGCGCCCGGTCATCACCTCGATGATCCGGAGCACCTGCTCGTGGAACACCACGACGCCGTGCGTCTCCTTGAGCGCGCCGCGCAGCCGCTCGTGCGGGTAGTGCGGCCGCCGCCACCCGTGCCTGGCCTCCAGGTAGGGGGTGACCATGTCGGAGTTGACCGGACCCGGCCTGAACAGCGAGATGTCCACGATCAGGTCGTGCATCCTGCGCGGCTCCAGCTTGGCCACCAGCTCGCGCTGGCCGGGCGACTCGATCTGGAAGCAGCCGAGGGTGCGGCTGGCGCAGATCATGTCGTAGGTGTCCTGGTCGTCGTGGGGGACGTACTGGACGTCCTGGTCATCTCCCTGCTGGGTGTCCAGCTCGACCACGACGTCGTCCACGCGCTTGATCTCGCCCAGCGCGTACGCCATCGCGGACTGCATCCGCACGCCCAGCACGTCGAGCTTGAGCAGCCCGGCCTCCTCCACGTCGTCCTTGTCGAACTGCGACATGGGGAACTCCAGCAGGCTGCGCTCCACCGGCGTCCTGTCCCGCAGGCCCGCGTTGCCGACCAGCACGCCGCACGGGTGCAGCGCGATGTGCCTGGGCAGGCCGTCGAGCTTCTCCGCCAGCCGGAACACCCGGTCGAGCCCCGCCTCTCCGAGCCGGCTCTCGCGCAGCTCGGGCAGGTCGGCCAGCGACGCGGTGATCTGCCTGGCCCTGATGTGCGGGAACGCCTTCGCGATCGCGTCGATCTCGTGCGGCGGCAGGCCCATCGCCCCGGCGACGTCGCGGATGGCGCTGCGCGCCCGGTAGGTCTCCATCATGGACACGCAGGCCACGCGGGCCTCGCCGTACCGTTCGAAGATGGCCTTGTAGCAGTCGAGCCGGCGCGCGGACTCGACGTCCACGTCGATGTCGGGCAGCCCGATGCGGCCCTCGGACAGGAAGCGCTCCATGAGCAGGCCGTGCTCGATCGGGTTCACCTCCCCGATGCCGATGAGGTAGTTGACCAGGCTGCCGGCGCCGGAGCCGCGGATTGCGCAGCGGACGCCCATGCCGCGGATCATGTCGGTGATGCCGGCCACGGCGATGAAATATCCGGACAGGCGCTTCTTCTCGATGATGGCCATCTCGGCCCGCAGGCGTTCCCTGGCGTCGTCCGAGCGGTCGAGGCCGCGCCTGATCAGCCCGTCCTCCACGCGGTGGCGCAGCAGCGGCACCGGGTCGCGGCCGACCTCGGGCAGGTGCAGGCCGGGCGGGTCGTCGCGCAGCGCGAGCAGCTCGATCGGATCCATCGCGCACGCCTCGGCCAGCCGCCGGGTGGTGAACAGCAGCCGCGTCACCCGCTCCTGGTCCCCGCCGCAGACCTTGGCCGCCACCCGCCGCATCTCCTTGCCGCTCTTGAGGTAGGCGTGCGAGGTGGTGCGGTCGAGGTGACGCGGGTGCAGCGGGACGAGCTGGCGGGCCGCGTCCAGTACGTCGCCGACCTGGTGGTCGGCCGGGTCCAGGTAACGCGCCGCGTTGGTCAGAACGGCCGGTACGCCCATGGACTCGGCCAGGCCCAGCATGCGCACGGCCGTGATGGCGTCGCGGTAGCCGTACTGGTCGACCAGTTCGACCACCACGCCCGGCACCGCGGCGCGCCAGAGGCCGAGCAGCGTCCTGGCGTGCTCGTCGCGCCGCTCGGCCACCGCGCGGCCCACGTCGGACCGGGGCCCGAGCAGCACCACGAGCCCGTCCTCCGCGCCGAACCCGTGGTCACCGCCGGGCTCGCCGGCCCATTCGCCGACCAGCTCGCGGGTCACCTTGGGCGCGCCCCGCTCGCCCGCGTAGTGGGCGGCCGTGACCAGGCGGCACAGGCGGGACCAGCCGCCCGCGCGGGCCAGCACCGTGACGCGGTCCTCGGCGTTCGGCCCGGTCCTGGGGCGTGGCACGCGCAGCCCCGGCACCAGAGTGGGCGCCGGGTCGTCGAGCGCCAGGTTCACGCCGAGGACCGGGGCGACCCCGGCCTCGGCGCACGCCTGGGCGTGCTTGACGGCGCCGTAGAGCCCGTCGCGGTCGGTCAGCGCCAGGATGTCCATGCCGTGCTCGACCGCCCGGTCCACCAGCGCGCGCGGGAAGGCGGTGCCGTAGCGCATGGAGTACGCGGAGCACACGTCGAGGTGCGGGAACGGGGGCGCCATCAGTCCCACGCCCGCATCAGCAGCCAGCCGTTGCTGGCGGTGTCGTAACGCAGCTCGTAGGAGCCCACCTCGCGCCCTGGGGTGGCCTCCACCCGCCAGAACCGCCGCTCGCCCGGGTCGCCCTCGCTGGTCTTCCACCACTCGCGCGCGACCACCCAGTGGTCGAGGACCCGTCGGACGAGATGGAGCCGATCGCGCCAGACGAACTGGGTCGGCTCCCCGTCCCTGGTCCACACCTCTATCGGATCCCCATAGAGTCTGCTCAAGACGCTTCTCCCCGCGGCTCTTGGTCCGTATGTTGAGCCACCCGGGGGAAGGCGGGCGCTTATATGTCGAACATATGTTCTCAGGGCCAGAAACGCAAGTCGCCGGCCTGCCGTACGAGAGGGTTGGCGCCGATCGAGTTGCGGATGCTGAAGGCCACGCTGCCGGCCCGGTAGCGGTCGTCCGACGTCTCCACCGGCCTGCCCTCATGGGTGGTCGTGGTCCTGCGCTGGCGCAGGAGCGGGCTGCCGCGGCGCACGCCCAGCAGGTCCGCGTCGCGGGTGTTGGCGGGGACCGCGTCGATGAGGTGCTCACCGTAGGCGAACACGAGGCCGATGGAGTCGTACAGGGCCTCGGTGACGGACTCGCAGCCGGGCGGGAGCGTCTCCACGGCGGCGGCCACCCACCCGGCGTACACCGTCCGCTCGACCAGCACGGGCTCGCCCTCCAGCGAGCGCAGGCGCAGCACCTCCAGCACCTCTCCCCCGCCGAGCCTGGCGCACTCGGCGGCGCTCGCGGGCCTGCGGCGCTGCTCGATCACCTGGCCGCCGAAGCGGTGGCCGTTCGCGCGCGCCCACTGGGCGAAGCTGTGCAGCTCGGCGAAGCTCTGGCTGCGCGCGTTGCCGAGCACGATGCGCCTGGCGCCCTGCCTGGAGCCGACCAGGCCCTCGGCCGCGAGCACCGCCACCGCCTGGCGTACGGTCCCGCGGGCCGCGCGGAACCGCCCGGCCAGCTCGGCCTCGCTCGGGAGCTGGGAGCCGACCGGATGCGCGCCCGAGAGGATCTCATCCCGCAGCTCATCGGCGATGAGTTCATAGCGCGCAACCATTCCCGACCCTTCTCCTTCACCAATCAGCAACATTTATGGGAGTTACTGGGCCTCGCTTGTTTGTACAAGTTCCCTTAAGTTCTTTCCACACCCCCTGGACAGTGGAGGCGTCGTGTTCACACCTCGCGCCCGTGCGGCCGGCGTTGTCGCAGCACTTACCGTAGTCACCGCGGCGTGCGGCGCCGCGCCCACCACCCAGCAGAGCCCGGCGGCGGCCGGCGAGGTGAACGCCGCCACCGCCACGTCCGCCGCCGGCTTCGGCGGATTCGACAAGCTCGTCGAGGCCGCCAAGAAGGAGGGCACGCTCCACGTCATCGCCCTCCCGCCCGACTGGGCCAACTACGGCGAGATCATCGAGAAGTTCCAGGCCACGTACGGCATCAAGATCGAGAGTGAGACGCCCGACGCGGCCAGCGCCGACGAGATCAACGCGGTCAAGACCCGCAAGGGTCAGGACCGCGCCCCCGACGTGCTTGACCTCGGCCAGTCGTTCGCGATCAGCGGCGCCGCGGAGGGCCTGTTCGCGCCTTACAAGGTGCGGACGTTCGACAAGATCCCCGAGGGGCAGAAGGAGCCGAGCGGGCTCTGGGTCAACGACTACGGCGGCTACGTGTCGATCGGCTGCGACGCCAAGAAGATCGCCACCTGCCCGGCGAGCTTCGCCGACCTGCTCAAACCCGAGTACGAAGGCAAGGTCGCGATGAACGGCAACCCGACGGAGTCCGGCTCCGCCTTCGCCGGCGTCTACGCGGCCTCCATCGCGAACGGCGGCTCCTTCGACGACATCCAGCCCGGCATCGAGTTCTTCAAGAAGCTGAAGGCGGCGGGCAACTACAACCCGGTGGAGACCACGCCCGCCACCATCGAGAACGGCGAGACCCAGATCAGCATCGACTGGGACTACAACAACGCCGCCTACGCGCCCCTGATGGCGGCCAAGGGCCTGGACTGGAAGGTGAACGTGCCGTCGGACGGCCCGTACTTCCAGATGTACGCCCAGGCCGTCAACAAGGACGCCCCGCACCCGGCGGCGGCGCGGCTGTGGCAGGAGTTCATCTACAGCCCCGAGGGCCAGAACCTCTACCTCAAGGGCTTCGCCCGCCCGGTCCTGCTGCCCGCGATGACCGCGGACGGCACCGTGGACCAGGCGCTGGCGGACAAGCTGCCCAAGGTGGAGGGCACGCCCACGTTCCCGACGACCGAGCAGGTCGACGCGGCCAAGGCCAAGCTGGCCTCCGGCTGGGACGCTGCGATCTCGGGATGAGCAGGTCCGGTTCGAGGGGCTGGCTGGGCGCGCTGCCGCTGCTGGCGTTCTTCGCGTTCGTGTTCGGAATCCCCGCTGTCGCGCTGGTGGCCGGGGCCTTCACGGCGGGGGGACGGCCGAGCCTGGCGAACGTGGCGCAGAGCCTGCAGGGCGGCTACCTCACCGCGATGGCCGGCAGCGTGCGACTGTCCGCCGTAGTGGCGCTGCTCGGGGCCGTGCTGGGGACGTTCCTGGCCTACGCCGTGGTGACCTCGCGGTTCAGGCTGCTGCGCGAGGCGGTGCTGACGGCCTCCGGCGTGCTGGCCAACTTCGGCGGGGTGCCGCTGGCGTTCTTCTGGATCGCCACGCTGGGCAACTCCGGCGTGATCAGCGGCCTGGTGGGGCTACCCTCCGGCGCCCTGTACACGTTCTGGGGACTGGTGGTGGTCTACCTCTACTTCTCGGTCCCGCTGATGGTGCTGGTCATGGCGCCGGCGCTGGACGGGCTGCGGCCGCAGTGGCGCGAGGCGGCGGCCAACAACGGCGCCACCGCCTGGCACTACTGGCGCTTCGTCGCGCTGCCGGTGCTGACGCCGTCGCTGCTGGGCGGCGTGGTGCTGCTGTTCGGCGGCGCCTTCTCGGCCTACGCCACCGCCAACGCCATGGTCGGGACCGTGATCCCGCTCGTCACCCTGAAGATCGCCAGCGCGCTGACCGGCGACGTGCTGGTCGGCTACGAGAACATCGCGCTCGCCCTCAGCCTCGACATGGTGGTCGTGGCCGGGCTGGTGATGGCGGTCTACCTGCCGCTGCAGAGGAGGAGCTCACGATGGCTGCACTGACCGGCCTGGAGCCCGTCTCCGCGGCCACGCGGCCCCCCACCCGGCCGCGCGTGTGGCGCGGGGCGGTCTTCCTGCTGGCCGCGGCCTACTTCCTCGTCCCGCTCTGCGCCTCGCTCTGGTACACCGTCTACACGCCGACGGCCGGGGTGTCGCTCGCGGCCTACGGCGAGCTGATCACTGCCGACGGCTTCGCGCGGTCGCTGTCGTTGTCGCTCGGGCTGGCGCTCGCCACGATCGTGCTGGTCCTGCTGCTGGCGCTGCCCGCGATGCTCGCGGTGCGGCTCTTCGCGCCGCGGCTGCGCCCCTTGATGGAGGTGCTGTGCACGTTGCCGCTGGTGGTGCCGCCGATCACGTTCGTCGCCGGGATCGGGACGGCGCTGCGCGACGGGGCCGACGTGCTGGCTCCGACGCCGTTCTGGGCCACGCTGATCGCGGTGCAGGACCGGGCGTTCCCCGTGGTGCTGGTGCTGGCGTACGTGGTGCTGGTGCTGCCGTTCGTATACCGGTCGCTGGACGCCGGGTTGCGCACGATGGACGTGCGGACGCTGGTGGAGGCGGCGCGCAACCTGGGGGCGTCGTGGCCGTACGTGTTGTTCCGGGTGATCGTGCCCAACCTGCGCTCGGCGCTGGCCAGCGCGTCGTTCCTGACGCTGGCGCTGGTGCTGGGCGAGTACACCGTCGCCAGCCTGCTGGGGTACGAGCCGTTCGCGGTGTGGATCGTGACCGTCTCCGGCTCCAGGGGGCAGCTCTCGGTCGCGGTCTCGATCCTCAGCCTCCTGCTCATCTGGTTGCTGCTACTCGCCGTGTCCACGGTGTTCGGTAGGGAGAGAAGGAAATGACCGCATCGGTGGAGTTCCGCGGGTTGCGGCGGGTGTTCGGCAGAACGGTCGCGCTGGACGGCTTCGACCTGGTCGTCGCGCCCGGTGAGCTCGTCGCCCTGCTCGGCCCGTCCGGCTGCGGCAAGACGACGGCGCTGCGCTGCGTGGCCGGGTTCGAGCGGCCCGACTCGGGCGCGGTGCTGGTGGACGGCAAGGACATCACGAACGTCCCGGCCAGCAAACGGGACGCGGGCATGGTCTTCCAGTCCTACTCCCTCTTCCCCAACCTGAACGCCCGCGACAACGTCGCCTTCGGCCTGCGCGTACGCAAGGCGCCCGCCGCCACGAGACGGGCCAAGGCGGACGAGCTGCTCGAACTCGTCGGCCTGCCCTCCCACGCCGACCGCTACCCGCACCAGCTGTCCGGCGGCCAGCAGCAGCGGGTCGCCCTGGCCCGCGCGCTCGCCCTGGAGCCGCGCGTCCTGCTGCTGGACGAGCCGCTGTCGGCGCTGGACGCCAAGGTACGCGTGACCCTGCGCGAGGAGATCCGCCGG
Organism: Nonomuraea cypriaca; assembly: GCF_015645445.1. GTDB lineage: Bacteria > Actinomycetota > Actinomycetes > Streptosporangiales > Streptosporangiaceae > Nonomuraea > Nonomuraea cypriaca. The sequence continues at coordinate 16,058 of NZ_JADOGI010000022.1, read as the reverse complement.
CTCCAGCTCGACCTGGGCATCACCACCGTCTTCGTCACCCACGACCAGGAGGAGGCCCTGTCGATCGCCGACCGGGTCGCCGTGCTGCGCGACGGACGGCTCGAACAGGTGGGCGCGCCCGCCGAGGTCTACGACCGGCCGGCCACCCCCTTCGTGGCGGAGTTCGTCGGCACCATGAACCACCTGGCCGGGCAGCTGTCCGGGGACCAGGTCACGGTGCTCGGGCGGCTCCTGCCGGTGGACGGTCCTGTTCCCGCCGATCCGTCCGTGGACGTGCTGATCCGTCCTGAGGCCGTCCAGGTGACGCCCGATCCCGCGGGGTCCGCCGAGATCGTCGCGGCCTCGTTCCGTGGCGCCTCCGTACGGCTCAGGCTCGCGGTGGAGGGCGGCGAGGTCCTGGCCGACGTACCCGGCCACGAGGCGGTGCGGCTCGGTCCTGGCACCCGGGTCGCGGTCCGGCTGGTGGAGCGCCCCGTCCTGGTCGCGCCGCGCACGGTCACCGTCCCCGCCCCCGTCGTGGCCGCCGATGCCGTCTGACGTGGCTGTCTGAGATGGCCGTCCCCGACGCCGTGCTGTTCGACATGGACGGCACGCTGGTCGACACCGAGGGGCTGTGGTGGGAGGCGGTCGCCGCCGTCGCCGAGTCCCTCGGCCGGCCGCTGACCCCGGCCGACCTGCCCCACGTCCACGGCCGCACGGTCGAGGACGTGGCCGCGCACCTCCTCCCCGGCTCGCCTTCGGTGGTCGCCGGTCTCACCGGCGCCTTCGCCTGCCGCATCGAGGAGGATCTGCGGATCGTGCCGGGGGCGGCGGAGCTCCTGGCCGGGCTCGCCGCCGTCGCCATCCCGACGGCGCTGGTCAGCGCCTCTCCCCGGTGCATCGTGGAGCTGGTGCTGCCGCGGCTGGGTCATCCGTTCGACCTGGTGATCGCGAACGAGGACACGGCGCGCGGCAAGCCGTACCCGGATCCTTACCTGGAGGCGGTCAGGCGGCTCGGCGCGGCCCCTGGGCGGTGCGTGGCCATCGAGGACAGCCCAGCGGGCATCGCGGCCGCCACCGCGGCGGGCTGCCACGTCCTCGTCGCGGGGCCGGAGCACGGGCTGCCGTCGCTCGGCCACGTGTGCGCGTTTCCCGGGGGATGAAGGGACCTCCCCCTGCGAGGCCCGGCGCGCCGCACCTGGCGTGTCCTGACCTCCCGCCGGCGAGGTCCGGCGCGCTCGCACCTGGCGTGTCCTGGCCTTCGACCGGCGAGGTCCGGCGCGCCGCAACCGGCGTGTCCTGCGCCGATCATCGCGTATAGGTAAGCTTGCGCGTCGTGAGCGGTGAAACCTCCCACATCGGGCGCTACAGGCTGCTTAGTGTGCTGGGCCGAGGTGGGATGGGCACGGTCCACCTCGCCGAGGACCCTGCCGGGCAACGGGTCGCCGTCAAAGTGATCAACCCGGAGCTGACCCAGCACGAGCAGTTCCGCATGCGGTTCCGCAGGGAGGCCGACGCCGCGCTGAGGGTGCGCAGGTTCTGCACGGCCGCGGTGATCGAGGCCGCGCTCGACGGCGACCAGCTCTACGTGGTGACCGAATACGTGGCCGGGCCCAACCTCGAGCAGGCCGTGGAGCAGTCCGGGCCGCTGCGCGGGTCCAGCCTCGACGCGCTGGCCGTCGGCGTGGCCACCGCGCTCACCGCCATCCACGGGGCCGGGGTGGTGCACAGGGACCTCAAGCCGTCGAACGTGCTGCTGTCCCCCGTCGGCCCGCGGGTGATCGACTTCGGCATCGCGCGGGCGCTCGACACGCTCGGCGGCGTCACGGGCACCGGCGAACTGGTCGGCACACCCCGATACATGTCTCCCGAGGTGCTGCGCGGCGATCCGGTGTCCCCGGCCTGCGACGTGTTCTCGTGGGGCTGTCTGGTCGCGTACGCGGCCAGCGGGCACGCGCCCTTCGCAGGCGGCACGCTGCCGGCGATCGTCTACCAGGTGCTCAACACCGAGCCGGACCTCGACCCCGTCGACCCCAGTTTGCGCCCGCTGGTCAAGGCGGCGCTGCACAAGGACCCGGCCATGCGGCCCACCGCGCAGCAACTGCTCGACGACCTCGTCGGGCGCTCGGCCCAGCCGGAGCAGGCGGCCAACACCGTACAGGCGGCCTGGCAGCACGCCACGACGGCGTTCACCCACGTGCCGCACGGCGCCAGGCGGCGCCGTAACAAGCTGATCGCGGGGGGCGTGGCGGCCGCCGCGCTGCTCGTGGGCGGGTCCGTGGTCGCCTGGTCCGTGTTCGGCCCGAGCGGCCCGCCCGAGGATCTGAGCGTCCTCTATCGCGAGGACTTCACGCAGACCAGCGGCGGCTGGAGCGGCATCTACGACTCGGATGACCCGACCAGCTACGGCTACCGTACGGACGGCACGTACGGGCTGGACGCGGATGGGGACTACAGGGAGCGCTGGGAGAAGGCCCCCATTCCCTTCCTCATCGCCGAGCCGACGACCCCGCCGGACCCTTCGGCCACGCCCACGCCGATGTTGCCGGAGACCGTCATGGTGTCGGTCACCGCCGAGGTCAGAAGGGCGACCAGCCCCGGCGAGTACGGCGTTTACTGCCACAATTCCGACGATGACGACAACTACTACGAATTCGCGCTGGACACGACGGGAAAGGCCAGGATCCGGCGCGTCGCGGACGGGTCGGGCGGGACGCTGGCCCAGCCGGTGCAGGTGGACGACCTGCCCGGCAGAGCGCGCATAACGGCCGCGTGCGAGCAGATCGGCTCCGCCGTGCGGCTGACGTTGTGGGTCAACGACGAGCAGGTGCACCAGGTAGAGGATCCGAACGGCATCGCGAACGGGTACGTCGGAGTGTTCGCGCGTACATCGGCGGAAAGCGACTCCCTGCTGCGAACGACGTTCGACGACTTCGAGCTACGCGGCCGCAAGGAACCCTGACGACGTACACGATCGGGGGTGCTTACTTTCAGAGCACGCCGGCGCGGGCGGCGGCGAGGGCCGCGTCGGCGGCGCGGGCGGCGTCCTTCTCGGTCACCGGCTCATGGGCCACGAACAGCCGATAGTAGACGGGGGCGATGGCGACCCTGATCACCTCTTGGACGTCGACGACCTCGGGCAGCTCGCCACGCTTGACCGCCCGCCGTACGACCTCGGCCGACTGCTCGTGGCGGGACACGAAGAATTCGTGCAGCGCCCGCGCCGCCGCCGGATTCTGCATGGCCGCCGCCACGAACGCCGACGACACCGGCCCCAGCTCGGGATCGGCGAACCCGGTGCGGACGAGCTGCACGACGCCCCTCAGGTCGCCCTCGATCGTGCCGGTGTCGGGAATCGGCCACGGCTCCTGCCTGGCCAGCTCCAGCGCGTCGGAGATCAGCCCCTCCACGTTGCCCCAGCGCCGGTAGACGGTCGTCTTGTGCACCCCTGACCGCTCGGCGACCCGCTCGACCGTCAACCCCGGATAGCCGCACTCGACCAACTCGGCGATCGTCGCCTGGCGCACGGCGTCGCGAACCCGCGCGCTGCGCCCTCCCGGACGCCTGCCACCTTCCAAAGACTACTCCAGTTGCGTTTGCGTCATCCAGCTGACACACTAAAGCTACAGCAGTTGCGATTGGAGTTCCATCCTGACCAGCCTCAAAAAGGTTTCCACCGCCTACGGTCACGGTCACCCGGACGAGTGCCGCGCCGCCCTGCTGTCCACCGGCCTCTTCCGGCCGGGGACGCTCGATCAGAAGGTGGGCACGCTGTCGACCGGGCAGCGCCGCCGGCTGGCGCTGGCCGGACTGCTGGCTCGTGAGCACGCTCTGCTGCTGCTGGACGAACCGACCAACCACCTGTCACCGGTCCTCGCGGAAGAGCTGGAGCAGGCGCTCGACCACTTCCGAGGCGCGCTCGTCGTGGTGTCGCACGACCGCGCTCTCGTACGGCGCTTCCGCGGGACACGAATTCACCTTTCCGGGGGACGCGTATGTTGACCATGATCGAAGCAGGCACGCCGTACGGCATCGCGACCGGAGCGGACGGGGCACTCTGGTTCACACTCGTCCACGAGGGGCGGGTCGCCAGGATGGTCCCGGGCCAGGACCCGGTGATCCATCAGCTGGACCCCGCCGACGGACAGCCGACCGTGATCACGCCGGGGCCGGACGGGGCGATGTGGTTCAGCGAGGGGCAGGGCGACCGGGTCTGCCGCATCACCGTGGACGGGCAGGTGACGGCGTACGAGGCGGAGTCGCCGTACGGGATCATCGCCGGTCCCGACGGGGCGATGTGGTTCACGCAGATGCGCGGCGGGACGATCGGGCGCATCGGGGCGGACGGCGGGCGGGCCGAGTTCGAGGTGCCGGTGGAGGGTGGAATGCCCGCCTACATCACCGTGGGCCCGGACGACGCGCTCTGGTTCAGTGTCAACCAGGGCACCGCCAGCGGACGTGACTCGCCGGCGGGCGAGGTGGTCATCCATCCGCTCCCCACACCGGGCGCCGCGCCTGTCGGCATCACCCGAGGCCCGGATGAGGCGCTCTGGTTCGTCGAGATCGCCGCCGGCCAGATCGGCCGAATCGATCTTTCCGGAAAAATCATCGAATATCCCCTCCCCGACCGAGCCTCCCGGCCCCACGCCATCATCACCGGCCCGGACAACGCCCTCTGGTTCACCGAATGGGCCACCGGCCACCTGGGCCGCATCACCACCGCCGGCGCCATCCAGGAACACCCCCTCCCCCTCCCACCACCGAACACGCAGGAGGGCGACACCGCTCGAATGGCCGAGCCACACGGACTGACGATCGGACCCGACGGTGCGATCTGGGTGGCCCTGGAGGCAGGAGCCCTGGCCCGCATCGACCAACCATGAGGACCTCACCCCGGTGGGGTGGGGAGTTTGGCGGCGATGGCGGGGTCGCGAACTGTCAGGAAACCCGCCCACGCACACCCGGACCACGGACAACGATCCGCCAGGCCCGGCCGCAACGAGAACGCGGGAGACCAGGATGCCCAGCACCGTTCGGAGCAACCGGCTGTGTCACTCAGTCATTAGGAACGGTTGACTAGGGGTATGCATGCCATCATCGTCTCCGCCCCGGGCGGCCCAGAGGTTCTCGCGTACGTCGAGCGTCCCGACCCGACACCGGGTGACGGGGAAATCGTCATCGATGTCGCCGCCAGCGGTGTCAACTTCCTCGACATCTACCATCGCTCAGGCTCCTATCCGCTGAGCCTGCCCACCCCCATCGGGTCGGAAGGTGCGGGCACCGTCTCGGCCGTGGGGCCGAACGTGCGCGAGGTCGCCGTGGGTGACACCGTGGCATGGGCCAACGTCCTGGGGAGCTACGCGGAGAAGGCCGTGGTTCCCGCGGATCGGGTGGTGCCGGTGCCGGACGGCGTACCGGCCGACGTGGCGGCCGCCGCGATGCTCCAGGGCATGACCGCCCACTACCTGACCCACTCCACGCACGAGGTGCGCGAGGGCGAGGAGGTGCTCGTCCACGCCGGGGCGGGCGGCATGGGCCAGTTGCTGATCCAGCTCGCCAAGCTGAAGGGCGCCAAGGTGCACGCCACGGTCTCGACCAGCGAGAAGGAGAAGCTGGCCCGAGCGGCGGGTGCCGACGAGGTGCTGCGGTACGAGGACTTCGCCACGGCCCTGCGCGGCAAGATCGACGTGGTCTACGACGGGGTCGGGGCGGCCACGTTCGACGGCGGGCTGGAGGCGCTGCGGCCACGCGGCCTCATGGCCCTGTACGGCGCCGCCAGCGGCCCGGTCCCGCCGGTCGATCCCCAGACGCTCAACAAGCAGGGCTCGCTCTTCCTCACCAGGCCCACGCTCGTGCACTACATCGCCGAACGCCGCGAGCTGCTCCAGCGTGCCTCCGACCTGTTCGGCTGGATCGCCGACGGCCGGATCGCCATCAACGTCTCGCACCGCTACCCGCTGGCCGAGGCGCGCCAAGCCCACGAGGACCTGGCCGGCCGCCGCACCACAGGGAAACTCCTCCTCATCCCCTGACAGCTCCACACCCAGCCGACGCCCGGCCCCACCATCTCGGGCCATGTCGGCGTCCCACGGGCGGGCCCTGCCGAGGTCCCGCCCGTCATCCCACCGGGCCGCCGATATACACGCAGATGGCGGGAAATACGCTGACGGCCATGGACATCGCCGGATCGATCTGGTCGTTCGCGGCCGTGGTCGCGCTTCTCACGCTCACGCCGGGCCTGGACACGGCCCTCATTCTGCGGACGTCGCTGCTGGCGGGACGGCGGCCGGCCTTGGGTGTGACGCTGGGTATCCAGCTCGGCACGCTCATCTGGGGGCTGCTCACCGCCGCGGGACTGTCGGCACTGCTGGCCGCCTCGCAACCGGCCTACAACGTCCTGCGCTGGGCCGGTGCGGCGTACCTGGTGTGGATGGGGGTGCGCATGGTCATGGCGGCGAGGTCCGGCGCGGAGGGCGTGCCTGAGCAGCGGCAGGAGGAGGTCAGGTTCAGGACGGGGTTCAGCCGCGGACTGGTGACGAACCTGCTCAATCCCAAGGTCGGGGCGTTCTATGTGGCGATGCTGCCGCAGTTCATCCCGGATGAGGCGCCGCACGCGGCGATGGGACTGCTGCTGGCGAGCGTGCACGTGGCCGAGGGGCTGGTGTGGAGCGCCGTGCTGATCGGGTTCGCGTCGTTGATGAGCGGATTCCTGCGCTCGCCCTCGGTACGGCGGTTCCTCGACCGCCTGACGGGTGTCGTCATCGTCGGGTTCGGCGTGCGACTGGCGTTCACCGACTAGCACCGGCATTCGCTTCCGACTCGACGGCACACCGTACGTGATCACGGAGGCGTACCTCAGCGGACGTCCCGAGGACCACGCGATCATCGAGTTGTCCCCCCGGCAAGCAGGGCGGCAATGCCCATGCCAACCGGCATGCCGACCGGCTGAAGAAGATCAACGATCGTGACGAGCCGACTGCCTGATCTCGCGCTCACGAAGCCCCGAGCCCATCGGTTCGGGGCTTCGTGAGGGAACGGAATCGGTCGTCCACGCTCGCCCGGTTTCGCGGCGCCGGGCGCATTCGGCAGCGAATGACACGCTTCCCTTCCGGGACGCGGCAAGAAGCGGATCAGCCTGCGGCGGGCGGTCCCGGGGGCAGGACCGGTACGTTCGGCGGGCCGTGCTGGATGAGGTGGAGCAGGGCGTCCGTGTCGAGATGGCGCTCCACCAGGTCCCCTAGCGCGTCCAGCCGATCCTCCCTGAGCCGGGCGAAGTCCGTGCCGGGCGCCGGCGTGAACGCGCGCCCCGCCCGCTCGGCCACGTCGGCCAGGAACGCCCGCCTGAAGCCGTCGTTCTCCAGCGCGCCGTGCCAGGCGGTGCCCCAGACGTCGCCGACCCGGCACCCGTCGAGGAACGGCTCGCCGCCCTCGATCGACGCCCTCCCGTGGTGGATCTCGTACGCGCGCACCGGCCGGCCGTACGCCGTGCCCTCGGGTCTGGCCACGCGCTTGTCCCTGGCGAACTCGACCCGTACCGGCAGCAGCCCCAGTCCCTCGACCCGGCCCGCCCCCGACTCGACCGTGTCGACGATCTCCCGCCCGAGCATCTGGAACCCGCCGCAGATGCCCAGCACCGGCCGCTTCCGCTCGGTGACGGCCGCCGCCAGGCCGGTCTCCCGCAGCCAGGCCAGATCGTCGACCGTGGCCCGCGAGCCGGGCAACACCACGAGGTCGGCGTCGTCCAGCTCGACCGGATCCGTCACGAAACGCACCACGACGCCCGGCTCGGCGGCCAGGGCGTCCACGTCGGTGAAGTTCGAGATCCTGGGCAGCCGCACGACCGCGACGCGCAGGGTCTGCGCGCCGTGCGGGGCGCGTACCGGGATTCTGCGGTCGTTCAGGGCCAGGGAGTCCTCGACGTCGAGCCAGAGCCCGTCGAGCCAGGGCAGGACGCCGTACACGGTGCGCCCGGTGAGCTGTCTCAGCTGGTCGAGCCCGGGTTCGAGGAGCTCGCGCGCGCCCCTGAACTTGTTCACGACAAATCCGGAAATGTGGGATTGGTCGGCGGCGTCCAGGAGGCCCACCGTTCCGTAGAACGCGGCGAACACCCCGCCCCGGTCGATGTCGCCGACCACGATCACGGGCAGGTTGGCGGCCCTGGCCAGGCCCATGTTGGCGATGTCGCCCCGGCGCAGGTTGATCTCCGCCGGGCTGCCCGCGCCCTCGCACACCACCACGTCGTACCGCTCCCTGAGCCTGCCCAGCGCCTCCAGGGCCGTGGTCCGCAGCAGGTCTCTCAGCGCGCCGTACTCCATCGCGTCCACGTCCGCGACCGGGCTGCCCATGAGGACGACCTGGCTGCGGCGGTCACTGCCCGGTTTGAGGAGGATCGGGTTCATGTCCGCGACGGGCTCCAGGTACGCCGCCCGCGCCTGCATCGCCTGAGCCCGGCCGATCTCGGCGCCTTCGGCGGTGACGTACGAGTTGAGCGACATGTTCTGGGCCTTGAAGGGCGCGACGCGGACGCCCTGGCGGGCGAGCCAGCGGCAGATTCCGGCGGTGACGACGCTCTTGCCCGCGTCGGACGTGGTGCCGGCGACGAGCAACGCGCCTTTGACCTGTGCCATGCGGTCACCGTACCGGAGCCAAATCTCCTGAAATTTCGCCGTAATCCCCCATTTACGAACCCCTGTGACGTATGCCACTCTGCTAGAACGTTCCCCTAGAACGGAATTCTAGATTTCCCTATGGAAAGGGTGGGCATGGTCGGGACGTTGGGTTCGCCGCGCACCGGCGCCATCGACGCGCGGTCGCGCGCGCCATTCGGCTGGGCACCGCTCGTCGTGCTCTTCATCGTCGGATTAGTGGACCGGATCGAGCACAATCTCCTCTCCGGGGTGCTCCCGGCCATACAGAGGGAGTGGGGCTTCAGCGACACCGCGGCGGGCTCCATCCCGACGGCCGCCGCCCTGGCCGCCGCGATCGTGTCGTTGCCCGCCGGGTACATGGCCGACCGCGTCAGCCGTACCCGGATCATCGCGGTGGTCGTCTTGTGCTGGGCGCTGGCCACCCTCGGCTCGGGCATGGCCACCGGCTTCGTGATGTTCTACCTGATGCGCGTGTTCCTGGCGGCGGCCGAGAACATCGACAACCCGGCCGCCGGCAGCCTCCTCGCCGACTACTACCCGCCGGTCAGCCGGGCCAGGGCGTACGGGCTCACCCGCGTCACCACGTACCTCGGCGGCGTCGGGACGCTGCTCGGCGGCGTGCTCGCCGAAGCGTACGGGTGGCGCACCGCGTTCCTCGTCATGGTCATCCCCGGCGTGCTCACGGCGCTGCTCGTCTGGTTCCTGCGCGAGCCGCGCCGCGGCGAACTGGACAAGCTGGTGGCCGCGGAGGACGCGGGAGCGGCGGCAGGGACGGACCCGGCTCCGCCGCCCACGGCGGTGGTCAAGCCACCCTTCTGGCAGCAGTTCCGTCAGGTCGTGTCCATCCCCACCCTGATGTTCGTCTGCGCCGGCCTGTGCCTGCTCACCCTCGGCCTGGCCGGGATCTTCTACTGGCTGCCCACGCTCATGGTGCGTGACTTCGGCGTCAGCGTGGGCACGGCCGGCTCGCTGAGCGGCCTCATCACGGTCGCGGGCACGCTGACCGGCACCCTGGTCGGCTCGTGGCTGGGCAGGAAGTGGCACGGCACCCGCAAGGGCGGCCGGCTGCTCGCGGGCGGCAGCGGCATCACCGCCGGCGCCGTGGTCCTGGCGGTGGCGCTGTCCATGGACTCCGTCGGCGCGTTGACGGTGCTGGTCCTGCTCGCCTGCTCGCTGATGTCGATCGCGATCCCGAACATGACCGCCTGCCTGGCGGACGTGGTCTCGGCTCCCGCGCGCGGCCTCGGCTTCGCCGTGCTGCAGTTGCTGACCACGGCAGGCGGCGCGTTCGGCTCGCTGGTCGTCGGCATCGCCTCGGACCAGTTCGGCTCGCTGCTGTCCGGGATGTACCTGCTGGTGGTCCCGATGGTCGTCGGCGGTCTGCTCACGCTCGGGGCGCGCGCCTCGTTCGAACGCGACGCGCGCAAGGTCATGGAAGCCGCCCGCTACTCTGGCGGCCATGTCGCCTGAGCCTTTTCCCATCTGCCGCACGTGCGGCGTCCAGTACGCCGAGCCCCGGCCGGACTGCCCGATCTGCGAGGACGAGCGCCAGTACGTCGGCTGGAGCGGCCAGCGCTGGACCACCGTGTCCGGCCTGGCCGCCGAGGGCCATCGAGGTCAGGTGGCGGAGGAGGGCCCGGGCGTGGTGGGCATCGGCACCACCCCGCCCACGGCCATCGGCCAGCGCGCCCTCCTCGTCCGCACGCCGGCCGGCAACGTCATGTGGGACATGGTCTCCTACCTCGACGATGACGTGGTCTCCCAGGTCAGGGAGCTGGGCGGGCTGACGGCCATCGCCATCAGCCACCCCCACTTCTACGGCTCGATGATCGAGTGGGCCCGCGCCTTCGACTGCCCGGTCTACATCCACGCCGCCGACCGCCGGTGGGTCGCCAGGCCGGACGACGCCGTGGTGTTCTGGGAGGGCGACACCCACCGGCTCACCGAGGACCTGACCCTCATCAACGCGGGCGTGCATTTCGCCGGCGGCCAGGTCCTGCACTGGGCGCAGGGCGAGGGCGCGCTCTTCTCCGGCGACATCCTGCAGGTCGTCCAGGATCGGCGCTGGGTGAGCTTCATGTACAGCTATCCCAACCTGATCCCGGAACGTCCGCGCGTGGTGCGCCGTGCCCTGTCGTTGCTGGAGCCGTACGCGTTCGATCGGGTTTACGGGGGCTGGTGGCAGCGCATCGTGCACACGGACGGCAGGGCGGCCGTCCGCCGGTCGGCCGCCCGCTATCTCGACTTCATCCGGGAGGGCTAGGCGTCAGCCCTGCGGCGGGCGACGCTCCTGCTGTCCCTGCTGTCCCTGCTGTCGCTCCTGGCCCTGCTCGGGACGCTGCTCGCCGCTCGGGCCCTGCTGCTCGCCCGCACCACCGCCGTAACGGTGCTGCACCGCGTCCGCGCCCTTCTCGATCTGCTCGTCGTACTTGTGCCCGGTGCGCTCCTTCGCGAGCTGCTCCGCCTTGTCCAGCAACTGATCGGCCTGCTTGGAGTGTCCCCTGGCCAGGTTTTCCGCCTTCTTCAGCCACTCTCCGATACGGCCCATGACCATTCCCCCGTTCTTCAGGCTACTTTCGCCCCCTACCCCGGCATCACGGGAAGATGTTTCACTCTCTGGGGCAAGGCTTCCCTTCCCAGGGGGTCTTCACCTGCCCTCTTCGTGATCTGCATCACAATCCTTTGCCTCTGACGTCAGTGTCAGGTTTTAGCGTGGCCGCGGAACACCTGAGACCTGCCAGGAGGCAGCCATGAAGATTTCCGGCTCCATCGCCCTCGTGACCGGCGCCAACCGCGGCATCGGCCGCCACTTCGCCGAGCAACTGCTGGAAAGGGGCGCGACCAAGGTGTACGCGACGGCGCGCGACCCCCAGCGCGTCGACCTCCCCGGGGTGGAGGCGCTGCGCCTCGACATCACCGACCCCGCCTCGGTGGCGGCCGTCGCGGAAGCGGCAGGGGACGTCACCCTGCTGATCAACAACGCCGGCATCGCCACCTACACGAACCTGGTCACCGGCGACCTCGGCAAGATCCGCCTGGAAATGGACACCGCCTACTACGGCACGCTCCACATGATCCGCGCCTTGGCCCCGGTCCTGGCGGCCAACGGCGGCGGCGGCATCCTCAACGTCCTGTCGGCCCTGTCCTGGTTCTCGCACGACGGCGCGAACGCCTACAGCGCCGCCAAGGCGGCCGAGTGGAGCCTCACCAACGGCGTCCGCCTGGAGTTGCGCGGCCAGGGCACCCAGGTCACCGGCGTCCACCTGGGAGCGGCCGACACGGACATGATGGCCGGCTACGAGGGGGATCTGATCGATCCCGCGGACGTGGCCCGCGCCGCCCTGGACGGCGTCGAGACCCGCGCGATGGAGGTCGTCGTGGACGAGTGGAGCGCCACCGTCAAGGCGTCCCTGGCCGCCGACCCGAGCCTGTTCTACGTCTGAGCCCCGATGCGGGAGCACGTGCGATCGCACATGTCACCTGGCCCGGGCGGCGGCGTGGCGGACCTACCCTACGGGGCATGACGACGCACGGATTCACGCTCACCGCCGAGGGCCCGTTCGACTTCGCCGCCTCGCTGCGCTTCGTCGAGGACTGGCCGGCCACCAGCGCGTTGCCCGCCGACGGGCGGGCGCTGCGCTTCGCCTACTGCGCGGAGTCGGACTGGCTGCCGATCGGCGTGCGCGTGACGGGCGCGCCCGGCGGAGTCGCAGTGGCCACGACACGGGCCACGGGAGCGGGGATCCGGGGCGAGGTGGCCAGGATCCTCTCCCTCGACGTGGACGGCGCCGGCTTCGCCAAGCTCGGCGCGGCCGATCCGGTGCTCGGCGACCTGCAGCGCAGCAGTCCGGGCCTGCGGCCCGTGTGCTTCTGGAGCCCGTGGGAGGCGGCGTGCTGGGCGGTGATCGTGCAGCGCTCGTCGATGCTCGTCGCCTCCCGGCTCAAGCAGCGCATCGCGGAGCGGTACGGCGCCCGGGTGACCGTGGACGGGCACCCGTACGCGGCCTTCCCGCCGCCCGTGTCGCTGCTGGACGCCGGCGGTCTCGGGTTGCCCGCGCAGAAGGAGGAGTGGCTGCGCGGGCTGGCGCGGGCGGCGCTCGACGGCGTGCTGACCACCGAGCACCTGCGCGCGCTCGCCCCGGAGGAGGCGCTGGCCGAGTTGCGTGCGCTGCCCGGCGTGGGGCCGTTCTCCGCGGGGTTGATCCTCATTCGCGGGGCGGGCGCGCCAGACGCGTTTCCTGGGGACGAGCCGCGCCTGTTCGCGATTCTGCGGGAGGCGTACGGGCTGCCGGAGGACGCCCCCGCGGGCGCGTACCGGAGGCTGGCCGAGGCGTGGCGGCCCTACCGCTCGTGGGCCTCTTTCCTGTTCCGGGCCTCCACCTACGGCGACAGGTAAAGTACACACGACGAGTAGTTCCCTACCAGGGGCGGCCATGGCACCTGCGATCGACGACCCGCACAACGCGCGCAGCCGGCGCACCCGCGACGCGCTGCTCGCGGCGACCAGGGAGATCCTGGAGAACGACGGCTTCGAGGCCCTGACCATGGCCGAGGTCGCCGCGCGGGCCGGAGTCTCCCGGCGGGCGGTCTACCTGCACTTCCGCTCGCGTACCGACCTGGTCACCGAGCTGTCCGGCTTCGTGGCGGAGCAGGAGGGGCTGGCGGAGTCGCTGGCCGGGATCTGGGAGGCCGCCGACGCGGCGGAGGCGCTGCGGGCCTGGGTACGCCACCTGACCCGCTACCACCCCCGCCTGAGCGCGATGAACCAGGCGCTGGACCGCGTCGGCCCCTACGACGCCGACGCCGCCCGGCACAAGCGGACCATCGCCGACGCGCAGATGGACAACTGCCGCCGGATCGCCGGCCGGCTCGCGGACGAGGGCCGGCTGGCGGCCCCCTGGACCGCCGAGACGGCGGCCGACATGCTCTGGAGCCTGATCTCGACGGACCTGTTCGACCGCATCATGGTTGATCGAGGCTGGTCCCGCGAGCGCGTGGAGCGGCATCTGGTGGCGCTCTACGAGTCGGCGTTCGTACGCTGACCAGAGTCGGCCGCGGTCAGCGGCCGGGCGGTGGCAGCAGCGCGAGGTGCTCGCTGGTCACCAGGTCGAACTTCAAGGCGAGCGAGACCAGCGCGTGGCGCTGCCAGTCGGCCTTGCCCTCATTGTCCTGGGGGCTCTTCACGTGCAGCTTCTTCTCGGCCAGGTAGCTGATGTGGAAGCCGATCGCGGTGCGGCTCAGCCCCAGGCCGGAGAGCCTTTCGATGATCTCGGGGACCGTCGGGATGCGCGAGGTCGACGGGTCGCGCAGACGCGGCTCGCACAGCGCCACGAGGATGCGGAAATACTTGGCGTTCTGGTCGAGGGGGTAGGCGACCTGCGTGGCCGCGCCGCCGTCCGCCCTGCCAGGGGGCACATGCACGTGTTGCGGCGCGAACACCAGGAAGGAGACCGTGCCGTCGACCGCGGGCAGGCAGACCCGGGAGAACTCGAACGGGATCGGCGCCCCCATGCGGCCGGGCGGCACCTTCACGAACTCCCCGCCGCCCTCCGGGTTCTCCACGACGTACGTCTTGGCCGCGCTGAGGTTGGAGAGCAGCCAGTAGTCGCCCACCGCGACGATCTCGCCGGCGCGGCGGGAGACCGCCGGGTCGTCCAGGAGGATGTCCGCCGGGGAGCCGGGAGCCCCGCGCCCGAAGAGCGCCTGCTCTCCTGGCGCGAGCTCCAGCGAGTACGGCCGGTCGTCGGTCGGCGCGGCCGCCATCTGGATCAAGATCGTGCTCTGCATCGGGCCGGACCTTACTCGTGTGCCGGTGCTGGTGTCCAGGTCACCGCGTCGGCCTCCCACCCGGGCCGCCCGCGCCGCGGCACTCACGCAGGCCGCCGTCGTCCTGGTCGTTGCCGCCGCCGCGGAAGTAGACCTCGCTGACGTAACCCCACTTGTGGTTGTCCGCCATCGTGAGTGCCCACCAGTAGTTGCGGTACTCGCCCACGGTGTGGGAGGCGCCGGTCACCTCGCACACGTACCAGTCGGTGCCCGCCGGGTCGATGTAGCCGACGACGGTGCCCTTCGCGTTCGACCCGTAGACCGGGATGCTCCCGCTCGGCGACCAGTCGGGGCAGTTCTGGACCGTGCGGCCGTTGTGCTGGTACTGCGGGCCGCACGGGCTGCCGTCGGCCTGCACGGACTGCGCCGCGGCCTGCGCCGCCTGCGCCGACGGCGCCGCGGCGGCGAGGGCCGCCAGCGCGAAGGTCGTGGAAAGCGCGGCCATGCGAATACTCATCGTGGTTCCCTCCAGATTTCGGTACGGACACGACGATCCTGCGCAGAGGAGGGCCGCTTCCGTAACCTGGGAGGTGGCAGGGCACGTGGACGAAACCGGGGCTCATCAGCCATGATGAGCTGAATGACGGCTCCATCCCACGCAGGTCGCTACCGGATCGAGCAGCTCATCGGCGTCGGGGGCTTCGCCTCCGTACACCTCGCCCACGATGACGAGTTGCGCTCGCCGGTGGCGGTCAAGATCCTGGCGGACAACTGGGCACGCAGGACCGACGTGCGCGAGCGCTTCCTGCAGGAGGCGCGACTGCTGCGCAGAGCCGACTCCCACCTGCTCGTGCAGGTCTTCGACATCGGCGAACTGGACGACGGCCGGCCGTACTTCGTGATGACCTACGCCGACCGCGGCACCCTGCACGACCGCCTGGCCGGACGTCCGCTGGAGATGGACGAGGCGCTCGGCCTGATGCGCGACATCTGCCAGGGCGTCGCCGTGCTGCACAGCATCGGGGTCGTCCACCGCGACCTGAAGCCGTCGAACGTGCTGTTCTGCTCCCGGCCTGAGGGTGGTGAGCGGGTGATGGTGGCCGACCTCGGCATCGCGCGGTCCACCGACCATCTGAGCGGGCTTACGCTGCCCGCCGGGTCGCCCGGTTACCAGGCGCCGGAGCAGCTCTACTTCGACGGGGCGCCGGACTTGCGCGCCGACGTTCACGGGCTGGGGGCGTTGACGTACCACGTGCTCACCGGCCAGGTGCCGGGCAAGCCGGAGCGGCGGGTGCCGCCCGGAGCACTGCGGCCCGGGGTGCCTGCGGCGATCGACGCCGCGGTGATGCGCGCCCTGGAGTCCGACAGGGAGGCGCGCTGGCCCGACGCCGCCTCCTACGCGACGGCACTGTCCTCCCCGGCCGTCACCCGCTCGACTCCGCCCCACGCCCCACGCCACGCCCCGGCCGCCGAGCCGCCCGGGAGACCGCCCGAGGGATCGTCCGGCGGACCGCCCGAGGGACTGCCCGGGGGGCCGTCCGAGGAACTGCCCGGTGCACTGCCTGGGGAACCGTCCGAGGGACTGTCCGATGGACTGCCCGGGAAGGCGCCCGAGGGGCCGTCCGGCACACTTCGCGAGGGGCCGTTTGGCGGGCCGTCCGGGGG
>NZ_JADOGI010000219.1 GCF_015645445.1 Nonomuraea cypriaca | reverse complement strand
GGCTGCGGTGACCAGGACTCCAGCCGGGCGCGGACCTCCTCGCGGACGGGATGGGACAGCGCGTCGCGGTGGGCCTGGTCCAGCAACGCGGCGATCTGGATCCGCGTACCCGACTCGGCCGAACGCACGGCGGCCTCGACCATGGCGAGGCTGTGGAGGTTGCGGGCGATCGCCCCGGACGGCTCCGCGCCCGTGCGCAGCGCCGCAACGAACTCCGCCAGCGCCCCGGCGATCTGCTCGCCGGCGCCCGGCGGCACGTCCGCCGCGCCGCTGACGCTGGAGGTGACGCGGTCCTCGCCGTCCCAGGTCGCGGTGCCTCCTGAGCCGGTGGCCCGCCACTCGCCGTTCCATGACGTCTCCAGCCCGTCCGCGCACCAGGCGCCGGTGAACACGTAACGGGTGCCGCCGTCGAAGAGGAACGTCGCCGTCGCCGCCGCGTCGCCCCGATACCAGCTCCATGCGGGGTTCCAGCTCTCGCAGCTGACCGAGACCGGCTCCGCGTCGAGCAGGTATCGGGCCGCGTCGAAGGCGTGGATGGCCATGTCCACCAGCAGCGGCTGCTCCATCTCGTCACGGAAGCCGCCGAAGCGCGGGCCGCGGAAGAACCCGGTGGTGAGCAGGCCGGGCGGGCCGAGCTCGGCGATGCGGCGACGGTATTCCGCCAGGGCGGCGTAGTACCGGCGCGACTGGCTGATCATCAGCAACCGGCCGGTCGCCTCGGCGGCGGCGACCTGGACGACCGCCTCGGCCAGCGTCGGCGCGGCGGGCTTCTCGCACAGGACCGGGACGCCGGCGAAGAGCGCCTCGATGTTCACCGCGCCGTGGGCCGCCGGGACGGTGACGTTCACGACGGCGTCCGGCTCGGTGGCCGTGAGCAGGCCGCTGAGCGAGACGTCCACCTCGGCGTCGGCGCCGACGGCGCGTACGGCCGCCGCCGCCCGATCGACGTCGAGGTCGGCCACCCCGACGAGCTCGACGTCGCGGGACGCGGCCAGGGTGCGTATCCAGGCCAGGCCCATCGCGCCCGCCCCGACCTGCACCACCCGAAGGGGCCGCGCCGGATCGGCGACCCGGGCGAAGTCGCTCATTCTGCGGTCTCCTTGTTGTGCAGGGCGCCGCGGTAACCGTGACCGTTGAAGAAGTCGCCCATGTCGTAGCGGAGCAGGGTCGGCTCCTCGCGCCCCGGCCGGTGGCGGGCCGTCCACTCGACGCCGTTGGCGATGACGTGCAGCACGTCCGGATGGTGGTACACCGGGTAGTCCTGGTCGCCTGGGCTGAAGTAGAAGATCTTGCCGTTGCCGCGCCGGAAGGTGCAGCCACTGCGGAACACCTCACCGCCGGTGAAGGAGCTGATGAAGATCAGCTCGTCGGGCGCCGGGATGTCGAACTGCTCGCCGTACATCTCCTGGGCGGGGATCTCGATGGGGTGCGGGATGCCGCGGGCGATGGGGTGGGTCGGATTCACCGTCCAGACCAGCTCGCGGTCGTTCGCGCTGCGCCAGCGCAGCGTGCACGTGGTGCCCATGAGCCTGGTGAAGATCTTCGACCAGTGGCCGGAGTGCAGCACCACCAGGCCCATGCCCGACAGGACGTGCCGGTGGACCCGATCGACCACCTCGTCGGACACCTCTGCGTGAGCGGCGTGGCCCCACCAGGTGAGGACGTCGGTGCCGGCGAGCACCTCTTCGGTCAGGCCGTGCTCGGGGTCGTCGAGGGTGGCCGTGGCGACGGTCGCCCGCTCCCCCAGCCAGTGCTCGATCCCGCGGCGGATGGCGTTGTGCATGCCGTCCGGATAGATCTCGGCCACGGCGGGTTCGACCTGCTCGTGCCGGTTCTCTCCCCAAACCGTGACGTGGATGGGCCGGGTGCTGTTCATGCGGGGGTTCCTTTCATGTGAAGAGCTCACTTGACCGCGCCACTCACGGCGCCCGCCGCGATGTAGCGCTGGGCGAAGATCAGCAGCAGGGCCGCGGGGACGGAGGCGAGCACCGCGGTCGCCATGACGGCACTCCAGTCCTGCGTGTTCGCGCTGATGTAGTCGTAGATGCCGAGGGTGATGGGCCGTACTTCGGGGGTGCTGGTCAGGGTGAGGGCGAAGAGGAAGTCGCTCCACGCCGACAGGAAGGTGAACAGGGCGGCGGTCACGATCGCGTTCTTGCTGATCGGTACGACGATCGAGACGAACGCCCGCAGATTGCCCGCCCCGTCCACCATCGCGGCCTCCACCAGCGCCCCTGGGATGGCGCCCATGAACGCACGGATGAGCAGCACCGCGAACGGGATCCCCGCGGCGGTGTTGGCCAGGATCAGTCCGGGGACGCTGTTGATCAGGAAGAGCGAGTTGAAGAGCGGGTAGAGCGCGTTGGCGATGACCATGACCGGGATCATCTGCGTGATCAGCAGCACCAGCAGGAACACGCTGCTGCCCCTGGTACGGAAGCGCACCAGGCCGTACGCCGCGGGCGTGGCGACGACCAGGGTCAGCACGACCGTCCCGAGCGCGACGATCAGGCTGGTGACGAAGTTCTGGCCCTGTTCGTCCAGCGCCTGCGCGTATCCCGCGAACGTCGCGTCGAACGGGAGGAACTCGGTGGCGGCGGCGCCGGAATCCGCCTGCAGGCTGCTGTTGAGCATCCAGTAGACGGGGAAGATCATCACGGCCAGGAAGACGATCCCCAGCGCCGTCATGGGCAGCCGGCGCACGGTCGATGAGGTGTTCACGTTCGGCTCGCAATCAGGAGTGGCTCGGGCGGGGCGTCACTCGGTGGGCTCACGGCGGGAGATGTAGAGGTAGACCATGGCGAAGACGAGCGACACCACGATGAGGACGTTGCTGATCGCGGCGCCCTCCCCGAAGTTGAACTCGACGAACGACTTGTTGTAGGCGTTCGTGGCCAGCGTCTGGGTGGAGTTGGCCGGGCCGCCGCCGGTCAGGCCGAGGATGATGTCGACGACCTTGAGCGTGTAGACGACGCCGAGCACCAGCACGACGCTGACCACGGATCTGATGTTCGGCCAGGTGATGTGCCTGAACGCCGTCCAGCCGGTCGCGCCGTCCAGCGAGCCCGCCTCGTACAGATCGCGCGGGACCGCCTGCAGCCCGCTGTAGAGGATCGCGACGTTGAACGGGATCCCCAGCCAGATGTTCACCCCGATGACGCCGGCAAGCGCGAGGGTGGGGTTGACCAGCCACGGGACCGGATCGACGCCGAACAGGCCGAGAAACTGGTTGAGTACGCCGCTGTCCTGGTCGAGGATCCACTTCCACACCGCGCTGGAGGCGATCAACGGCAGCAGCCAGGGAAGCAGCAGCAACGAGCGCAGGAAACCGCTCAACGGGAAGTTGTTCCTGAAGAACAGCGCCAGGGCCAGCCCGATCACGAACTGGAACGAGATCGACCCGATCGTGAACAGGGCCGTGTTCACCAGGGTCGTGGTGAACAGGTGGCTGGAGAAGGTCGTCAGGTAGTTGGCCAGGCCGACCCAGGGCGCCGAGCCGCTGTAGAAGGTCGAGGTCGTGTACGCCTGGAAGCTCATGACGATGTTCTGGACGATGGGGTATCCGAAGAACATCGCCACGAAGAGAATGGCGGGCAGGCAGAACAGCCACTGCGCGTGCCGCCGGAACACGCGCATCCACGCCGCCTTGCGGCCCCGCGTGCCGAGCGGGTCTCCCGCGGCCTTGAGACTGAGGTCGGCTGAGGTCATGAGCCGCTCCTTTTCCGAATGAAGAGTGCGGAGCCCGCGTCTCGGGGCGGGCCGCCTCGCTACCCGCCCTGTGCCTGCCGCAGCGCCTCGGCCGGAGTGGCCAGACCCGTCAGGGCGATCTGCACGGCGTTGTAGATCTTCGTCGCCGCCTTCGGCCAGTCCGGCCCGAGCATCTCGGTACGCGAGCGCGCGTTCCGCACGGCGCCGACGAACGGCATGATCGTCTGGCTCGACTCCCCGAACTTCTCCGCGACGTCCGGCTGCGCCGGGATGTTCTGCCTGACCTCGGCAGACTGGCTCTGGCTGGCCGGCGAGCCGAGGCATTTCACGAACTGCCCGGCCTTGGCCATCTTGGCCTTGTCGCCGGTCCGCGGCACCGTGAAGATCTCCCCGCCGAGCGGGGCCACCGGGGCCTGCGACGCCACCCGCGTGGGGATTCCGAACGTCGCCCAGTTCAGGTTTCGCTGCTCCTTGAGGTCGGGGATCTGCCACGGGCCGTTGACCACCATCGCGGCCTTGCCCGCGATGAACTGGTCGATCACGTCGTCCTGGCTCCAGATGACGGAACTCTTGGAGATCGACCCGTCGTTCTGCAGGTCGACGAGGAACTGCAGCGCCTGCGCGGTCTCCGGAGTCGTGATGTCCCGCTCCGAGCCACCGTTGGTCCACATGAACGGCAGGAACTGCCACGTGCCCTCGTAGGTGTTGATGTTGCTCATGGCGAAGCCGTAGCGGTCCTGCCGGGTCAGCCTCTTCGCTGTCGCGCGCAACTCGTCCCAGGTCCTGGGGGGTGTGGTGATGCCGGCGGCCTGGAACATGTCCTTGTTGTAGAAGATGGCCAGGGTGTTCACGGCGGGGGCCAGGCCGTACAGCTTGCCCTCGTACGTGCCAGCCTTCACGACGGACGGCACCAGGCCCGCCCCACTCACGCCGTAGTCGGTCAGCGGTGAGAGCGCGCCGGAGGCGGCGATCTGCTGCCCGTCGGGATTGTCGAGCATCAGCACGTCGGGAAGGGTGCGCGAGGAGCTCTGCTGCAGCACCTTGGGAATCAGCCCCGGCCCGGGGATGTGGTTGATCTCGATGTCGAAGCCGAGGCTCTTCGCGCACGCGTGGTAGATCGGATCGTGCGACTCGTCGTAGTAGTCCTGGATCGTCAGCGTGTTCCTCGCCTCGGCGTCGGCGGCATCCGCTCCGCCGCAGGCGGTCAGGGAGAGGGAGAGGAGGGCAGCCGCCGCGACCGCCTTCCCGCAGCGCTTCTGGGCCGTCTCCTTCTGGGCCGTCTCCATGGGTGAGCTACTCCTTCTGCGGAACGCATCCGGCGTATCCGTGCATGGCCGTCTCTCGACGGGGCGCACGGCGGGTGGGAGATGTCAGGCTGACCTGGAGTCAACGCGGGAGCAATGAATCGTGAAGGGCCGCGGCTGCCCGCCCGCCTGCGCTTTCGCGTCACGAGGGGAAGGGGGCCTCATCGTTTCCGGGCTCTGGACACTGATCTATCAAAGCGCTTAACCGGCATTCGCTTGTGAAGTATGTTGCGCCCCTCGACCGGTGATGTCAACAACAAGTCAATCGTTTTTACGAAGGGCGCCTGGGATATAGTCACCAGGGTTTCCTCGCACTTCGCGCGCCCTCACGAGCAGGGAGGCGGCATCCATGGTCACGATGCGCGACGTCGCCGAGCGCGCGAACGTCTCGATCGCCACGGTCTCCTTCGTCATCAACGGCACCAAGCCGGTCGCGCCGGCGACCAGGGCCCGCATCGAGGCGGCCATCGAGGAGCTGGACTACCGGCGAAACGTCGTCGCCCGCGCACTGGCCAGCTCCCGCACGCGCATCCTCGCGCTGCTCCACCCCGACTTCGAAGCCAGGCCGAACGCCACGGTGATCCAGTTCGTCATGAGCGCCGCGCACGGCGCCCGCGAGCGCGGCTACGACCTCGTGCTGTGGCCGGTCAACGACGACGAGCAGATGTCCCACCTGCTCGCCGGCGGCCTAGTCGACGGGGCGCTGCTCATGGAGGTCCAGATCCACGATTCACGGGTCGACCGGCTCGTCGCGTCGCGCGTGCCGTTCGCACTGATCGGCCGCACGGACAACGACGACCTGCCGTACGTCGACATCGATTTCGCCACCACGATCGACCAGGCGGTCGACCACCTCCGGGCGTTCGGCCACGAGCGCGTCGCGCTGGTCACGCAGCGCACCAAGGCGGCGCCTGGCAACGAGCCCGGCCGCATCATGCGGGCGGAGGCCGCCTACCTCGACACGATGGCGGCGCTCGGCCGGCCGCCCGCCGTCATCACCGTGGAGGGCACCTCGGCCGGCGGGCGGGAGGCGGCGCGCACGCTGCACGAGGACTTCCCCGACGCGACGGCCGTGATCCTCCTGAACGAGGGCGCCTCGGCGGGCCTCGTCAAGGGCGCGCGCGCACTCGGCCGTGCCGTACCCGGCGACCTGTCCATCATCTCGGCCTCGACCACGCGCGAGCTCGGCGAGATGATCGAGCCGTCCCTGACCGTCATGGCGGCGCCGGCCGCCCAGCTCGGCCGCCTCGCCGCGGACGCGCTGATCGACCAGCTCGAAGGGGTCCAGGACGCGCCGCCGCACCTCCTCATCCCCTGCACCCTGGTGCCGGGCCAGTCGGTCGGCCCCGCACCGGTCCGCCCCTGAGCTCTCGGCGGGTCACAGGCTCGACATGCAGGTGATCAGGTACTCTCCCAGCTTCTGGATCCGTGCGTCGCCCAGGCGGCCGGCCGACCCTCTCGGCGGTCGTCGCCGCGCCGTTGGGCATGGCGGTTGTCCGTAGAAGAGATGGAGGACTTACGCAATGGTCGCGGGAAATCAGCATGACTAGCGTCGACGGGTGCTCAGGACCACGCTCTGCCTCGCCCTGCTTTCCTCGACCGTTCCCATTCCCAGCCCCATTCCCGGCTCCTCGCCCGGCGTCACGCCGTCGGCGATCGATTCGTTCGTCACGCGATACCAGGAGGCGACGGGGCTGCCCGGGGCCGCGGTGGCGATCACCAAGGGTACGAAGGTGCTCCACGCCGCCGGATACGGGGAGACGGCCTCCGGCGACCGCCTGACGGCGGACACGCCCATGGCCGTCGCGTCGGTCAGCAAGTCCTTCACCTCCCTCGCCGTCATGCGACTCGTGGAGCAGGGCACGGTGGAGCTGGACCAGCCGGTACGCGGCTACCTGCCGGAGTTCACCATGGCGGATCAGCGGGCGGCGAAGATCACCGTACGGCAGTTGCTCCATCAGACCTCGGGCATGGCCGACTCGGCGTTCCGTGAGAAGAGCCTGCCCCAGCCCCGGACACTCCGGGAAGCCGTGGCACGGCTCAGGACGGCGAGGCTCGCCGCCGAGCCGGGCACCGTGTTCAGCTACCACAACACCAACTACCAGGTCGCCGCGCGACTCGTCGAGGTGATGAGCGGCCGGCCGTTCGCGGACTACCTCGACGATCAAGTGTTCACGCCGCTCGGCATGCGTCACAGCAGGACCATCGACACCGACCGCGACCTGCCCGGCAGTGCCCGCGGTCATCTTCAGATCCTCGGCCGGGCCATCGCCCTGCCGGAGCCGGCCGGGTTCGGCAACGGCTCCGGCGGGATCCTCAGCACCGCCGACGACATGGCGCGGTGGCTGATCGCGCAGCACAACGGCATCCTCTCGCCCCGCAGCGTCAAGGAGATGCGCACGCCGTCCCGGCAGAACCCCGCGTACGCCCTCGGCTGGTCGATCGGCAGGACCTCGCGTGGCACGCCTGTCATCGAGCACGGCGGCGACCTCTTCACCTCCACGGCCTACCAACGGCTGTTGCCCGGGTACGGCATCGCGGTCATGGCCAACACCGGTATGGCCTTCGACGACGCCGGCACCCTCATGGACGGCCTGACCGCCATGATCGAGGGAGGCACTCCGCAGGTCCCCGCCACGCCGCCCTACCTCGTCACCGACCTTCTGTTCCTGCTGCTCACCCTGGTGACCATCGGGCTGGCCGTGCGTGGCGTGTCGCGCTCGGGGCGCTGGGCCGCCGTACGCACGGGCCGGCAGCGGTGGCGGCTGCTGCCCTGTTTCGCCCCGTTGGCGCTGTGCCTGGCGATCGCCCCGATCTTCCGTGTGCTCGCCCGAGGCGGCGACATCATGTGGATCCAGGTCGGCTACCTCTATCCGACGTTCATGATCTGGCTGGTGTCGGCGGCGACGGCCGGCACGGCGGTGGCGGCCGCGCGAATCCACGGCGGCCTACGCCTTGGCGCCCGCATCCGCAGGCCGCCGGCCTAGCCGGATTTGTGGTGATCGGTGGGGTTCTCGGCTGGATCGTCGCTGGTTACACTCCAGTCTGGAGCCCAGCCGTCCCACCGGACGGCCGCTCCTGCTCGTCACCCATCGGGGAGGGTCAGTGATCCCTCCGGTGTGCCTCCGGACGGGTGACATGACGCCTCCTGGGCGGCCTGGCGAGTCCGCGCAGCCCCTCGACGAGGAGGATCTCCGTGTCATCCAGTGCCCGCTTATCCCGCTTATCCCGGCGGCTCGTCCCGGTCGCCGTCGGCGTGAGCGTCGTCATGGCCATGAGCCCGGCGGCGGTCCAGGCCAGCCCGACGCCATCCCCCTCGGCCACGCGGTGGACGTCCACTCCCCTCACCGGCACCGAAATCGTCGAGGGCGCCAAGTCCCCGACGGGCAAGCTCGCCAAGAGCGACCAGGCCCTGCTGCGCCGCACGTCCCCGGCGCCGGTCAACGTCGTGGTCAAGCTCGACTACGACTCGCTCGCCGCCTACCAGGGCGGCCTGCCCGGACTGCCGGGTACGAGCCCCGCCGTCACCGGCAGGGCACTCGACACCAGGAGCACCGAGGCCAGAAGGTACGGCGAGCACATCCAGGAGGTCGAGAACGCCTTCCTCGGCGAGCTGGCGGAGAAGGTCCCAGGAGCCGTGACCGGCCAGCGCATCAGAACGGTCTACGGCGGCATCGCGCTGCGCATCCCGGGCGACAAGGCGGCCGAGGTGCTGAAACTGCCCGGCGCGGTGGCCGTACAGGAGGACACGCCGCAGCGGCTCCTCACGGACTCCAGCCCCGAATTCATGGGCGCCGGCACCGTCTACAAGCAGCTCGGCGGCAGCGCATCGGCCGGCAAGGGCGTGATCGTGGGTGTGCTGGACTCCGGCGCCTGGCCCGAGCACCCGTCCTTCGCCTCCCGCCCCGGCCTGCCCGATCCCGGCCCGGCCAAGGACGGCACGCCACGGGTCTGCGACTTCGGCGACAACCCGGTGACTCCGGCCAACGACCCGTTCACCTGCAACAACAAGCTGATCGGCGGGCAGCCGTTCCTGGAGACGTACAACGCGGTCTTCCCGGGTGAGGTCTACCCCGACAGCGCTCGCGACTCCAACGGGCACGGCACCCACACCGCGAGCACCTCGGCCGGCGGGCCGGTGACCGACGCGGACCCGCTGGGCATCAGCCGCGGCCCGATCCACGGTGTCGCGCCCGCCGCCGCGGTCTCCGTGTACAAGGTGTGCGGCCTGGAGGGCTGCTTCCCCTCGGATTCGGCGCAGGCGGTGGCGCGGGCCATCCTGGACGGCGTCCGGGTCATCAACTTCTCGATCTCCGGTGGCAGCGACCCGTACAGCGACCCGGTGGAGCTGGCGTTCCTCGACGCGTACGCGGCGGGCGTGCTGGTCTCGGCGTCGGCGGGCAACTCCGGGCCCGAGGCGAACACCACCGACCACCGCGGCCCCTGGGTGACCACGGTGGCCGCGTCCACGCAGTCCAGGACGTTCCAGTCCACGATCACGCTGACCGGCGGCGGCGCCACGGCGACGATCAAGGGAGCCTCCATCACCCGGGGGATCGCCTCGCCGCTGCCCGTGGTGCTCGCGTCGGCGCCGCCGTACTCACGGCCGCTGTGTGACGCCCCGGCGCCCGCCGGGCTCTTCACCGGGAAGATCGTCGCGTGCGAGCGCGGCCCCGACCGGGTGCTGAAGGGCTTCAACGTCCAGCAGGGCGACGCGGCCGGGATGATCCTCTACAACAGCTTCCCGTTCGACGTGTTCACCGACGCCCACTGGATCCCGTCGGTGCACGTCGACAAGCCCGAGGCCGACACCCTGCTGGGCTTCGTCTCCGCGCATCCGGACGCGACCGCGTCGTTCACCCAGGGGACCAAGGCCACCTGGCAGGGCGACGTGATGACGCACTTCTCCTCGCGCGGCCCCGGCGGCGACTTCCTCAAGCCGGACGTCACCGCGCCCGGCCTGCACATCCTGGCGGGCATGACCCCGACCCCGGAGTCGGCGCCCGGAGGGCCGCCGGGCAACCAGTACCAGGTCATCGCGGGCACCTCGATGTCGGCGCCGCACGTGGCGGGGGCGGCCGCGCTGATGTTCGCCCTGCATCCGGACTGGACGCCCGGACAGGTCAAGTCGGCGCTGGAGACCACGGGGAAGACCGCGGTCACCAAGCAGGACCGGACCACTCCGGCGGACCCGTTCGACATGGGCGGCGGGCGCATCGACCTGACCAAGGCCGGTGACCCGGGGCTGACCCTGGACGAGAGCGCGGCCCGCTTCGTCGCCTCGGCCGCCGACCCGCTCGACCGGATCGACCTCAACCTGCCCTCGGTGAACGCTCCGACCATGCCTGGCGTCATCACGGCCAAGCGCACGGTCAAGAACGTCACCAACAGGGCGCTCACGTTCACCGCCTCGGCCACGACCGTCAGCGGCGCCGACATCACGGTGCTGCCGCCGCGCTTCACCCTGGCACCGGGCAAGAGCGCCAAGCTGAGCGTGATCATCACGGCGCCGGAACTGCCCGACGGGCAGTACTTCGGCCAGGTGAACCTCAAGCAGAGCGGCGGCTCCCGCGCGCTGCACCTGCCCGTCGCGTTCTTCCGGCAGGAGGGCGCGGTGCCGGTCGACCAGACCTGCGCGCCGTCCACCATCGCCAGAAACAGCGGCGAGTCCACCTGTACGGTCACCGTACGGAACGACACGCTCCAGAACGCCGAGGTGACCGCGCTCAGCACGCTGGACACCCGCCTGCGCCTCAACGGCGTCACAGGGGCCACCAGGATCGGCACCCAGATCGCGACCACCAAGGCGACGCTGGCCGCCAAGCAGCCCGCCAGACCGACGATCGCACCGGGTGCGGGACCTGCCGGATACCTCCCGCTGGACGCCTTCGGCGTCGCCCCGATCCCCATCGGTGACGAGCAGGCGGTGAACTTCACCGTGCCCGCCTTCGCCTTCGCGGGCGAGAACCACACCAGGCTCGGCGTGACCTCCAACGGGTACAGCGTCGCAGGTGGCGCCGCCGGCCCCGACATCTCGTTCACCCCGACGCCGCTGCCCGACCCGGAGCCGCCGAACGGCGTGCTCGCCTCCTACTGGACCGACCTCGACGGCACCGGCGCCCCAGGCATCTTCGCCACGATCCTGTCCGACGGGATCAACCGCTGGCTGGTGGTGGAGTGGCGGGTGAACCTCTTCGGCACGACCGCCACCAAGGTGTTCCAGCAGTGGATCGGGCTCAACGGCGTCGAGGACATCAGCTACGCCTACGATCCCGCCAACCTGCCCGGCGCCCCACCCGCCGGTTTCGGTCTGACCGTGGGCGCCGAGAACGACGAGGGCACCGCGGGCGACCAGATCACCAGGCCGCCTGCCGAAGACCTGGTCGTCAGGAGCACCCCCGAGACTCCCGGCGGGACCCTGACGTACTCGATGAAGGTCAAGGGGGTCCGTTCAGGAGCCGGCAAGGTGA
The DNA here is from genome assembly GCF_015645445.1 of Nonomuraea cypriaca. Classification (GTDB taxonomy): domain Bacteria; phylum Actinomycetota; class Actinomycetes; order Streptosporangiales; family Streptosporangiaceae; genus Nonomuraea; species Nonomuraea cypriaca. The sequence goes on along the minus strand of NZ_JADOGI010000219.1, from coordinate 5,661 downwards.
CGACGGTCACCTCGACACCGCAGGTCAGGGGGATCACCGTCGAAGTGGACAAGATAACCGTCCAGTGACCGGGCAGAGCCGTGGGCGGGCCACCCCGCCCGCGGCTCATCCCGCCGTGTGCCCAAGGCGTCATCGTGCCACTGCGCGAGCTTTGGAAGATCGTATACGTTGTGGCCATGGACGCCGAGCCCAGGATCGACCATACGAAGCCGCATTCCGCCCGGGTCTGGGACTATGTCCTGGGCGGAAAAGACAACTACGCCGTGGACCGCGAGGCCGGGGACAACCTGCTGCGCATGTTCCCCGACTTCGCGCAGGTGGCAAGGCTCCAGCGCGAGTTCCTCCACCGCGCGGTGACCTACCTCGTCGCCGAGGTGGGCATCAGACAGTTCCTCGACATCGGCACCGGCCTGCCCACCGCCAACAACACCCACGAGGTGGCGCAGCGCCTCGCCCCCGAGTGCCGCGTCGTCTACGTCGACAACGACCCGCTCGTCCTCGCGCACGCCCGCGCCCTGCTCGCCGGCCGCCCGGAGGGCATGACCGACTACATCGACGCCGACGTGCGCGACCCCGCCACCATCCTGGAGGGAGCGGCCAGGACGCTGGACTTCTCCCAGCCGATCGGTCTCATGATGCTCAGCATCGTCGGCCAGGTGCCCGACTCCGGCCTCGCCGCCGACCTCGTCCGCCGGTATGTCGCGGCGTTGCCGTCCGGCAGCCATCTGGCGCTGTCCGACGGCGTCAACGTCAACCCGGCGCTGGTGGAGGCGGTGACCTTCTACAACCAGGGGGCCGCCTTCCCGTACACGTTGCGCAGCCCCGAGCAGGTGGGCCACTACTTCGAGGGGCTCGACCTCGTGGAGCCCGGCGTGGTCTCCACACCGCTCTGGCGACCGAGGGCGGGGACGGAGCAGCCGCCATCGGCGGTCATCAGCGCGGTCTGCGGCGTGGGACGCAAACCGTAAGGAACCCAACCCATCTGGTTCTTGATCGATTTGTTGCGGCGGATCGCTAGGGTGAGGCGTCCCGTCCCATCCCCCTGGGAAGTGCCTCGTGCTCCGTCGTCACCGTCTGGGGCTCCCCGCCCTGCTCGTCACGTCCGTCTACCTCATCGCGCTGGCCTTCGCCACCGTGATCGCGCTGACCGCCGGCGATCTCGGCCTGTTGTGGCGGTTGACGTTGCTCACGGAGGCGGCCGAGAACGCCGCCGCGGCATTGCCGGACGTGCTCTTCCTGATCCTGGCCGGCCTGCTGTGGGCCTGGGCGCTCTGGCAGGTCCTGCGCGGGCCGCTGGCTGGGCCGGCGCCGGAGCCGGACCGGAACACGCGGTGGCTGCGGGTGGCGCTGTACGCCGCGGCGGCTTCCGGGCTGCTCGTCCCCCTGCTGCCGGCCTCGTCCTGGTGGGCGACGGTGATCGGCGGCGTGCTGATGTGGCTGCTCATGCTGCTGTTCCAGCCGGTGCTGCGACGAAACCTGAAGCTCGCCGGTCTGATCCTGGCCGTGGGTGTCCTGGGGTTCGGAGGCGTCACCGCCGTCCTGATCTTCGGCTTCCTCGGCTGGGAGGTGTCCACATCGCTGCTGCTGATCGGCGGCTTCGCGTGCCTGATCTGGATGGTGATGGTCCTGCGGGCACAGGGGCAGGACGTCCACTGGCAGCGCTCCACCTACCGGTACGGCATCGCCTCCCTGGTGGCGATGCTCCTGCTCGCGCCGGCGGCCGGGCTGTTCGGGGGCACGGGGAGCGCCTACGCCGAGGCCGGGGTGGTCGCCGAGATCCTGACCCTGATCTGGCTGGTCCGCTCCGCCCACGACCTCGCCACCCTGCACGACCAGCAGGCCCCGGCCCCGCCCCTTCCCGCACAGCCGACCACGGCGTGACGGTCGCGGCCGGTCCCTGACGGGTCACGACGCGGGCACGGTAAAACCGCCACTCAGCGGCTGCGATCGGCGGAAAGACAGCGGGAACGGGAGGTGTCCCGTGCTCTTACCGTTTGTTGCACACCGGCTACGCGGCGGATGGGCCTTCCCCCGACCCCCTGGTCCCCGCCGGTGCTAGGAGGACACATGGACGTACAGGACCCCGCGGTGCGTGCCGAACTGGAGCGGCGGCTGCGCGCGCTGGAGGAGGACGAGGCGGGCGACGCCGCCCACGCCCCGCTGCCGGCAGTCGACCTGTGGCTGCTCGCGGCCCTCGTCGCGGCGCTCACGCTGATCGGGTGGGTGATGGCGTGATGGCCGTCGAAGAGGACGTCAGACGCGAGGCCACCTTCGGCTCGCTGCCCGTGCTGCGGAGCGAGCGGGTGTGGAACTTCACCGACTTCAGCTGGGTGAACGTCGGCCTCGCCATCGCCACCTGGGCCTTCCTCGTCGGCGGCTCCACCGCCGCGCTGGTGGGGTTCCAGAAGGGCCTGGCCGCGATGATCATCGGCAACGCCATCGGCGTGGCGATCATGCTGCTGGCCAGCGTCGTGTCCAGCCAGCGGTACGGCGTCGAGCAGTACACGTTGCTGCGCAGCGCCTTCGGCTTCGGCGGGGTGGCCCTGCTGGTGTTCACCGTGGTGCTGTTCACCGAAATGGGCTGGTCGGCGCTGCTCGGCGTCATGTTCGGCCGGGCCGCCACGCAGGTGTCCAACCAGGTGCTCGGCACCGACATCGGGCCGAACGGGCTGCCGGTGACCGTGCTCGCCCTGGTGGCCATCGCCATCGCCTGGGTGGTCCTGGCCAAGGGGCCGCTCACGATGCGGGCGCTGAACCGGGTCGTGGCCCCCGGCCTCGCGCTGCTCACCGTAGGCATGATCGCGCTGGTGCTGACGCGTACCTCCTGGTCGGAGCTGCTGGCCGCGCCGGCGCTGGACCCGTTCCCCGACGAGGGGCTCAACTTCGCCCTGGCCGTGGAGTTCAACCTCGGCGTGGGCCTGTCCTGGTGGCCGGTCATGGGCAGCCTGGCCAGGCTGACGGACCGGCCGCGCAGCGCGCTGTGGCCTGGATACATCGGACTGTTCGGCGCCACGATCGTCGCCCAGGTGGTGGGCATGGCCGCGGCGCTGACGCTGGGCGACTCCGACCCCACAGTGTGGATGGTGCCGCTGGGCGGTAAGTGGCTGGGCGTCCTGGCGCTGGTGTTCATCGCCTTCGCCAACCTGACGAGCCTGTCCTCGATCGTCTACTCGACGTGTCTGGCGCTGCGGCAGGCGGGCGGCAACCTGCTGGGCAAGGTCCGCTGGGAGTGGCTCACCGCCGGGTTCTTCGTGCTGCCGGCGGTGGTCAGCTTCTGGCCCAGCCTCCTGTACGACGGGTTCCTCGTGTTCGTGACCTGGAGCGGGGCGTTCCTGGCCGCGATCTGCGGCACGGTCATCGCCGACTACTTCCTGCTGCGCCGCCAGCGGCTGGACCTGCGCGGCCTGTACGCGCACGGCGCGGCGAGCCCGTACCACTTCACCGGCGGGTTCAACGTGGCGGGCCTGGTGTCCACCGGGCTGGGCGCGGTCGCGTACGTCGTGCTGTACAACCCGCAGACCCTGGCCACCCAGCCCGCCTTCAACATGCTCACCGCGTCGGTGCCCGCCGTGGTGGTGGCCGCGGTCGCCCACCTGCTGCTGACCCGCGCGCTCAACCGGCGGCGCGGTGGATACGCCGCTATCGACGGGAGACTCTGATGCCGCGTACCGCTCTGGCGGCCGTACACGACGGTCACGGCGACAGGCTGGCCGTCAGGGAGATCCGGGTGGCCGACCCCGGCCCCGGCGAGGTGCTGGTACGCATCGCTGCCTCCGGCGTGTGCGGGTCCGACCGGCACGTGCTGGACGGGGAGTGGAGCCTGCCCACGCCGACCGTGATGGGACACGAGGGCGCCGGCGTCGTCGAGGCCGCAGGACCCGGCGTCACGGACGTGGCCCCCGGCGACACCGTGATCCTCTCCTGGTACTACCCGTGCCGCCGCTGCCGCGCCTGCGCCGCGGGCAAGGCGTGGGCCTGCACCGGCACCCGCGCCAACGAGTGCCTGCTGCCTGACGGCACCACCCGGCTCAGTGACGCCGGGGGCGTCGTCTACCCCTACCTCGCCGTCGGCACGATGAGCGAGTACGCCGTGGTGCCCGAGTCGGCCGCGATCCGCGTCCCTGCCGACGTGCCGATGGACGTGGCCAGCCTCATCGGCTGCTCGATCACCACCGGGGTCGGCGCCGTGGTCAACAACGCCCGGGTGCCCGCGGGGGCCGGCGCGGTCGTGGTGGGCTGCGGCGGCGTCGGCCTGGCCGTGGTCATGGGGCTCGCCCTGGCCGGGGCTTACCCGATCGTCGCGGTGGACACCGCCGAGGAGAAGCTGGCCGCGGCCCGCTCCTTCGGCGCCACCCACACCGTACGGGCCGGCGGGGACGTGGCGGGCGAGGTCGCGGAGATCACCTCCGGCGGCGCCGACTACGCCTTCGAGGTCATCGGGCGGGTGGGGACCATCGAGTCGCTGCCCTCGCTGCTGACGACCGGCGGCGTGGGTGTGCTCGTGGGGCTGCCTCCGCAGGGTGTCAGGGCGGGCATCGACGTGCTGGAGCTGGCCGAGTCCGGCAAGACGCTCATCGGCTCGAACTACGGAGGGGCCGTGCCCAGCCTGGACTTCCCACGGCTGGCCCGCCTGTACCTGGCCGGACGGCTGCCGCTCGACTCGCTCATCTCCCATCGTGTACGCCTCGACGAGGTCAACGAGGCGTTCGACGCGATGCGGGCAGGCACCCGTACGCGGAGCGTCATCGTCTTCGACTGATCAGCCCACGTACCGACGAGTTGGAGCCCGCACATGATCCAGCCCTCTGTAGCCGAGAGTGTCACGGTCGGCGTCGTCCAGCTCGTCTCGGCGCACGGCGACGTGCCCGCCAACCTCGACGCCATCGAGGAGCTGGCCGCGCGGGCGGCGGCGGACGGCGCGCGGGTCGTGGTGACCCCGGAGATGGCCCTCACCGGCTACCTGTGGCCTGACGACGACGCGGTGCGCGGCCTGGCCGAGCGGGTGGACGGCCCCTCGGTACGCCGGCTGGCCCGGCTGTGCCGCGCGACCGGGGCCTGGCTCCTCCTCGGCATGCCGGAGCTGGACACCGGGCTCGGCACCCTGCACAACACGTGCGTGCTCGTCGGCCCGGACGGTGCCGTGGGCGCGTACCGCAAGGCGCATCCCTTCGTCGCCGACCCGCTGTGGGCGGCCGACGGCCACCTGCCGCCACCGGTGTGGGACACTCCGGCGGGCCGGATGGCCCCGCTGATCTGCGCTGACTTCGATCACCCTGAGTCCGCCAGGTACGCCGCGCTGAGCGGGGCCGACTGGATCGCGCTGCCCACGGCCTGGGTGGAGGAGCCGGGACCCAGCGCCACGTGGCGGCTGCGGGCCTGGGAGAACGGCCTGCCCGTCGTGGCCGCCGACCAGGCCGGGGCCGAGACCATGAACGGGCGGAGCGTGCAGTTCAGCGGCGGAAGCTGCGTCATCGACCACGCCGGGTCCGTCGTCACCGCGCTGGACGACGGCGCCGGCGCGCTCACCGCTACCCTTGACCTCGCGGCCGCCCGTACCGTACGCCGCCGCCTCCTGGCCGCCCGCCGTCCACCGGAATACCGCGCCCTGGCCCGCACCACCACCTGGCCCCGACCATCCCGCGACCCCCTCACAACCCCACC
>NZ_JADOGI010000218.1 GCF_015645445.1 Nonomuraea cypriaca | reverse complement strand
GGGGGTGGCCCCCGGTCTCCCGGGGGCCTGGGGCCGGTCAGCTGGTGCGGGCCTCGCGGATCGCCCTCCACAGCCGGTCCTGGGCGGCGTCGTCCAGGAAGCTGGCGAAGTCTTCGATGTCGCTGTCGTTCATCTTGGCGAGGATCTCGATGGCCATTTCGTCGCTCCTTGTTTGCGCTTTCCTGTTGCGCTAAACAGTAGCGGAAGGGTGATGGTTCGCGCAAGAGGTTTGCGCTACTCTGTTGCGCATGGCTGATAGAGACCCCATCACGGCACTCGACGACAGCACCCGCCGATACCGCGAAACCGAGCAAGCCCACGAGGACGCGCGCCAGGCCGTCATCGCCGACGCCCTCGCCGCACTCCGCGCCGGCAAGCGGCCCACCGACGTCGTCGAGCACTCCCCGTTCACCGCGGCGTACGTGCGCAAGCTGGCCCGAGACAACGGCATCGAGCCGGCCAAGAAGGGGAGCTCCTGACGGCCGCCCACAGACGGCCCCGAGCCTCTGGGCCGTCTGGGCCGTCTGTGGGCCGTCGCACAGCCGAATGCCCTCAACATCAGCCAACGTCCGCCAACGGCGTTTATGCAGGCGGACCGGGGTGTACGCGAGAGAGTCGCAGGTCAGAAACCCGCAGGAACGACTTCCAGCACTTCTCCAAGGGCGGCGGCTAGCACCCTGGCAACACCCCGAGACAGGATGTCTGCCCCTTGTGTCTGATGCCCCAAGAGCCCCAGAAGACGGAATAGGCTCATCCGAGGAGTCGGCCGGGGCGATGATGAGGGGACCGGGTGGGCAAGTCTTTCGTGCATCTGCACGTGCACACTGAGTACAGCATGCTCGATGGGGCGGCCAAGATGAAGCCGCTGTTCAAGGAGACCGAGCGGCTTGGGATGCCGGCGATCGCGATGTCCGATCACGGCAACATGTTCGGCGCGTACGAGTTCCAGAAGACCGCCGCGGGCAGCCCGGTCAAACCGATCATCGGCATCGAGGCCTACGTCGCCCCGGAAAACCGGTTCGTGAAGAAACCGGTCTTCTGGGGTCAGCGGGCGGAGACCGGCGTCGCGGACGGCGAGGGCGGCAAGGACGTCTCAGGCGGCGGCCGGTTCACCCACATGACCATGTGGGCCAAGGACGCGGCCGGGCTGGGCAACCTGTTCAGGTTGTCGTCGCTGGCGTCGTTCGAGGGCTACTACTCCAAGCCCCGCATGGACCAGGACCTGATCTCCCAGTACGCGGGCGGGATCATCGCCACGACCGGCTGCCCGTCCGGCGCGGTGCAGACCAGGATCAGGCTCGGCCAGTTCGACGAGGCGGTCCGGGTCGCCGGCGAATACCAGGAGATCTTCGGCAAGGAAAACTACTTCCTCGAGTTGATGGACCACGGCATCGACATCGAGCGGGAGGTCCGCGCCGACCTGCTCAGGCTGGCCAAGCAGCTCGGCATCCCGCTGCTGGCCACCAACGACTCCCACTACGTGACCGAGGACCAGGCCGACGCCCACGACAGCCTCCTGTGCGTCGGCGTCGGCAAGAACAAGGACGACCCCAACCGGTTCAGGTTCAACGGCAGCGGCTACTACCTCAAGACCGCCGACGAGATGCGCGGCCTGTTCGCCGAGCTGCCTGAGGCGTGTGACAACACCCTGCTCGTCGCCGAGATGGTGGACGACTACAGCCAGGTGTTCACCCACGTGGACCGGATGCCGCCCTTCCCCGACGTGCCCGAGGGCGAGACGCAGGAGTCCTGGCTGCGCAAGGAGGTCGAACGCGGCCTGGAGATGCGCTACGGAGTCCCGGTCCCCGCCGAGGTCGTGGAGCGCTACGAGACCGAGATGAAGGTCATCGGTCCCATGGGCTTCTCCAGCTACTTCCTGGTCGTCGCCGACATCTGCAAGTACGCCCGCGACAACGGCATCGCCGTGGGCCCAGGCCGAGGCAGCGCCACCGGCTCGATCGTCGCCTACGCCACCCGCATCACCGAGCTCGACCCGCTGGAGCACGGCCTGCTGTTCGAGCGGTTCCTCAACCCCGAGCGGATCAACCCCCCGGACATCGACCTCGACTTCGACGACCGCCACCGGGACCGCATGGTGGCCTACGTCACCGAGAAGTACGGCAGCGCGATGACCGCGCAGGTCAACACGTTCGGCACGATCAAGGCGAAGGCCGCCGTCAAGGACGCGTCCCGCATCCTCGGCTACCCGTTCGCCATGGGCGACAAGATCACCAAGGCGATGCCGCCCGACGTCATGGGCAAGGGCGTCCCGCTCGCGGACATGTTCAACGAGGACCACCCGAGATACAACGAGGGCACCGAGATCCGCGCCCTGTACGAGAACGACCCGGACGTGCGCAAGGTCATCGACACCGGGCGGGGCATCGAGGGCCTCATCCGGGGCACCGGCGTGCACGCCGCCGCCGTCATCCTGTCCTCACATCCCCTGCTGGACCTGATCCCCATGCACCGGCGGGACAAGGACGGCGTGATCATCACCGGGTTCGACTACCCGTCCTGCGAGGACATGGGCCTGGTCAAGATGGACTTCCTGGGGCTGAGGAACCTGGGCATCATCGACCACGCCATCAAGATCATTGAGCAGAACCGGGGCATCAAGCTCGACACCCTGACGCTGGCCCTCGACGACGAGGCGACGTACAAGCTGCTGGCGCGCGGCGACACCCTCGGCGTGTTCCAGCTCGACGGCGGGCCCATGCGGCAGCTGCTCAAGCTCATGGAGCCGAGCCGGTTCGAGGACATCGCCGCAGTGCTCGCCCTCTACCGTCCCGGCCCGATGGCGGCCAACGCGCACACCAACTACGCGCACCGCAAGAACGCCCGCCAGGAGATCGAGCCCATCCACCCGGAGCTCAAGGAGGCCCTCGACCCGATCCTGGGCACCACCTTCCACCTGCTCGTCTACCAGGAGCAGATCATGGCCGTCGCCCGGGAGCTGGCCGGCTACACGCTCGGCGGCGCCGACCTGCTGCGCCGCGCCATGGGCAAGAAGAAGAAGGAGATCCTGGACCAGGAGTTCGAGAACTTCCAGAAGGGCATGCAGGGCAACGGCTACAGCGCCGACGCGATCAAGGCGCTGTGGGACGTCATGCTGCCGTTCTCCGGCTACGCCTTCAACAAGTCCCACACCGCCGGCTACGGCCTCGTCGCCTACTGGACCGCCTATCTGAAGGCCAACTACCCCGCCGAGTACATGGCGGCCCTGCTGACCTCCGTGGGAGACGACAAGGACAAGGCGGCCATCTACCTCGCCGAGTGCCGCAAGATGGGCATCCAGGTGCTCGCCCCGGACGTCAACGACTCGCAGCTCGACTTCGTCGCCGTCGGCGACGACAAGGTCAGGTTCGGCCTGGGCGCCGTCCGCAACGTCGGTGAGAACGTCGTCGAGGGCATCGTGAAGGCCCGTACGGAGAAGGGCGCGTACACGGACTTCAACGACTTCCTCAGCAAGGTGCCGCTGAGCGCCTGCAACAAGCGCGTCATCGAGTCGTTGATCAAAGCCGGCGCCTACGACTCACTCGGCCACCAGCGCAAGGCCCTGCTCATGATCCACGAGCAGGCCGTCGAGTCGGTCATCGACATCAAGAAGAACGAGGCCCACGGCCAGGACTCGCTCTTCGGCGGCGCCGACGACAGCGGCGACGACGCGGCGTTCTCCATCACGATCCCCGACATGGAGTGGGACAAGAAGACCCGCCTCGACTTCGAGCGGGAGATGCTCGGCCTCTACGTGTCCGACCACCCGCTGGCCGGCACGGAGCGGCTGCTCGCCCGCAACCGGGACACCACGATCGCGGACCTGCTCGACTCCGGCCGTGACGACCGTGGCGACGTCCGGGTCTGCGGCCTGATCACCAAGGTCGACCGGCGCATCAACAAGGCCGGCAACACGTGGGCGATCATCACCGTAGAGGACATGGACGCCGCGATCGAGTGCCTGTTCTTCCCCAAGAGCTACGAGCTGTACGCCCCCGAGCTCCGCAGCGACGTCGTGGTCTCGGTCGGCGGGCAGATCAACAACCGCGACGGCGCCATCTCGGTCTTCGCGCAGGACCTGACGCCGATCGACGTGTCCGGCATCAACAGCGAGACGGGCCACCCGGTCACGATCCAGGTGCGGGAGGAGCGCCTCACGCAGCAGGTGGTGGAGGAGCTCCGTAACGTGCTGCAGCTGCACCAGGGCAATGTGCCGTTGCGGATCAACGTGCGGCAGCCGACCGGGAAGACCATGGTCTACGCCGTGCCGGAGTTCTCCATCAACGCCGAGCCCAGTTTCGCCGCGGACATCAAGCAGTTGTTCGGGTCGGAAGCCATCACGCTTTGAGCGGCGGGCGACAGGTCGACGTGCTCACGACCGGGGAGCCGCCGACCTGTCCGCGCTGCGAGGGTGACGGGTTGCTGTCGGCTCTGGTGCCGTACGGGTGGGCCAACGCCGCCGGCGACCCGGTGGACGGCCGCACCGGCGTGGTCCTGTGCGCCACGTGTGACGCGTCGGCGCCGCACGCGGCCCCGCTGATCACGTGGTTCCGCGTGCACGGGCACGTCGCGGACCAGCGGGGCAAGGAGTTCGTCCGGCTGCTCGTGGCGTGGGCCGGGAGCGTGTCCGTCTCGCCGCTGGACGAACGGACGCTGGACGAGGAGATCGGCCAGTGGCGAAACGGGAGCCTTTGACACCTGGATACCCTTGACGTCGAGGTCGCTCAGGAGGAACTTCCAGCTAGGGGGGAGGCGGAGATCACCCCATGACCGCTAAGGACGGCGACGGCTGGACCGAGTGCTCCCAGGGGCACCGGCACTGGGGGCTCCACGGCGCTTCCGGACTGCTCGTCGTGCACCACGACGAGGTCGGCGTGCCGCACGTGCTGATGCAGAAGCGTTCCTGGTGGAGCCACCACGGCGGCACCTGGGGGCTTCCCGGCGGGGCGCGCGACAGCCACGAGGACGCCGTCACCAGCGCGTTGCGCGAGGCCCACGAGGAGGCGGCGCTGGCCTGCGAAGGGCTGCGGGTGCAGGGCGTCTATCTCGACGACCACGGCGGGTGGGCGTTCGAGACGGTGATCGCCGAGTCGGGCGAACGGCTGGCCGCGGCGCCCGCCAACGACGAGAGCACCGAGTTGCGCTGGGTGGCCCTGCCCGACCTCTCCGGCCGCACGCTGCACCCCGGGTTCGCGGCGACGTGGGACCGGATCCAAGAGGCGATCGCGCCGGAGACGATCGTGCTCGACGTGGCCAACATCGTCGGCGCGCGGGCCGAGCGGGGATGGTGGCACGACCGGCTCGGGGCGGCGACGCGGCTGCTCGAAGCCGTTGCCGGGCTCCGGCTTGAGCATCCGGTGCTGGCGCAGTGGTTCCCGCGCGTGGTGGCGGTCGTGGAGGGCGCGGCCAGGACCGCGCCCGCCGTGCCGGGGATCCAGGTGGTCGCGGCGACGGGGAGTGGCGACGACGCGATCGTCGACGTCGTACGCCGCACCAAGGGGTGGGAGCGCGTGGTCGTCATCACCGCGGACCGGGAGTTGCGGCAGCGGGTCCAGGAACTCGGCGCCGAAACCCTGGGCCCCAAGTGGCTCCTCTCCCAACTCCACGAATAACGCCCCGGCACCCGGCCGACCCGTGTCACGGCCCGGCGTCCGCTGAGCCCGTGTCACGGCCGCGCGTCCGCTCAGCGCGTGTCACGGCCCGGCGTCCGCTCAGCGCGTGTCACGGCCGCGCGTCCGCTGAGCCCGTGTCACGGCCGCGCGTCCGCTCAGCGCGTGTCACGGCCCGGCGTCCGCTCAGCGTGTGTCGCAAGCCCCGCGTGGGCGTCCCATCGCCTGGGTTACCGGTCGGCGGCGTGTACGCCGTCGAAGGCCGCCTTGAGACCCGTCACGTCGAGCACGCGCCGCAGCACGCCGTGCACCCCGACCAAACGTAACGATCCGGCGTGCGCGGACACCCTGCGCTGGTGCTCCACCAGTGCCCAAAGACCGCTGGAATCGCAGAACTCGAGCCGAGTCGCATCGACGACGACCTCGACCCGCCCCTCGGCGAGCAGCTTCACCAGGCGCTCCTTCAGCAGGGGCGCGGTGAGCTTGTCGAGATCTCCGTCGAGGCGCACGAGCGCGCCCATGTCACCGTGCTCCACCTCGACGCTGAGATCCGCCACCACCTGAACGTACACCGCTGACACCACAGCCGCTATCGTGGTTTCCGCACACAGGAGGGTTCGCATAGTGGACTAGTGCAGCCGCCTTGAAAGCGGCCAGGTCAGCGATGGCCTCGTGGGTTCGAATCCCACACCCTCCGCTCATTCGCCCATCCCGGCGAATCCGTCGCCCACACAGGCGGCGAGCTGGAGATAGGCCTCCCTGGTCGTCTCCTGCAGCCGGTCGAGGTCGATCTCCGCGCCCTCCTCCAGATGCGGGTCGTACGGCACCTGGATGACCGCGCGGCAACGGGCGGCGAAGTGGGCCTCCAGCTTCCTGATGTCGACCGCCGACTTCGAGCGCGGCCTGACGCTGCACAGCACCACGGTCGCGTTCTTCACCAGGTCGGCGTAGTGGTGCGCCTCCAGCCAGTCGAGCGTCGCGGAGGCCGCCCTGGCGCCGTCCACCGACGGGGAGCTGACCAGAACGATCTGGTCGGCGAGCCCGAGCACGCCGCCCATGGCGGAGTGGAGCAGGCCGGTGCCGCAGTCGGTGAGGCAGAGCGAGTAGAAGTTCTCCAGGACCTGGGAGACGGCCTGGTAGTCCCCGCCGCTGAACGCCTCGGAGACCGACGGGTCGCGGTCGGAGGCCAGCACCTCCAGCCGCGAGGGCGCCTGCGAGGTGAACGCCCTGATGTCGACGTACCGCTTGACCTGGTCGCGCTCGTTGAGCAGGTCGCGTACGGTGGCCGAGGTCTCCAGGACCAGCTTGTCGGAAAGGGTGCCCCTGTCCGGGTTGGCGTCCACCGCGATCACGCGGTCGCCGCGCATCTGGGCCAGCGTCGCGCCGAGCCCGACCGTGGTGGTGGTCTTGCCCACGCCGCCCTTCAGACTCAGCACGGCCACGCGGTGGTGCCCGGTCGTCACCGGCGTACGGGCCCGCGCCACGAGCTCGCGTCGGCGGCGTACCTCGGGCGGTTCGCCTGGCTTGATCCAGCCGCCGGACGCCTTGTAGACCAGCCGCCGCCAGCCCTTGGAAGGCGCGTTACGCCGTCCGCGTAGCAGGGACTCCGGGTCGAGGCTGTCGGCCGTCGGCCTTCCCGTGACCGGGGGCCTCGGCGGGGCGGTGAACACGGGGACGGGGGCCGGCCGGCGCCGCGGCTGGGCCTGCTGCTGCTGTGGCGATGGCTGTTGCTGATGCGGCTGTGGTGGTGGCGGCTGTTGCGGGGGTGGCTGCGGGATCTCCCGCTCGGCCGGACGCCACTCCTGCTGCTCGGTCCACCGCGGCTGTTCTTCCCTCCGCGCCGGCTCGGCCTGTTCGAAGGACTGTTCGTCCTTGAAGGCATGCCGGCTCCGTGGGGGCTGATCATCACGAAACGCCCTGAAGGGCCGCTCCTCCTGACGTGCGCGCTCGTTCTGGAGCGCCCGCTCCTCCTGACGTGCCCGCTCGTTCTGAAGGGCCCTCTCGTCCTGGAGGGTCCGCTCCTCCTGCCGCGTCCGCTCCTCTTGGCGGGTCCGCTCGTCCTGGAGGATCAGCTCCTCGTTGAAGGCGCGGTCCTCGTTGAGGGCGCGGACCTCCTTCGTGGTGACGTCAATGGTGACGTCCTCACGGGTGGGCGGGTCCTCATCGAGGGCCCCCTCACGGGACGGCTCCGCCCACGACGGGCGCTCCTCGGCCCAGGAGAGGCGCACCTCCTGCGTGGACGGCTCGGTCCACTGGGGGCGCTCGTTCCGCGGCAGGGTGTCCCCCCACGTGGTCTGCTCGTCGTCCTTGGCCGGCTCCTCCTCCGCGCGGCCCGGCTCCTCCTGCCGCTGAACGGCAGGCCGCTGGACGGCCGGCGACTCGACGGCGGACGGCTGGGCAGCGGACGGCTCGACGGCGGACGGCCGGGCAGCGGACGGCTGGATAGCGGACGGCTCGACGGGCAGCGGCCAGTCCGGCCGCGTCTCCTCGACCGGGGCCGTGGCCTGCTCTGGCGCCGGGAACGACAGCAACCTGTGGGTGTCGGTGTCATCGGGGCGCGGCAACGGCTTCAGCGGCGCGAGGAAGGGATCGTCCGGCGGCGCCGCGGGCTCCTCCTCGACCGCGGTGCCGGTGCCCGCCTTGTCCAGCCACTCCGCGGCCTCGCTCTCCGCCTCGGGGAGCTGCTCAGCCGCCGCGGTGCCGTACACGGAGTCGACGGCGGCCCTGAACAGCGGCGGCGTCGGCGTGTCCGGCGGGGTGGGCACGAGCAGCCACGGGTCCTTGGGGTATGGCGAGGCCACGGGCTCGTCGGCGGAGGCTGCCGTGGCACTCACCGCGACCGGAGCGTCTTCCGTCTCCTTGATCGCGTCGAGCCAGGCCAACTGCTCCTCGAGAGATTCTTCTCGATCGTGTCTTGCCACCGTGTTCCCCCTCGGGTGGGTCTAAAGGGGCAGCAAATACATTGCAGGTTAACGCCACAGGCTCGAGCACAGCCCGGCAACCCACAACTTCTTTGCCCGGCTACCGTGGTTCGCATGCGAGCCATTGAAATCGCCGAACCGGGCGGACCAGAGGTGCTGAAGTGGCGCGAGGCGCCGGAACCGCGGGTCGAGCGCGGTGACGTGCTCATCGACGTGGTCGCCTCAGCGGTGAATCGTGCCGATGTCCTGCAGAGACAAGGATTTTACGATCCTCCGCCCGGCGCGTCACCCTATCCGGGGCTGGAGGTCTCCGGCGTGGTGGCCGAGGTCGGGGCGGACGTCGAGCAGTTCAAGATCGGGGACGAGGTGTGCGCGCTGCTCGGCGGCGGCGGTTACGCCGAGCGCGTAGCCGTTCCCTGGCAGCAGGTGATGCCGGTGCCCGACGGCGTGCCGCTGCCGGTGGCGGCGGGGCTGCCGGAGGTGGCGTGCACGGTCTGGTCCAACGTCTTCATGGTCGGGCGGCTGCGCCGGGGCGAGACGCTGCTGGTGCACGGCGGGGCCAGCGGGATCGGCACGTTCGCGGTGCAGCTCGCCAAGGCACTCGGCTCGTACGTGATCGCGACCGTCGGCTCGGCGGCCAAGGCCGAGCGCGTCCGCGAGCTGGGCGCCGACGAGGTGATCAACTACCGCGAGGAGGACTTCGCCGGCAAGGTGCGGGCCGACGTCATCCTCGACATCATGGGCGCGAAATACCTCGCGGGCAACGTCCGGGCGCTGCGCACGGGCGGCCGGCTGGTGATCATCGGGCTGCAGGGCGGCCGCAAGGCCGAGCTCGATCTCGGCGCCCTGCTCGCCAAGCGCGCCTCGGTCCACGCGACGGCGCTCCGCTCCCGCCCCGTGGACGAGAAGGGAGCCATCGTGCGCAGTGTCGTGGACAACGTCTGGCCGCTGGTCGGGGCGGGGGCCGTACGCCCCGTCGTGTACGCGGAGGTGCCCATGCCGGAGGCCGCCGAAGCTCACCGAATGTTGGATTCCGGAGAGCACGTCGGCAAGATCCTGCTAGTACGGTGAGTGTTATGAATGCTGAGGACAACAACACCCCCCACATCGTGGTGGTGGGCCCCGACTTCCAAGGTCAGGGCGACAACGGCGAAGAGGATCGCTCGGTCACCAACCTGGTCGAGCAACCCGCCAAGGTGATGCGCATCGGCAGCATGATCAGGCAACTCCTCGAGGAGGTCCGCGCGGCTCCCCTCGACGAGGCCAGCCGTAAGCGGTTGAAGGAGATCCACGAGTCCTCCATCAAGGAGCTCGAGGACGGCCTCGCGCCGGAGTTGGTCGACGAGCTGGAGCGGCTGTCGCTCCCGTTCACCGACGAGAACGGCACGCCGCCGAGCGAGGCGGAGCTGCGCATCGCGCACGCCCAGCTGGTCGGCTGGCTGGAGGGATTGTTCCACGGCATCCAGACCACGCTGTTCGCGCAGCAGATGGCGGCCAGGGCGCAGTTGGAGCAGATGCGCAGGGCGTTGCCCGGCGTGCCGGGTGATGAGCAGCAGCAGCGGCCGCACGGCGGCACTGGGCCCTATCTGTAGTAGAGCCGCTCGATCACCTGGGCCACGCCGTCGTCGTCGTTGGCCGCGGTCACATGGTCGACCGCCGCCAGCACGGCGGGATGCGCGTTCGCGACGGCGTACGACTTGCCTGCCCAGCTCAGCATGGGCAGGTCGTTCGGCATGTCACCGAACGCCACCGCGTGCGCGGACCTGATCTCATGTCGCGCGGCGAGCGCCGCCAGGGCGCTCGCCTTCGTCACGCCCAGCGCGCTCATCTCGATCAGGGCCCTGCCACTGGAGTGCGTGGCGGTCACGAGGTGGCCGACCAACTCGTGGACGATCATCTGCAGCTCGTCCGCGCCCATGCCGCGGTGCAGGGCCAGCAGTTTGGCGCAGGGCCGCGCGGTCAGCGAGCCGCCCCGCGACCCGTCTCCACGGTGCCGGTCCAAGCCGCCCAGCAGGAAATCTGACTCATGCGCAAAACCGGTTTCATACTCGACCGAAAATGCGAGATCGGCCACGTTCGCTCTTAGCTGAGCGACGACTTCCTCGAGTACCTCGACGGTGATCAGGTGAGATTCCACTATCCGTTCGGTATGGAGATCGTAGATCAGTGCTCCGTTCGCACAGATGGCCAGCCCGCGGTGGCGTACGGCACCCGCGACCCCGCCCATCCACCGGGGTGGACGCCCCGTCACGAACACCAGCACCGACCCGGATTCCTCGACTCTGCCGAAGGCCGCGACCGTGCGGGGAGACACGGTTCCGTCTGTGCGCAAGGCGGTGCCGTCGAGGTCAGTGGCCACAAGACGGGGTGCGGGAAGGCTCTGCATAACAGGTTCCAGTTTGCCTGGTGATGCCTCCTGACAGAAATCTTCCATGGGACGGGAACACCAACGCGCCAGAATGGTGTTAGATGTGATGGCGTTGTATTAGCTGATCCCGTAGTGAAAACCAGCATGACTTTGTCTGAGCCACCCCGGGTGCTTGCTGTACGACACACCGGGATCCACGAGGTGTGGGTCCCATAGATTCACATCCTGAGGGAGAGCTTTTATGGCTCAGGGAACCGTCAAGTGGTTCAACGCCGAGAAGGGCTTCGGCTTCATCGCCCCGGACGGCGGTGCGCCGGACGTGTTCGTGCACTTCTCCGAGATCGTCGGCAACGGCTACCGCAGCCTTGAAGACGGCCAGCGGGTCGAGTTCGAGATCACGCAGGGCCAGAAGGGGCCGCAGGCCTCTCAGGTCCGAGCCATCTGACCTGTAGCAGCGAGACAGACCGGGGTTCGCTTCCAGCGGGCCTCGGTCTTTTGCTTGTGTCAGGATGGTCACGTCTGTGACTCGACTCACACAACACTTGAACCGCGGGCCGCCCCCGGCCATCGACCTGAGTATGAGGTACGCGTGGTCCTGTCACCCCGTGACCGTAACCGGGGTGCTCGTGCTCTTGGTCAACGATCACCTGCTCAAGCAGGTCTGGCCCGGGTTCGTCACGGGCAAGCTCAGCGACGTCGCGGGGCTCCTCGTGGCTCCCGCGCTGCTGGCGCTGCTGTTCTGGCGGCGGGCCGACCTGGCGGCGACCCTACTCACCGGGGTGCTCTTCACGCTCGTGAAAAGCACGGAGACGGGCGCTGAGGCCGCCTCCCATGTCTGGACCCTCGTGGCGGGTCCGTCGCGCGTCCTGGCCGATCCCACGGACCTTCTGGCCCTTCCCGCGCTCGCGCTGGCCTGGTGGGTACGCGGCCGCAGCCTCAGTACGCACTCCCCACGCCGGAGCGTCCTCCTGACCGTGCCGCTGGCCGTGCTGGCGGTCACCGCCACGGCCGCGGCCTCGCCGCCGTACGCGGCCGACTCGGTCGAGGTGGACAAGAGCGGGCGGATCACCGTCCACCTGGGCCGCGGGACGACCCAGGTCTCCGAGGACGGCGGCGCCACCTGGTCGCGGAGCACCGGCGAACACGTCAAGCCGCGGCAGACCGCCGCCTGCGTGCCCGGCCAGGCGACCCGCTGCTACCGCGTGGCGCGGGACCGGCTCGGCGTGGAGCAGTCCGACGACGGCGGCCGGACGTGGGGCCCGTCGTGGGCGCTGTCCGGAGACGATGGCGACCGGCTGACCAGGCAGTACGACGAGGGCGCCGGGTTGCGTTCCGTGGCGCTCGGCGTGCAGGCCCGGCCGGGCGGCGGGCACGTCGTGGTCGTCGCGAACGGCCTGGACGGCATCCTGGTCCGCGACACGACGGGAACATGGCGGCGCGCGGGCGTGCCCGGCGAGCCCACCGGCGAGGTGGACCTGCATCCCGAGATGAGCCTGGCGGTCCTGCTGGCGGCGTGCGTGCTGTTCGGCGGCGCGGGCGCGGGGCTGCGCCGGCCCCAGCACGTCTACATGGGTGCAGCCGTGGTGGCCAGTGGCGGCGCCTACCTCGTCATGATCGGCTGGGACGCGTTGTTCGACCCAGGCCCCTGGCTGTTGCTGCTGGGCGGGGCCATGACGCTGGCGGGCGGCCTGGTGTGCCTCACGCTGGCGGTCACGGGCCCGGCGCGCGCCGTGCCCTCGGCCGCCGGGGTGCTGGGCGCGCCGCTGGTCTACGCGAGCGTCTACACGCCCTTCTACGGCTGGTCCGTGGGCCTGCCGGGCGCGTACGAGATCGCCGTCGCGCTCGCCGCGCTGTTGACCGGGCTCGTCCTGCTCACGGGCGCCGCCCTGATCAGGCGCGACGCCCGGCGCACGGACCTCTACGCCGGCGGCGCCAGCACGTCGAGACCCACGTAGGGGCGCAGCGCCCGCGGAACCACCACGGAACCGTCGGCCTGCTGGTGGTTCTCCAGGATCGCCACGATCCACCGGGTGGTGGCCAGCGTGCCGTTGAGCGTGGCCAGGTGCCGCGGCTTGCCGTCCTTGTCGCGGAAGCGGACGGCGAGCCTGCGGGCCTGGAACTCGGTGCAGTTGGAGGTCGAGGTCAGCTCGCGGTAGCGGCCCTGCGTGGGGATCCACGCCTCGCAGTCGAACTTGCGCGCCGCCGACATGCCGAGGTCGCCCGCCGCCGTGTCGATGATCCGGTACGGGACCTCGATCTTCGCCAGCATCTCCTGCTCCCACGCCAGCAGGCGCAGGTGCTCCTCATGGGCCTCCTCGGGCCGCACGTAGGAGAACATCTCCACCTTGTCGAACTGGTGGACCCGGATGATGCCCCTGGTGTCCTTGCCGTACGAGCCCGCCTCGCGGCGGAAGCACGACGACCAGCCGGCGTAGCGCAACGGCAACTCGTCGCCGCCGACGATCTCCTGGGCGTGGTAGCCGGCCAGCGACACCTCCGAGGTGCCGACCAGGTAGAGGTCGTCCTCGGGGAGCCGGTAGATCTCCTTGTCGTGGGCCACGTGGAAGCCGGTGCCCTGCATGGTCTCCGGCTTGACGAGCACCGGCGTGATCATCGGCGTGAACCCGGACTCGATCGCCTGCTGCATGGCCATGTTGAGCAGGCCGAGCTGCAGGCGGGCGCCGACGCCCTTGAGGAAGAAGAACCGCGAGCCGGACACCTTGGCGCCGCGCTCCATGTCGATGGCGCCGAGCGCCTCGCCCAGCTCCAGATGGTCCTTGGGCTCGAAGTCGAACTCCCGCGGCGTCCCGACGGTCTCCAGCACCACGTAGTCGTCCTCGCCGCCGGAGGGCGCGCCCTCCTCGACGATGTTGGGCACCGTCTGGATGACCTCGTCCAGCTCGGCCCCCAGCTTCTCGGCCTCCGCCTCGGCGGCCTTGACCTGGCCGGCGAGATCCTTGGCCCGCTGGAGCAGCGCGGCCTTCTCCTCGCCCTGCGCCTTGGAGACCGACTTGCCCATGCTCTTCTGCTCGGCGCGCAGAGACTCGAACGAGGTCAGCGCGGATCGGCGGCGCTCGTCGAGGTCGAGCAGCGTGTCGACGACGGAGTCGTCCTCACCGCGGGCACGCTGCGACGCCCGTAGCCGGTCGGGATCCTCACGGAGGGTACGCAGGTCAATCACAAAGGCAAGGCTACCGGCGCGCGGCGACCGCCCGCCCCCGGATTTACCCCGGCACCCGCCGACCGCCCCGGCTCGGGACGGCTCCAGGGCAGTGGTCTGGCGTGGCGGCCTCGGGACAGTGGCCTCGAGCCGGTGGTCTGGCGCGGTGGTCTCGCGCGGTGGTCTCGCGCGGTGGTCTGGCGCGGTGGCCTCGGGACAATGGCTTGGCGCGGTGGTCTGGGGCGGTGGGTCAGACGTGGCCGGTGCGGATGCGGTCGAGCCAGTCGCCCGCCTCGGCGAACTCGGCGTCGGCCGTCCCCCGCTTGATCTGCGGCGCGACACCGTCGGCGCGCGGGTAGCTGCCCATGAAGCGCACCTCGCCGCAGATGCGGTGCAGCCCGGCGAGCGCCTCACCGACCCGGGCGTCGGCGACGTGCCCCTCGAAGTCGAAGTGGAAGAAGTAACGCCCGATCCCGTCACCGGTCGGCCGCGACTCGATGCGCGTCAGGTTGACCCCGCGCACGGAGAACTCCGTCAGCATCTCCAGCAACGCGCCAGGGTGGTCATCGGTCAGGAAGACGACCAGCGTGGTCCGGTCGGAGCCGGTCGGCGCGGGCAGCGGCCCAGGACGGCTCACCTTGACGAACCTGGTGACGGTGTCCGACCTGTCGCCGATTCCGCCGGCCAGCTCGACCAGCCCGTAGTGCTCGCCGGCGATGCGCGCCGCGATGGCGGCGTCGTACGGTGAGCCCGGCAGCGAGACCTCCTGCGCGGCGGCCGCCGTCGACGGCGCGGACACCACGACCGCGTCGGGCAGTTCGCGCGAGATGAAGGCGCGGCACTGCGTGATGGCCGCCGGATGCGTGTAGACGCGCTTGATGTGCGGGATCTCGGTGCCGGGCCTGGCCAGCAGGGAGAACTGCACGGGCAGCAGCAGCTCGGCCGTGATGAGCAACGGCTCGCCCCAGGCGAACTCGTCGAGCGTCGTGGTGATCGCGCCCTCGATGGAGTTCTCCAGAGGCACCACGGCGCCGTCGGCGTCACCCGTGCGGGCGGCGGTGAGCGCGGCGCTCACCGTGGCACGGGGCAGACGCTCGGCATTGGGATCGAGGAGCCGCAGGGCCTCTTCGGTGAAGGTCCCTTCCGGTCCGAGATAGGCGAGTCGGGGCATGCATCCAGAGTATCCGCATGTTTTCCCAGTACGGGGCCTATTCCGCCACGCGTCTCCCATCAACCGCATACCGGGTCCCCAGGTTCAGGTGATCTGGCCGCCGTTTCGGCAGCCAGGACGCCAGCAGCCATACCAACGCCAACGCGCCCAGGCCGAACCCGTTCTGGACGATCTTCCCCAGCACCACGCTGACCCCCGGGATGTCGGCCGCCTTCAGCGAGACCCCCCACCAAGGAACCGGCACCACGTAGAAGAGCCACACGCCGGCGGCCACGCGTACCCGGACCGGATCGCGCCCGTCGCCCACGATGGCCGCCAGCACCACGACCACCCAGGCCAGGTGGTGGATCCAGGCGACCGGGGACAGCAGGACGGCCATCAGGCCCACGAGCGCGACCGCCGTGACCGAATCACCGTCCCGGTACGCGTCCC
Organism: Nonomuraea cypriaca; assembly: GCF_015645445.1. Taxonomy (GTDB): domain Bacteria; phylum Actinomycetota; class Actinomycetes; order Streptosporangiales; family Streptosporangiaceae; genus Nonomuraea; species Nonomuraea cypriaca. The sequence continues at coordinate 1,629 of NZ_JADOGI010000218.1, read as the reverse complement.
GCGCGCCGCGGAACCCGTACCAGCCGACCGCCGCCACGAGCGCGAGCCAGATCACGGTCGTCAGCGGCTCGGGCAGATAGAGCCGGATCAGCATGCCGCGCATCGACTGGTTGGTGGTGGCCGCGTTCGCGCCGAGGCGTTCCGGATCGAGCAGCGCCGAGAACCAGAAATCGATCGAGTCCTGCGGAATCACCGCGAACGGCAGCAACGTCAGCACCGCCGCCACGAACGACGCCATGAAGAACGTCCGCCACTGCCGCGTGACCAGCAGATAGATCAGAAAGACGCCGGGCGTCAGCTTCACCGCGGTGGCCAGCCCGATCAGGAACCCGCGCGGCCACCACGGCCGCTTCGCCACGCAGTCCGCCAGGCACAACGCGACGAGCAGGATGTCCACCTGCCCGAACCGCACCTGGTCCCTGATCGGCATCAAGTAGACGCAGAGCACCATGAGCAGCCCGAACACCCACGGCATGTACCTCCGCAGCGCCTCCCCGCCGAGCACCTGCCGGAACGAGAACCCCACGGTCACGGCCAGCGCCACGAAGATCCCGCCGGTCCACACCCACTGCGCGGTCTCCCACGACATCGCCGCCAGCCCCACGGCCAGCATCGCCGCGATGGGCGGATAGGTGAACGGCAACAGTTGTGGCGCGGGCGTGAAGTAGTCGTACACCGGCCGTCCGTCGAGCAGCATCTGCCCCCCGGTACGGTAAACGTCGAGGTCCACGAGCCGCTGGTCGTCCGGGTTGGTCAGCCACGTGTGCACCAGCGGCGTCACCGCCGCCACGACGACGAGCGCCACGACCGCCCACGCCCACCACTGCCGCCGGCTCACCCGCACCTCGCCACTTGTCACGGTGTGGCACGTTACCGTGGCTGTTGTCGATCGAGGGGCAGACACTGGGGGTTCCTTACATGCCAACGCCGCGCCGGCCCTTTGAATGTCCGGCCAGCCGTCCGAGCGCCGTCCTGCTCCTCGTCGCGGCCCTCACGGCCCTCCTCCTCACCCCGGGAACGGCCGACGCCCGGAGCCGACCGCTCTCCGGCACGCACTCCGCCTCCGCCCCGGCCACGCGTGGGCCGGAGGGTGACGGGGCACGAGGGCGGGTGGCCCTGATCGGTGTGCCCGGCCTCGAATGGAGTGACGTCGATCAGGTACGAACCCCCAACCTGTGGCGACTCGTCGGCCAAGGGGCCTCCGCCTCCCTCTCGACCCGCGCCGTACCGCCCCCGGATCGCGGCATCACCTGCCCCGCCGCCGGCTGGCTGACCGTCTCGGCAGGCCAACGAGCCGGTACGGCGGGCAAAGGCTGCCCCGCGCCTCCCACTCCCCAGCCGGACGGTGAGGGCGCGACGGTCCCGGGTTGGCCCGCCCTCACCGCGTACCAGTCGGAAACCGGTTATGCCGCTCGACTCGGAACCCTCGGCCAGTTGGTGACCGACAGCGGAGGCAAGGTCGCCGCCATCGGCCCGGGTGCCGCCATCGCCGGCGCCGACAAGTCCGGAAATATCGCCAAATACGCCTCCACGCCCGAGGCCCTGGGCGACCCGGCCCCGTACAACCTGATCGTCCTCGAAGCCCCAGCGCTCGCGACCGCCTGGACCCGCCAGCCCCTCGACGAGTAC
>NZ_JADOGI010000217.1 GCF_015645445.1 Nonomuraea cypriaca | reverse complement strand
TCCATGCCCTTACCGGGGGCATGCGGGGGCGAAGCCCCCGCAGGGTGGGTCAAGAAGGGTGGTACCGCGGAGCCGCACGGCTTCGTCCCTTCACGCAAGCCAGCCGGCCGATCAAGCGTGGAGGTCCCGCCCGAAATGTCTTCCCCATCGTTCCGCTCTCTTCCCGCGCAGGTCGACCTGCCCGCGCTCGAGCGCAAGGTCCTCGACCGCTGGCGGGACGGGAAGATCTTCGAGCGCTCGGTCGAGCAGAACACCGGCAATCCCTCCTGGGTCTTCTACGAGGGCCCGCCCACGGCCAACGGCCTGCCCGGCGTCCACCACGTCGAGGCGCGGGTGTTCAAGGACCTGTTCCCGCGCTACAAGTCGATGCGCGGTTTCAGCGTTCCGCGTAAGGCCGGATGGGACTGCCACGGCCTGCCGGTCGAGGTCGGCGTGGAGCGCGAGCTCGGCCTGTCCGGCAAGAAGGACATCGAGACGTACGGCATCGCCGAGTTCAACGCCAAGTGCCGTGAGTCCGTTTTGCGGCACGTGGACGCGTTCGAGCAGATGACCGAGCGGATGGGCTACTGGATCGACCTGTCGCAGGCGTACCGGACGATGGACCCCGGCTACATCGAGTCGGTGTGGTGGTCGCTGAAGGTCGTCTTCGACAAGGGGCTGCTGTTCCGCGACTTCCGGATCACGCCCTACTGCCCGCGCTGCGGCACCGGCCTGTCCGACCACGAGCTGGGCCAGCCCGGCGGCTACGAGACCGTCTCCAGCCCGTCGGTCTACGTCCGCATGCCCGTGACCTCCGGGCCGCTGGCCGAGCTGGGCGCGTCCCTGCTGGTCTGGACGACGACGCCGTGGACGCTGGTCTCGAACACGGCGGTCGCCGTGCACCCGGACGTGACGTACGTCGCGGCCCGCACCCCGGACGGCGAGGTCCTGGTGGTTGCCGAGCCGCTGCTCTCCGTCCTCGGGGAAGAGGTGACGGAGGTGGCCCGCTTCACCGGGCGCGACCTCGAGCGCACCACCTACACGCGGCCGTTCGACCTGGTGGACATCCCGGACGCGCACTACGTCGTGCTCGGCGACTACGTCACCGTCGAGGACGGCACCGGCCTGGTCCACCAGGCTCCCGCGTTCGGCGCCGACGACCTGGCCGTCATCAAGCGCTACGACATGCCCATCGTCAACCCGATCGGCCCCGACGGCCGCTTCCTCGACGACGTGCCCATGGTCGGCGGCCGGTTCTTCAAGGACGCCGACGAGGAGCTGACCGACGATCTGCGCGCCCGCGGGCTGCTGTTCCGCGGCGGCCACTTCGAGCACAGCTACCCGCACTGCTGGCGCTGCCACACGCCGCTGCTCTACTACGCGCTCCCGTCCTGGTACATCCGCACCACCGCGGTCAAGGACGAGATGCTGGCCGAGAACGCCACCACCAACTGGTACCCGGACACGATCAAGTGGGGCCGGTTCGGCGAGTGGCTGCGCAACAACGTCGACTGGTCGCTGTCGCGCTCGCGCTACTGGGGCACACCACTGCCGCTGTGGGTGTGCTCGGCGGACGAGTCCCACGTGACGTGCGTCGGCTCGCTGGCGGAGCTGGGCGAGCTGGCCGGCCAGGACGTCTCCGCCCTCGACCCGCACCGCCCGTACGTCGACGACGTGACCTTCGGCTGCCCCTCCTGCGGCGCCCCGGCCCAGCGTGTGCCCGACGTCATCGACGCCTGGTACGACTCCGGCTCCATGCCGTTCGCCCAGTGGGGCGAGCGCGGCAAGCCGGAGGGCGTCTACCCGGCGCAGTTCATCTGCGAGGCGACCGACCAGACACGCGGCTGGTTCTACTCGCTGATGGCCGTCGGCACGCTCGTCTTCGGCCGGTCCTCCTACGAGAACGTCCTGTGCCTCGGCCTCATCCTGGCCGAGGACGGCCGCAAGATGAGCAAGCACCTCGGCAACATCCTGGAGCCGATCCCGCTGATGGACCAGCACGGGGCCGACGCGCTGCGCTGGTTCATGGCCTGCTCGGGCTCGCCCTGGGCGGCTCGCCGGGTGGGGCACAACACGCTGGAGGAGATCGTCCGCAAGGTCCTGCTGACGCTCTGGAACACCTCGTCGTTCTTCACCCTCTACGCCAACGCCGAGTCCTGGTCGCCGGCCGCCCTCGCGGACGCCACGCCGCCGGCCGAGCGCCCGCTGCTCGACCGCTGGGCGCTGGCCGAGCTCCACCGCACGGTCGCCGAGGTCACGGCCGCCCTCGAGGAATACGACACCCAGCGCGCGGGCCGCCGCCTGGCCGACTTCCTCGACGACCTCTCCAACTGGTACGTACGCCGCTCCCGCCGCCGGTTCTGGCAGGGCTCGCAGGACGCGTTCGCGACCCTGTACGAGTGCCTGGAGACCGTGGTCAGGCTGATGGCTCCCGTCACGCCGTTCATCACCGACTACCTCTGGGACGTCCTCCGCGCGCCCGGCGCGCCGTCCTCGGTGCACCTGACCGCCTGGCCCGAGGTGCGCGAGGACCTGCTGAACCCGGCGTTGTCCGACCAGATGGCCCTGGTGCGGCGGCTGGTGGAGCTGGGCCGCTCGGCCCGCGCCTCTTCGGGCGTCAAGACCCGCCAGCCGCTCGCCCGCGCCCTGGTGGGCGCCCACGGCTGGCCCTCGCTGCCCGGGGAGCTGCGTGGCCTGGTGGCGGACGAGCTGAACGTCCAGAAGCTCGAGGACATGTCCGGATTCAGCGCCGACCTCGTGTCCTACTCCGTCAAGCCCAACTTCCGGGCTCTGGGCAAGCGCTTCGGCTCCCAGACCAAGCTGGTGGCCGCCGCCGTGACCGCCGCCGACCCCACCCGCGTGGCCCGCGCCCTGCGAGGGGGCTCGACGGTCATGGTGGAGGCGGACGAGCTGGGCGAGCTCATGCTCGGCCCGGACGAGGTGATCGTCACCGAGCAGCCCCGCTCGGGCTGGGCCGTCGAATCCGGCGCCATCGGCACGGGCATGGGTGAGACGGTGGCCCTGGACCTGGAGCTCACGGACGACCTCCGCCGCTCGGGCCTGCTGCGCGAGGTCATCCGCCTGGTCCAGGAGGCCCGCAAGTCGACCGGCCTGTCCATCACCGACCGGATCGCCCTGCGGTGGACCACCTCCTCCCCGGACCTGGCGGCAGCGCTGCGTTCGCCCGAGGCCCGGCTGCTGGCGGAAGAGGTCCTGGCGACGACGGTCGAGGAAGGCACACGGGACGACCTCCCGTCCCACACGGACGAAGACCTGTCCCTGACCTTCCAACTCCACCGCGCCTGACACCCCCGTGGGGCGGCACCCTCAGGACCGCCGCCCCACACCTGCCGGAGGGCCCCTTGAGCGTCTCCAGCCGTCCGCGACGGTCCTCGAACACAGAAACGGCCCCCAGCGTACGTGTAGGGGGCCGTCGTGGTGTCGGGGGCCGTCGTGGTGAGGTCTCAGGCGACCGTCTCGCGGTCGTGCTGGCAGACCGAGCAGCTCGTCAACCCGGCCGCTTCGGCCGCGGCGATCGTCATCGTCTCCACACCCGTCTCACCGGCGCCTCTGATCAACGGGCATTCGGTGCTGTGGTAACGGCGGGTGCCGACGATGACCTTCACCGTGCCGGAACGTTCGCCCTTGGACACGGTCTCCGGGTGCTTGGCGCTGTCTCCGGTCTTCTGCGGCTCCGGGGTCGCGGCCTTGGGTCCCGAGGACTGCGGCTTCGCGGGCGTAGTGGAGGGCTGCGGCTTCGCGGGCGTACCGGAAGACTGCGGCTTGGCAGGCGTACCCGAAGGCTGCGGTCTGGCGGGCGTAGCGGAGGGTTGCGGTCTGGATGGTGCCGGCGACGGCACGGCCTTGGTGGTCGAGACCGGCGCGCCCGTCCCCGGAGCGGCGGCCTTCGACGTGTCGCCCTTGGCCCCGGTGCGCGGGCTCTCCCCCTTGGACCCTGTACGAGGAACCTCACCCGTGGAACCAGCACCCGGGGTCTCCCCCTTGGATCCAGCACCAGGCACGTCGCCCTTGGAGCCGGTCCCAGGGCCTTCGCTCTTGGAAACGGTGCCAGGGCCTTCACCCTTGGAGCCCGTACCCGGCACGCCGGGCTTCTGACCCGTGCTCGGCGCAGTGGGCTTCGCGCCAGAACCAGGCGCACCGGGCATAGGACCCGCACCGGCGACGGCGGGCTTCGCCCCTGTTCCGGGCACCCCGGGCTTGCTCCCCGTGCCACCGGCCCCAGCCGGTGCGCCGGGCTTCGCGGGGGCGCCGGACTTGCTCCCTGTACCACTGGCTTCGGCCACGGCCGGTGTGGCGGGCTTGGCCGGACTCGTGGTGGAAGGTCGTTCTTCCGGGGACCTGCCGGGAGCGCCGGGCCCGGTGGGCATCGGCCCCTTGGGCTTGGCTTGCGACTCGGCCGAGGACGCGGGCCGTTCCGGCACCGCCAGCCTCTGCCCGGCCGGCATGGGCGTCCTGGCCGCTGCGGACGGTCGCTGGGACGCCCCGGCAACCCCCGGACGGACAGGCGCCCCGGACGCGGTCACACGAGGTTGCGGAGCCGTCTCGGGCCCCGAGGAGTCATCCTCGTCCGACGCGCCACCGGACCGCGCGGGCCCACTCCCGGATCGGGTGGACTCGTCGCCGGGACGCGCGGCCTGACCGGGGCGCGCGGGCTCGCCGGCAGTCTGAGACGTCTTACCGGCAGGCTGGGAGGTCTTACCAGAAGTCTGTGAAGTCTCGCCGGTGGGCGAGCTCTTGCCGGCCGGCGAAGCGGGGCGGCCCGCTGAAGGCGTGGCCGGCGCGCCGGAGGGCTGCGACTCGGCCTTGAGCGCGTGCGGCGTGGGCCGGAAGAGTGAAGTCTGTGTCTCCGCCTGCTCGTCATCCCCAACGGAGGGAGCGGCGGCGGAGTCCGGAGCGGAGGGGCGGCCGAACCACCCGGTCGCGCCTTCCTCGTGGGCGGCGGCGGGCTCCGGGCTGGGGGTGGAAGCCTTGGTGTCCGGCTTCGGCGGGGCGACCAGCGATCGTAGGTCGCGGGTCTCCGCGGAGTTCTCTGCCCGGCTCTCGGTCGCGGCGAAAGCCTGGCCGGGGGCGGGCTCGGGATCGGCGGCAGGCGGCAACTGCCGTCCGCCGAGCGCGGCGTCAGGAAGGCACGTCGTGCAGGGCGTGAAGCCCTCCTCGCGTGCCTCCTCGTAGGTCAGCTCCTCATGATCCCGGCCGTTCAACTGCCGGCAGCCGGGCACGTGGTAGCGCTTGCGTCCGGGGATCACCAGCACGAGAGCATCCGGCGAGATGCTGCTCGCCGCGGGTCGGCGCGGGGCCGTGGCCGCGGAAACGGTCATCGGCCGCTGCGGACGCGCCCGAGGCGGCGGGGGTGGCTGGTGAGCGACGGGACCGGTCTGGTTGTACGGCAAGCCGGGCGGCATGAGCCCTGCCGGAGGGGTGGCCGGCGCAGCGGCCTGCCCACCACCGGGGAACAACTCGTGACGCCGCAAAAACGCCCCGATCACCAGGAACAGCGCGGACAGCACGCTGACCACGATGGACCACATGATCAGGAACGGCGTCGCCAGTACGAAGCCCGCGATCAGCAACACGACCGCCGCGAGCACCAAACCAGCACTGATAAGGATCACAGAGGGCTCTTTCGAGTGACAGGTCCTAGTGACCCGTTACTTTACCGGCGGTCGTTGTGCGGACCGTCACCGCCGGGGAAAGCGCCCTGCGGGGCCTCGCCGCCGAACGGGTTGGGACCACCGGGCAGAGGCTGCTGGCCACCCTGAGGCACGGCGTGCGACATGGCGGGAGCCTGACCCTGCGGACCACCGGACATGACCGGGAACCCACCGCTGTTCTCGGCGGAGACGTTGAGCTCGGCGAGCTGGTTCTCCAGGTAGAGCTTGAGGCGGCTGCGGTATTCGCGTTCGAAGCTGCGCAGCTCCTCGACCTTGCGCTCGAGCTCGTCGCGGGTCTGCACCAGCGAGCCCATCGCCTGGCGGTGGCGCTCCTGCGCGTCGCGCTCCAGCGTCTCGGCGCGGGCCCGGGCGTCGCCGATGACCTGCTCGGCCTGGCGGCGGGCCTTGGTGAGGATCTCGTCGGCCTCGCGCCTGGCACGCGTCACCGTCTCGTCCGCCTCCCGGCGGGCGTCGGAGATCGCCTGGTCGGCGGTCTGCTGAGCGAGCGCGAGAACGCGGGCCGCGGTGTCCATGTTGTCCTCGGCGGGAGGCATGTTCATGGCCACGGGGACCGGCTGCTGCTGCACCGGCTGCGGCTCGGGGGCGCGCATGGGCTCCGGCTGCTGCGGCGGCGCCATCATCTCTGGCTTGGGCTGCTCCTGGACCGGGGCCGAGGCCATGGGCATGTTCATGCCGCCCGGCACCTTCCCGCGCAGGCACTCGGCCAGCTTGGCGCGGAGCTCCTCATTCTCTTGGATCAGGCGGTCGAGCTCAGCTTCCACCTCGTCGAGGAAGGCGTCGACCTCTTCCTCGTCGTAGCCCGGCCGCAGCCGGGTGGTACTGAACTGCTTGTTCCGCACATCAGCGGGCGTCAGCGGCATTTTTTGGTCTCCTTGGCGCGCTTTGGAGTCTGTCCGGAGGGACGGTAACCCGAATCACTTCAGCGCGGACACGAGTTGGATCACGACCGGCACGGCACCGGCCCGGTCATCGAAGCGCTCCCGCGATCTGAATCAAGATCAGCACGACGATGAACAGGACAGTGAAGCTTAGGTCAAAGGCCACCGTACCCAACCGGAGCGGAGGAATGAAACGGCGGAGGAACTTCAGGGGTGGGTCTGTTGCGGTGTACGTGGCCTCGGCCAGCACCAGGACGACGCCGGAAGGCCGCCACTGACGGGCGAACGCCTGCACCGTCTCGAAGATCATCCTGCCGATGAGCAGCACCAAATAGAGAGACAGGACTACGACCAAGATCTGACTGACGATCCCCACGGCCCGGCCGCGCCTCCATTTCCGATGTGCCCTCCCGGTCTCGGCGAGACCTGGATGGGTGCGATAGACATACAGAGACTCTAACTCTGATTGAAGAACCCGCGTTCCGCGATTCGGGCCTTGTCCTCGGCGGTCACCTCGACATTGGCAGGGGACAACAGGAACACCTTGTTCGTAACACGTTCAATGCTGCCGTGTAGGCCAAAGACCAGACCCGCCGCGAAATCAACGAGCCGCTTGGCGTCACTGTCAACCATTTCGGTCAGATTCATGATGACCGGGGTGCCGTCTCGGAAGTGCTCTCCGATGGTACGCGCCTCGTTGTACGTGCGGGGATGCAACGTCGTGATGCGGGCCAGATCGGTCGTGCGGCGCTCCAGGATGGTCGTGGCGGGCCTGGGCGCAGGCACCCCTGGTTCGGCCTCCTCGTCGCGGTCCTGGACCGCCACGGGCCGCTCCTCACCGGTTCGCGGCACCTCGTCGTCGTAGGCGTAGTCGTCAGGGTAGGTTTCGTACCTCTCGTAGCGGTCGTCCTCCACGAGACCGAGGTAGACCGCCATCTTGCGCATCGCGCCGGCCATAGCTACGTCGTCCTCCTGCTCATGGTCGCACTCGCTCGGCCCCGTCGCCGGAGCCGAGGCGGTAGGCGTACCCCCCTGGAGCTCACCGCTGATCGACCTCTACTTGGTCAGGGGCCTGGAGACCCACTGAGGGGACATTACCTGACGAAGGGCTTTCGACGACCGAGCAACGCCGTACCGACCCTGACATGTGTCGCGCCGTAGGCCACGGCCTCCGCGAGGTCCTCGCTCATCCCCGCCGAGACCATCGTGGCGCGGGGGTGCTGCTCCTGCACGCGCGTCGCCACGTCACGCAGCCTGGCGAACGCCTTGGCAGGGTCCTCGCCCAGCGGCGCCACCGCCATGACGCCGCCCAGCCACACCCCGTCGGCGAGCGCCACCTCGTCGGCGAGTTCGAGCACGTCGCCCGGCAGGGCTCCGCCCCTGCCCGGGTCGTCCTCGAGCGCGATCTGCAGCAGGCAGCCGATGTCGCGGCCCTGGCGGACCGCCTCCCTGCTGATCGCCTCCACCAGCCTGAGGCGGTCGACGGAGTGGATCACGTCGGCGTACCCGACGACGGAGCGGACCTTGTTGGTCTGCAGCTGGCCGACGAAGTGCCAGGTCAGCGGGAGTCCGGCCAGCTCACGGGCTTTGGGTGCGGCCTCCTGGTCGCGGTTCTCGCCGATGTCGCGCACGCCCAGCTCGGCCAGGATCCGCACGTCCTCGACCGGTCTGGTCTTGGTGACGGCGATCAGCGTGACCTCGCCGCGATCGCGCCCGACCGCGTGACAGGCCGCGGCGATGCGCGCGTCGACCTCGGCGAGCCCGGCCGCGATCTCGTCCTTTCTCACGTGCATCTCCCCCTCCCACCTCCACTGTGCCCGACTCACCACCACTGCGCCGATCCACGAACACTGTGCCCGGCTCACCACCACTGCGCCGATCCACGACCGCTGTGCCCGGCTCACCACCGCTTGCGACGGTCCACGAACACTGTGCCCATACGTCCGGCGCACATGACGGCGCCGCTCCCGTTTCCCTGCGGGGAGCGGCGTTGGACGACCTGCTACTTCAGGAAGTCGGGAACGTCAAGCTCCTCTTCCTGCTCCTCGAAGATCACCCGAGGACGTTTGGCGGGCTCCGACATGCGGGAGGTGATGGGCGTGGGCGGATTGGCGGGCTCGGGCGTGGGCCGGGGAATCGAGACGGGACCTGACGGCTCGTCGGCGTCGGCCTCGCCGGGGCCGGACTCGGCGGCCTGCACCGGCTCCACCGGACGCACGGGCTCCGGGCGGGGCTCGGGACGCGACTCCGGCCGGTACTCCGCGCGCGGCTCCGGACGGGACTCGGGGCGGAAGTCGGGACGCGGCTCCGGCCTGAAGTCGCCCCGAGACTCAGGACGCGGCTCGGAACGCAGCTCAGGGCGCGGCTCCGGCCGCAGCGGGGGCGGATCGGACTTCACACTGGGCGACGACATGCTCGGCCGCACAGGAGAGGACACGGGCGGGGCGGGCGGAGGGGTCGCCGCCTGGCGCGCAGGCGGGCGCGGCGGCTGCTTCTCCGCCGGCGCCGGCACGTCGTCGAAGCCCGCCGCGATCACGGTCACGCGCACCTCGTCGCCGAGCGCGTCGTCGATGACCGTGCCGAAGATGATGTTGGCGTCGGGCGCGGCCGCCATGGACACGAGCTGGGCCGCCTCGTTGATCTCGAAGAGGCCCAGGTCGGAGCCGCCCGCGATGGACAGCAGGACGCCGTGGGCGCCGTCGATGCTGGCCTCGAGCAACGGGCTGGAGACCGCCATCTCGGCCGCCGCCACCGAGCGGTCGTCGCCGCGGGCGTGGCCGATGCCCATGAGGGCCGAGCCGGCCCCGGACATGACCGACTTGACGTCGGCGAAGTCCAGGTTGATCAGACCGGGCGTGGTGATGAGGTCGGTGATGCCCTGGACACCGGAGAGCAGCACCTGGTCGGCCGCCTTGAACGCGTCGAGCACGCTCACCTGCCGGTCGGAGATCGACAGCAGCCGGTCGTTGGGGATCACGATCAGCGTGTCGACCTCGTCGCGCAGCGTCTCGATGCCCGCCTCGGCCTGCGAGGCACGGCGGCGTCCCTCAAAACTGAACGGCCTGGTCACCACACCGATCGTGAGGGCGCCGAGCGACCTGGCGATGTTGGCCACGACGGGCGCGCCGCCGGTGCCTGTGCCGCCGCCCTCGCCCGCCGTCACGAAGACCATGTCGGCCCCCTTGAGGACCTCCTCGATCTCCTCACGATGGTCCTCGGCCGCCTTGCGCCCCACGTCGGGGTTGGCACCCGCGCCCAGTCCGCGCGTGAGCTCGCGGCCCACGTCGAGTTTCACATCGGCGTCACTCATCAGCAGCGCCTGGGCGTCGGTGTTTATCGCGATGAACTCGACGCCCTTGAGTCCCTCCTCGATCATCCGGTTGACGGCGTTCACTCCGCCGCCGCCGATGCCGACGACCTTGATGACCGCGAGGTAGTTCTGCGGTGCTGCCACGACGAGGGGCCTTTCCGCTCGTTGACTTGCCATTTCGGTGCGGATTGTCTCCGCTTTTTGTTAGTTCGGGTAACTCTCAACCTCAAGTTGAGATTTAGATTTATGTCAACCTGAGGATTGATACGGACAGTAGGAGTTACGCTCCAGGCGGGTCAACTAACCGCGCCGCAAGCACGTCCGGCGTGTCGCGGGCTGTCCGTTTCGCTCCGCAGTCACGCCTGGTCGGGGCCCTCCTCTGCCCGGCGTCCGTCTTAAAGGCTCTCACGCCGTGACCCCCGCCTCGCACAGGCTCGGCGATGCTCTTGCCCCGTAGTTGCCAGACCCTGACACTCTTGATCACTTCAGGGTCACCACGTCCGGGGAACTGACGTCATAGAGAGTGGCTTTCTCGCGTTTGAGCAGCGAGGTGATGAGGCGGCCTTTCTCCTCGGCGCGGTCGGGGCCGCCCCAGAGGACGGTGCGCCCGTCGGACAGCTCCAGGGTCACGCCCTCGGCCGTTCCCGCGCGCACCTGCCGGACCTTGGGCGCCACCGTGTCCGGAACCGCCTGGATGACCTGGAGTGCGGCCATCATGGCGGGGTCGCCGGCGGCCGGGTGGTCGACCTTGAGCAACGGCAGCAAAGGCGGCGCCGCGGACCTGAACTCGATCACCACGCCCTTGCCGTCGACGATCGCCACCCTGCCTCCTGGCTCCCCCGTCGCAATGGCCGCGACGGGCTCGCGCTCGACCACCTCGATCCTGAGCGTGCCCGGCCAGATCCGGTCCACCTTGGCGGTGGCGAGCTGTCTGATGCCGAGGACGCGGCCCTCGACGTCGGCGAGGTTGACGGTGGCGAGGGGATGGAGGTCGGCCACCCCGGCCTGCTGTTCGATCCGCTCGCTCGGCACTGTGAGATTTCCCACGATGTCGATCGAGCGCACGCCCAGCACGGGCGAGAAGAACACCAGCCAGGCGGCCGTACCCACTACTCCGGCCGTGAGCAGCACCAGGAACGCCGTGCGCGCCTTCATCACCCTCCTGCATGCCGGCCCGAGATGTCGGCACCGAACCTACGCCGCCGCGCGGCGGAACACCGCGCGCCACGCCCAACCGGCGGGGCGTTCAGGACAGACGGGCCACGATCTGCGGGCCGAGCTCCGTGACGTCCCCGGCGCCCATGGTGAGCACGATGTCGCCGGGCCGCGCCCGCTCGGCCACCAGCGCGGGCACCGCGGCCCGGTCCGGCGCGTACGCGACCCGCTCAGGCGGCAGCGGCACCCGCCCGGCCACCAGCGCGCCGGACACCCCGGGCTCGGGGTCCTCGCGGGCGCCGTAGACGTCGAGCACGATGGCCTCGTCTGCCAGCCCCAGCGCCGCCCCGAACTCGTCGGCGAAGAACCGGGTGCGCGAGTAGAGGTGCGGCTGGAAGATCGCGATGACCCGCCCGGTGCCGGAGTAGGAGGCGACCACGTCGCGCGCGGCCCGCAGGTCGGCGGTCAGCTCGGTCGGGTGGTGCGCGTAGCTGTCGAACACCGCGACGCCACCGGCCTCGCCCTTGGCCTCGAAGCGCCGCTTGGCCCCCGTGAAGGCCCCCAGCCCCACTCTGATCTCCTCGAACGGCAGTCCCAGCTCGTCGGCCACGGCGATCACCGCGGCGGCGTTGAGCGCGTTGTGCGCCCCGGGAACGGCCAGGCGTACGTCGCCCTTGCCGTCGATGGCGAACACCGTGCCGAAACCGTCGGGCCTGACCTCGCGTACGCGGTAGTCGGCGCCCTCCAGGCCGTACGTCTTGACCCGCAGCCCCCGCTCGCGCGCCTTGCCGGCCAGCTCTGCCGCGCCCGGGTCGTCGGCGCAGGCGATGAGCAGCGAGCCGATCCGGTCGGCGAACCTGGCGAAGCTGTCGTGCACCGCCCGCGGGTCGCCGTAGTTGTCGAGGTGGTCGGCCTCGACGTTGGTCACCACGGCGATGTCGGGCGCGAGCATGAGGAACGAGCCGTCGCTCTCGTCGGCCTCGGCCACGAACACCCGGCCCTGGCCGTCGTCGGCGCCGAGCCCGGTGGTGACGAGCTGGCCGCCCACGCAGTAGGACGGGTCGGCCCCGCACTTCTGCAGCGCCACGGTCAGCATCGAGGTGGTGGTGGTCTTGCCGTGGGTGCCCGCGATGGCCACGGCGGTGCGCCCGGCCATGACCGAGGCCAGCGCGGCGGCCCGCGGGATGATCCGCAGCCCCTGCTTGAGCGCCTCGCCCAGCTCGGGGTTGGAGTCGCGGATGGCCGTCGAGACGACCACGGTGTCGACGTCCCTGATGTGCGAGGCGGCGTGGCCGATGTGCACGGTCGCGCCGAGCTCGCGCAACTCGGTGACCAGCTCGGAGCTGCGCGCGTCGCTGCCCGACACCCGCACGCCGCGCTTGAGCAGGATGCGGGCTATGCCGGACATGCCCGAGCCACCGATGCCGATGAAGTGCACCCGGCCCAGTTCTTCGACGGTGACGGAATCGACCAGCTTGACGAGACTCATCGGGCTATCTCCAACACTTTCCTGGCAAGCATGACATCTGCGTCCTTCCGCCCCAGCCTGGAGGCGGCCTCCGACATGACGGCGACCCGCTCCGGGTCGTGGAGGATGGGCAGCACGTTGTGAATGATCCAATCAGGTGACAGCTCGGCGTCGTCGGCCAGGAGGCCGCCGCCGCCCCGGGCGATGCGCTCGGCGTTGATGCGCTGCTCGCCGTTGCCGTGCGGCAGCGGGACGTAAGCGGCCGGCAGGCCCACCGCGGTCAGCTCGGCGCACGTCAGCGCTCCGCTCCGGCACAGGGCCAGGTCGGCGGCCGCGTACGCGAGGTCCATGCGGTCGACGTAGGGCAGCAGCACGTATTGCGGGTCGCCAGGCGGGGGCTCGCGGTCGACGGTGTTCTTCGGGCCGAGCACGTGGAGCACCTGCACGCCGGCCCGGCGCAGCGCGGGCGCCGCGGCGAGCGCCGCCTGGTTGAGCGACCTGGCCCCCTGCGAGCCGCCGAACACCAGCAACGTCGGCCGGTCGGTCTGCAGCCCGAACCACGAGCGCGCCTTGTCGCCCATCGACAGCCGGTCGAGCGAGACGATCTCGCGGCGCAGCGGCGTGCCGATGTACTCGGCCTTGGGCAGCGCGGCGCCGGGAAAACCGGTGAACACGTGGTCGGTGAGCCGCGCGCCCAGCCGGTTGGCCAGTCCGGGCCGGGGATTGGCCTCGTGTACGACGATCGGCAGCCCGCGCCGCTTGGCCGCCAGGTAGGCGGGCGTCGCCACGTAGCCGCCGAACCCGACGAGGATGTCGGCCCTGACCCGGTCGAGTATGCCGGCCGTGGCGTTGATCGCCCCGGCGAGCCTGCCGGGCACGGTGAGCAGGCTCGGAGTGATCGCCCTGGGCAGCGGCACGGCCGGCACCAGCTCCAGCTCATAGCCCCTGGCGGGCACGAGCCGCGTCTCCAGTCCGCGCTCCGTGCCCACGCAGGTGATGCCGATGCCCTGGTCAAGATGGCGCAGCGCGTCCGCAAGGGCGAGCGCGGGCTCGATGTGCCCGGCCGTCCCCCCACCGGCGAGGACCACCCTCATCTCGGTCACTCCCTAACGTGTCACTCGGCCTCTGGTCGTGCCCCCCAGGCCAAGCCAGCTTAGGGCCCGGGCGGCCGGTCCGGGGCCACGAGCGGCCAAGGCCTCCCGCGCGCCGGGTTCGCGTTTCGCGAACGACAACAGCATGCCGAGCGCCGCGAGCGTGGGAAGCAGCGAGGATCCGCCGTACGAGACCAGCGGCAGCGGGATGCCGGTGATCGGCAGGACGCTCAGCACGGCGCCCATGTTGACGGTCGCCTGCCCGACGATCCAGGCCACCATGGCGGCGGCCGCCAGCCTGACGAAGGCGTCGTTGACCCGGATGGCGACCCGCAGCCCCGCGTAGCCGAGCAGCCCGAACAGCGCCACCACCATGAGCGTGCCCATCAGCCCGAGCTCCTCGCCGAGGATGGCGAAGATGAAGTCGCTCTCGCCGTGCGGCAGCCAGCTCCACTTCTGCCTGCTGCTCCCGAGCCCGAGCCCGAACCAGCCGCCTGAGCCCATGGCGATCTGCCCCTGCACGGCCTGGTAGCCGTCGCCCTGCGCGTCGGCCCACGGATCGAGGAACGCCCCGATGCGCGCCATCCGGTACGGCTCCACCCTGATCATGATGACCGCGGCCAGCACCGCCAGCGACAGGATCCCGCCGAACAGCTTCACCGGCGCGCCCACCACCCACAGCAGCGCCAGGAAGATCATGAACAGCACCAGCGTGGTGCCGAGGTCGCGGCCCAGCATGACGAGGACGGCCAGGATCGCGGTGCCGGGCATGAGCGGGATCAGCAACTGCCGCCACTCGATCCGCCCCTGGCGGGCCCGCCTGGCCAGCAGGTCGGCCCCCCACAACACGAGCCCGAGCTTGGCCGGCTCGGACGGCTGGACGGTGAAGTCGCCGATGTAGATCCACCGCTGCGCGCCCAGCTCGACGGAGCCGACGAACAGCACCATGATCAGCGCCAGGATCGACAGCGCCATCAGCGGGTAGCCGGCCCAGCGGAAGAACTTCACCGGCAGCCGCGAGCACGCCCACATCAGCGGCACGCCGACCGCGGCCGACAACGACTGCTTGATGAACCACGAGAACGGGCTGCCGGTCTTCAGCAGCGCCTCGATGCTGGAGGCGGACAGGACCATCATGAGCCCGAGCGCCAGCAGCAGCGCGCTGCACATGATGATCAGGTAGTAGGTGGTCAGCGGCCTGTCGAGCAGCTCCTTCAGCGCGGCGAGCTGCTCGCGGACCCCGCTGCCCGGCGCTTCGGCCGCCCCCGCCCGCTCCTCAGTGCCCGCGCTCACGTCGTGCTCTCAGCTCGCGTACGGCATGAGCGAAGGCCTCCCCCCGCGCCGGATAGCCGGCGAACATGTCCAGGGAGGCCCCCGCCGGGGAGAGCAGCACGGTGTCCCCTGGCGAGGCCAGCCGGGCGGCTTCGGTGACGACTCGGTCCATCGCACCAGTCTCCCGATCCGCGATGTCCACGAGGGGGACATTCGGTGCGTGTCGCGCAATGGCTTCGGCGATCCTGCCGCGATCGGCGCCCAGGAGCACCGCGCCGCGCAGCCGGGGGGCCGCCTGGCGTACGAGGTCGTCGACGTCCGCGCCCTTGAGCTGCCCGCCCGCCACCCACACGATCGACGTGTACGACGTCAGCGCCGCCGCGGCGGCGTGCGGGTTGGTCGCCTTGGAGTCGTCGACGTAGTCCACCTCGCCGATCCGGTCGACGTGGAACAGCCGGTGCGGGTCGGGCACGAAGTCCCGCAGCCCCTGGCGTACGGCCTCCGCGGGCACGCCGAACGAGCGGGCCAGGGCGGCCGCGGCCAGGGCGTTGGCCACGTTGTGCGGTGCGAAGGGCCGGATGTCCGCCAGCGTCGCCAGCTCCTCGGCCGCGTCCACCGGGTCGGCCACGAACGCCCGGTCGACCAGCAGGTCCTCGACCACGCCGAGCTGCCCGCCCCTGGGCACGCGCAGGGTGAACCCGACGGCGCCGGGGTAGGGCGCGGCCAGCCTGGTGGCCGCGGGGTCGTCGGCATTGAAGATCACGGTGCCGGCGCGCTCGTAGACGCGGGCCTTGGCGGCGGCGTACTCGGGAAGGGAGCCGTGCCAGTCGAGGTGGTCGGGCGCGATGTTCAGGATGGCCGCGGAGTGCGGAGCCAGCGTGCTGGACCAGTGGAGCTGGAAGCTGGACAGCTCGACGGCCAGCACGTCGTACGGCTCGGCGACGGCGCGTACGACGGGGACGCCGACGTTCCCCACGGCCAGGGCCTTGCGACCGGCGGCGAGCAGCATCGAGGTGAGCATGCGCACGGCGGTGGTCTTGCCGTTCGTGCCGGTCAGCGCCAGCCACGGGGCCGCCTGCGCGGGCCGCAGCCGCCAGGCCAGCTCCACCTCGCCCACGACCTCCACACCGGCGTCGCGCGCGGCGGCGATCAGCGGGTGATGCGGCGCCCAGCCCGTGGTGACGAGCCGGGTGGCCCCTTCAGGCACCGCCATCTCCCCGAACCTGGTCTCGACGCCGAGGCCGGACAGCTCGGTCGCGGCGGCGAGTTGCCGCTCGCCCGCCGCGGCCTCCACGACCACGACGCGCTCGCCGCGCTCGGCCAGCACCCTCGCCACGGCGGTGCCGGACACGCCGAGCCCGGCGACACAGGTGAGGCTCATGACGGTCCCGGCATCCACTCGACGTAGAACAGCCCGAGGCCGAGCGCCGCGCAGAGCATCGCGATCAGCCAGAAGCGGACCACGATCGTGGTCTCCGCCCAGCCCTTCAGCTCGAAGTGGTGCTGCAGCGGCGCCATCCTGAACACCCGTTTCCCGGTCATCTTGAAGAACCCGACCTGGATGATGACCGACAGTGTGATGATCACACACAGGCCGGCGAGGATGATCAGCAGGAGCTGGGTACGGGTGGCGATGGCGAGGCCGGCCAGCACGCCGCCCAGGGCCAGCGACCCGGTGTCGCCCATGAAGATCTTGGCAGGCGGCGCGTTCCACCACAGGAACCCGATCAGCGCCCCCAGCACGGCGGCGGCCACCACGGCGAGGTCGAGCGGATCTCGTACCCAGTAGCAGTTGGGGCCGAGCTGGTCGATGCAGTTGTTGCGCAGTTGCCAGTTGCCGATCAGCACGTACGCGGCGAGCACGGCGCCGGTCGCGCCGCTGGCCAGTCCGTCGAGGCCGTCGGTGAGGTTCACCGCGTTGGAGAACCCGACGATCATGATGAGCACCCAGATGGTGAACCCGACGATGCCGATCGACGGGCCGATGTCCCGCAGGAACGACACCCGGGGCTCGGCGGGGGTGATGCCGTAGACGTTCGGCTGGCGGACCACGAGGAACGCGAAGACCGCGCCGACGACGAGCTGGCCGAGCGCCTTGGCGCCGCTGCGCAGGCCCAGGCTGCGCTGCTTGTAGATTTTGATGAAGTCGTCGAGGAACCCGACCGCGCCGAGCCCCGTCATCAGGAACAGCACCAGCATGCCCGACACGGTCGGCGGTTCGAACCTGGCCAGGTGCGAGGCTCCGTAGGCGAAGAGCGCGGCCAGCACGATCACCGTGCCGCCCATCGTGGGGGTGCCCCGCTTGCCCTGGTGGCCGGAGGACGAGGCCGCGAGTTCCTCGCGGATCTCCTGGCCGTAGCCGCGCCGCGAGAACAGCCTGATCGCCAGCGGGGTGCCCAGCATGGACAGGATCAGGCCGACCGCGCCGGCGATGATGATGTTGGTCACTGGGCGGCACCCCCGAGCACCAGCTCGGCCGTCCGCTCCAGACCCATCGCCCTCGGTCCCTTGATCAACACCGCGTCCCCCGGACGCAGCCACCGCGCCAGCTCGGCCGCCGCCGCCTCGGCATCAGGCACATGCACAATCCACGTAGAGTACGCCACCCCACCGGTGGC
>NZ_JADOGI010000216.1 GCF_015645445.1 Nonomuraea cypriaca | reverse complement strand
GCGGGGACGCGGTCGCGGTGGCGGGGCGCCACGGCCAGGCAGACCACGCTGAGCGCGCACATGCCGACCAGCAGCGCCACGGCCGGCCACGCGGCCCCGCCGGCCGCGCCCACCAGGGCGGTCGCGGCCAGCGGGGACAGCCCGCCGAAGATCGCGCCCGCGCCCTGGTAGGCGAGGGAGATCCCGGTGTAGCGGACGTGGGGCGGGAACATCTCCGCCAGGATGGCCGCCATCGGCCCGTACGTGCCCGACGTGGCCAGGCGCATCACCGCGAGCATCAGGAAGATCAGGAACACGTTGTGCGTGCCGAGCACCGCGAACTGCGGCACGGCCAGTGCCGCGGTGATGACCAGGAACCAGATGGCCACCTTGCGACCGCCGAACCGGTCGCCCATCCAGGCGATGCCCAGCGTGGCGACCAGTTCGACGAACGAGGCCAGGCTGAGGCCGTTCAGTACGAGCTGCTCGGACTCGCCGGCGGACGGGCTGGTGGCGTACGACAGCAGGAACGTGGTGAGGATGTAGTAGCCGCCGATCGCGACGGGCAGCGTGCCGATGCCGAGCAGGACCGACCGCCACGACACGCGGAAGACCTCCTTGATCGGCACCCCGGTCTTGTCGGCCTGCTCGAAGACGGGCGACTCCTCGACCCGCAGCCTGATGAACAGCCCCACGAGCACCAGCACCGCCGAGACGACGAACGGCAGCCGCCAGCCCCACGCGTGCAGGGCCTCCTCGCCGAACAGGCTCATCAGGCTGAAGGCGCCGGTGGCCAGCAGCGCGCCCGCCGGATTGCCGAGCTGGGCGAAACCGCCGTAGAACGTCTTCTTGCCCGCCGGCGCGTGCTCGACCGCCATCAG
Organism: Nonomuraea cypriaca; assembly: GCF_015645445.1. Classification (GTDB taxonomy): domain Bacteria; phylum Actinomycetota; class Actinomycetes; order Streptosporangiales; family Streptosporangiaceae; genus Nonomuraea; species Nonomuraea cypriaca. The sequence continues at coordinate 16,646 of NZ_JADOGI010000216.1, read as the reverse complement.
CGCGGCCCCGCCCCACTCGCCGCCGACCGCCAGTCCCTGGACGAAGCGGAGCACCACCAGCAGCACCGGGGCCAGCGCCCCGATCGAGTCGTACGTCGGCAGCAGGCCGACCGCGAACGTCGCCGCGCCCATCATCAGCAGCGTGACGACCAGCGCGGACTTGCGGCCGACGCGGTCGCCGAAGTGGCCGAACACGATGCCGCCGAGCGGCCTGGCGAAGAAGCCGACCGCGTAGGTGGCGAAGGACGCCATGAGCGCGACCGTGGGGCTGGAGGCGTTGGGGAAGAACAGGTCGTCGAAGAGGATCGCGGCGGCGGTGGCGTAGACGTAGAAGTCGTACCACTCGATCATGGTGCCGACGAAGGCGGCGCCGGCCGCCCGTGAGGCGCGAGTCATGGGTCCTCCGGAGCTCTGGGGGTGCGACGACGATAAGTCCAGGTCAGTGGGATGAGGGCCGGGGCGAAGCGCACCGCGGACGGTGAAATAGAGTGCGACCTGCACCGTGGGCCGCCTTGGCGGCTCGCGGCGAGACCCCGCACCCGCATCGCCCCGAGGACCGGCATGGCGCTGACCGTCGCCCAAGTCATGACCCTGCCCGGCATGCGCATGCGCCTGCTGTCCGGCCGCGCCGGGCTGACGCACGTCGTGCGGTGGGCGCACGTGTCCGAGCTGACCGACCCCGTGCCCTGGCTGCGCGGTGGCGAGCTGGTGATGACCATCGGGCTCGGCCTGCCCGCCGACGCGGAGGGCCGGCGCGCGTACGTCGAGCGGCTGTCGGGCGCGGGTTGCGCCGGCCTGGCCTTCGCCCTCGGCGAGTCGATGGCCGCCGTGCCGGAAGAGGTGCTGAGCGCCGCCGACGCGTGCGGACTCGCGGTGCTGGAGATCCTCACCCCGTTCATCGCGGTGGCCGAGGCCGTCGCCGCCTGGCACGCCGACGAGCGCGTACGCGGAGAGCGGCGCGTCGTGGCCGCGCAGGAGGGCCTGGCGCGGGCCGCCCTGCAGTCGGGCACGCCGGGCATTCTGCGTGCGTTGACCGAGCACACCGGCGGCGAGACCCTGCTGCTGGACCCGCACGGCAACCCCGGGGCGGCGGCACCGGCGGGGGAGCGGCCCTGGCATCCCAGGGCCGTCGACGCGGCGCGGAACGCGGCCGGGCGCGCCGACGACGGGCGGAGCCCGGTCAGGAGCTCCGGGGTGCTGGACGACGGCATCCATGTCGTCCAGGTGCAGAGTCTCGGCTTCTCCGGGCCGCCGACCGGCTGGCTGGCGGTACGCACCGCCTCGCCCCTGGAATGGCACGTCAGGATGCTCACCAACCAGGCCGCCTGCCTGCTCGCGATGGAGCTGCTCGGCGTGCGCGCCGGGCGGGTCAAGGCGCACGCCCAGCGGGAGGCGCTATTGGCCGCCGTACTCGACGGGGGGTTGTCCGCGCGGCAGCTCGGTGAGTTGTGCCCGGTCGCGGCGCCGCCGTACGAGGTGGTCGCGGCCCGGCCGGGCGTGACGATCGAGGCGGCGATCGAGGCGCTCGGGGAGGTGGTGGCCGACCCGGACGCGGAGGAACTGGTGTTCGTGTGCCCCCGGCCGGGCACGACGCTGTTCGTCCTGCGGGAGGACGGGCGGCGGCGCGGCGGCGACCTGTGCGGGCGGCTGGGCGTCTCCGGTGGCGGCTGCCGGGCGCTCACCCTGGACGAGCTGCCCTCGGCGGCACGTCACGCGACGGCGCTGTCCGCGTCCGCAGACGGCTACACCCACGTCGACGACCTGGAGCCCTGGGCGCTGCTCAGGGACGCGTTCGACCCGGACGCGGGGCGCCGCTTCTCCGCCGCCGTCCTGCGCCCGCTCCGCGAGCACGAGGATCGGCACGGCGGCCACCTGGTCGCGTCCGTCCGGGCGTTCCTGGAGTCGGGCGAGAACGTGGAGACGGCCGCCAGACAGCTGGGTGTGCACCGCAACACGTTGCGCCGCCGCCTGGCCGCCGCGGAACGCGTCTCCGGCCGCTCCCTGACCGACCCCGCCCACCGCCTGCAGCTCTGGCTGGCCGTCTCCCTGACCGACCTCGTCCCGCCCGGCCGCGTCCCGCCCGCCGGTGATCGCACGTCAGAGTGAGCCGTCCGCCGGGCTGGACCTGGAAACGGGGCTGAAACGCGGCCGGAACCGGATCGCGTGCCTGGCGCCCGCCGAGAGGGTGTCCGCGCAGGTCTCGTGAGGATATCGATTCCTAGATTTAGCAAGCCGTAACGCAGACTTCTTGACGCTGGTCATGCCGACTTCTACATTCTCTGAGAAATCGATTGCTCGATCCCGGGCTCTCGAACGATCTGGAGGATGACATGTCGGCCTTCGACAGGATGTCCCGCCGGTCGCTGCTGCGTGGCGGCGCCGCGATGTTGGGTACGGCCGTGGCCGCGCCGTTGCTGTCGGCCTGTGGAGGAGGCGGCAGCGGCGGCGGCAACGCCAAGGAGCTTACCTTCTGGAACTTCTACGGCCCCAACCCCCAGGCCGGCGGCCAGAGCAAGTGGTTCACCGACCTCGTGGCGGCCTGGAACGCCAACAACGAGGTCAAGGTCAAACTCCACTACATGCCCACCGCCGAATACCTGGCGGGCACCGCGCTGCAGACCGCGTTCGCCGCCGGGGAAGGGCCGGACATCTTCCTGCTCAGCCCGGGTGACTTCCTCCGCTACCACAACGGCGGCGTGCTGACCGACCTGACGCCGCACCTCACCAAGGAGCAGATCGCCGACTTCGACGCGGGCGTGCTCGCCACCCGCCAGGTCGACGGCAAGGTCTACGGCCTGCCCATGGAGGCCGAGCCGCTGGGCATGCTCTACAGTGAGGACGCCTTCGAGCAGGCGAAGCTGTCCGAGGGCGACATCCCGAAGAACTGGGACCAGTTCCTCGACGTGGCGGCCAAGCTCACCACGAAGGACAGGTTCGGCGTCCTGTTCGAGACCATCCCGGGCTACTACCAGAACTTCACCTGGTATCCGTTCATGTGGATGGGCGGCGGCGCGGCCGTGCCCGAGAGCGGCAACCCCGGCTTCAACTCGCCCGCCGTGCACGCCGCGCTCAAGCTCTGGCAGGACGCGGTCAACGCCAAGGTCGCGCCGCGCAAGCCGCAGGGCGACGGCGCCGGCAACGGCCCGGCCAACCTGGGCTCCGGCTACGTCGCCATGCAGCAGACCGGCATCTGGTCGGTCTCGGAGATGGCGACGGACGCCAAGGACTTCCGCTACGGGGTGTTCCCGCTGCCCGTCCCCGACGGCGGCACCTACACCACCGACGTCGGCGGCTGGGCCTTCGTGGCCAACGCCAAGGGCGCCAACCCGGAGGCCGCGGCCAAGTTCGTCGCCTGGGCCCTGGCCGCTTCTGACGCCGAGGGCATCGAGCGCGGCCGGCAGTGGAACACCGTCGTCAAGACCAACCTGCCCACCCGCAAGTCGGTGCAGGACGCGGCCCAGGCCGCCGGCGCCTTCGACTCGCCCCAGCTCAAGGTCTTCCTCGAGCAGATCGTGCCCGGCAGCAGGGGAGAGCCCCGCTACACCCCCGAGGTCTACAAGGCGATCTCCGACGCCATCCAGGCCACCCAGCTCAGCGGAACCGACCCCGCGCAGGCCGCGGCGGACGCCGCAGGCAAGATCGACACATTCCTGAAGGGCTACAAGGGCGCAGCGATGCTGTAAACCCCCTGAACTGGTAGAGAAAGGCGAAAAGCATGGCCACATTGGTCGACCCGGGCACGACGGTCGGGAAACCGCCCGCCGCGCCGCCGCGGGTATGGAGCCGTCGCAGGCGGGAGGCACTCGCCGGATACGCCTTCGTGGCGCCCGACCTGATCGGCCTGCTCGTGTTCGTCGGGCTGCCCATGGTGCTGGCCATCGGAGTCTCGCTGTTCAGCGCGGACGGCTTCGGCGGCTACACCTTCATCGGCCTGGACAACTACCGGCAGATGGCCGAGGACACCCAGCTCTGGGGGAGCGTCAAGGTCACGCTGACGTACGTGGTGACGTTCGTGCCCATCGGGTTCGTCGTCAGCCTCGGGCTCGCCCTCCTGGTGCGCGACCACTTCCCGGGGGTCGGCCTGGTGCGGACGCTGTTCTTCGTTCCCCACGTGATCAGTCTTGTCGTGGTCGGCGTGGTCTGGCAGTTCCTGCTGGTCGACAAGCAGGGCGCCGTGCCGGCCCTGCTCCAGCCGCTGGGGCTGGGCGAGGTGTCGTTCCTCGGCAATCCGTCCCTCGCGCTCGGATCGCTGGTGGTGATCAGCATCTGGTTCCTGATGGGCTACCAGATGCTGATCCTGCTCGGCGGCCTCAAGGACATCCCCAAGGAATTCGAGGAGGCGGCCCGTGTCGACGGCGCCACCGCCTGGCAGCGGTTCCGCTTCATCGTCTGGCCGCTGCTGCGGCCGACCAGCTTCTTCGTGGTGGTCAACTCGACCGTCGGCGCGGTGACCGGGCTGCAGGCCTTCGACCTGGTCTACGTGCTGACCAGCGGCGGGCCCGCCAACAGCACCTCCACCGTGGTGTTCTACATCTACCAGCAGGCCTTCACTCTGAACAACTACGGCTACGCGGCCGCGCTGACCACCGTGGTCGTCGGATTCCTGGTGCTGGCCACGGGCCTCATGTTCGGGGCCACGAAGGGAGGCCGGTTCGATGCCGCTTAAACTGCGCGCGCTGACCGGGTACGTGCTGGCCGCCATCACGGTGGCCCCGCTCCTCTGGCTGCTGGTGACGGTGCTGAAGCCCAAGGAGGAGCTCTTCAAGCTGGCGCTGCCCAGCACGATCACGTTCGACAACATCATCTACGTGCTGACCGAAGTGCCCATCGGCAAGTACATGCTCAACAGCGCGATCGTCTCCGTGGCCGTCACGGTGATCGCCCTCGTCCTGCACTCGATGGCGGCGTACGCGCTGGCCAGGCTGAGCTTCCCCGGCCGGCAGGTGATCTTCTCGATCATCGTGTCCACCATGCTGGTGTCGTTGCCGGTGATCCTGGTCCCGCTGTTCCTGGTGGCCAAGGAGCTCGGGCTGCTGGACACGTTCGCCGGGCTGATCCTGCCGGCGATCTTCCACGCGTTCGGGATCTTCATGCTCCGGCAGTACTACCTGTCGATCCCGCGTGAGCTGGAGGAGGCCGCGGACCTCGACGGATGCGGATATCTCCGGCGCTGGTGGCAGGTGATCGTGCCGCTCAGCCGGCCCATCCTCGCCTCCCTCGCCGTGCTGTTCTTCCTGGCCAACTGGAACGCGTTCCTGTGGCCGCTGACCGCCACTCGTGACCCCGACCTGCGCATGGTGCAGGCCGGGATCGCCACCCTCCAGGGCCAGTACGGCTCGTCCTGGAACTACATCCTGGCCGCGACGCTCGTCGCGGCCGTGCCCACCCTGATCGCCTTCGTGATCGGCCAGCGCCGTCTGGTCGAGGCGATCAAGACCTCCGGATTGAAGTGAGGAAACCCTCCGCATGACCTATGGCAACTACGGCAGCAGCCTGCGCGACCTCCCCCGCCTGCGCGCCTCGAAGCGCAGGCGGATCTCCAGCTACGACCGTACGGGCGGCAACGAGGACCGGCTGACGGTCGAGGCGGGCACCACGGTGACCCTGGCCGACATCGAGGGCCCGGGCTCGATCAACCACATCTGGTGCACGGTGGCGCTGCCGATGCAGGACGTGCCTGACGCCAAGGACCTCGACTACCTGCGCAAGCTCGTCCTGAAGATCACGTGGGAGGACCAGGAGCACCCGAGCGTGCTGGTGCCTCTCGGCGACTTCTTCGGCATGGGCCACGCCAAGTCGGCGAACTTCGTCTCGGCGCCGCTGCAGATGAGCCCGCAGGACGGCAAGAGCTTCAACTCGTGGTTCCACATGCCGTTCGCGAGCCGGGCGAAGGTGGAGCTGATCAGCGAGCTGTCCAGCGAGCCGGTGTTCTTCTACTACTACATCGACTACGAGGAGTTCGGCGCGGCCGAGGAAGAGCTCGGCTACTTCCACGCGCAGTGGCGGAGCGAGCGGCCCACCGACGGCGTACCGCAGGGCACGCAGAGCAACCGCGAGTTCCAGGTCGAGGGCGTCAACGACACGGGCGACGGCAACTACGTCATCCTGGACGCCGTCGGCCGCGGGCACTACGTGGGCTGCGTGCTCAACATCAGGAACCTGCGCGAGACCAGCGACTGGAACTGGTACGGCGAAGGCGACGACATGATCTTCATCGACGGGGAGTCGTTCCCGCCGACGCTGCACGGGACCGGGACCGAGGACTACTTCAACACGGCCTGGTGCCCGACGCAGACGTACCACGCGCCCTACCACGGCATCACCATGCCCGGCGGGGAGAACTGGAGCGGGGAGATCTCCCTCTACCGCTTCCACGTCGAGGACCCGGTCACCTTCACCGAGTCGATCAAGGTGACGATCGAGCACGGGCACGCCAACAAGCGGTCCGACGACTTCTCGTCGGTCGCGTACTGGTACCAGACCCTGCCCCACCGTCCGTTCGGGCTCGCGCCCGTCGAGGAGCGGCTGCCGTTCTCTCGGTAATCGATTTCCAGGCTAGACTGCGGTTGGTGGTCTGCCTGGAGTGCCAGTCATGAGATGGGACGAGGTTGCTCAAAATCCAAGATGTCGCGCGGCATGCCGGGGTCTCCGCCGCGACGGTCTCCCGCGTGCTCAACGGCCGCTCCACGGTCAACCCGGAGCTGGCGGCACGTGTGCACGCGGCGGTGCGAGAGCTCGGATACCGGCCGAACGGCGTGGCGCGCAACCTCAGGCGAAGGCAGACCACGCTGTGGGCGGTGCTCATCTCCGACGTCGGCAACCCGTTCTTCACCTCGCTCGTCAGGGGGGTGGAGGACGGGGGACGGGAGTTCGGCTATTCGGTCGTGTTGTGCAACACCGATGAGAACCGGGCCAGGGAGGCCGAGTACATCGCGGTCGCCAAGGCGGACAACATGGCCGGAGTGATCATCTCGCCGGCGGACGACGCGACCGACATAAGCGCGCTCGTCGCGGCCGGGACCGCCGTCGTGACCATTGACAGGGAGCTGGCCGAGACCGAGGTGGACGCCGTACTCGTCGACAACGAGAAGGGCGCGGAGATGGCCACCAACCATCTCCTGGAGTCCGGATACCGGCGGATCGCCTGCATCACCGGGCCCCGCCGGATGTCCACCGCCATGCAGCGGCTGCGCGGCTACCAGCGGGCGCTGCGGGCCTTCGGGCTGCCGCAGGACCGGAGGCTGGTACGGCACGCGGACTTCAGGGAGGAGGGCGGCTACTCGGCCATGGCCGCCCTGCTCGGCGAGGGGGTGGAGATGGACGCCGTGTTCGTGGCCAACAACCTGATGACCGTGGGCGCGGTGGAGCTCCTGACCGAGCGCGGGGTGCCGATTCCCGACCGGGTCGGGGTCATCGGGTTCGACGACATCCCGTGGGCCCGGCTGTTCCGGCCGGGGCTGAGCACCGTCAGGCAGCCCACGTACGAGCTGGGGCGGGCGGCGGCCCGGTTGCTGGTGGACCGGATCGAGAACCCCGCGCGGCCCACGGCCCGGATGGTGCTGCAGACGGAACTCCACCCACGCGAGAGCTCCCACCCCCGCGCCACCTGACCCTGTCAGGGCAGGACCCCGCGCCCGGCCGGTGGGTGCGGGGCGTGGATGCACCGGCTGTCCTGGGGCGGCGTTCACCGTTGCCATTCTGTGATGTGAAGCGCCATTGACGCTCCCGGGGGCGAGTCCTAGCTTTGGGTGAAATCGATTTCTGAGCAATCGATTTCACAAAATCTGACATGGAGGTCAATAGACGTGGCACGTATCGGAGTGCTGAGCATCTCGGACGGACGGGACTTCGTGGCCCGCGATCTCGTCGATCACATCGACGCCGCCACCTCCGCGCTCGCCGAGGCGCTGCGCAAGGAGGGCCACGAGGTGATCGTGGCGCCGGAGATCGTGTGGACGAATGAGCTGGCCACGTCGCAGGCGAGATGGATGGCCGATCAGCGGCCCGACTTGACGATCTTCAATTACGCCGTCTGGGCGTTCCCCCATTTCACCATGCTCGCGGCCGAGTCGACGCCGGGCCCGCTGCTGCTGATGGCCAACATCGACCCCGTGCAGCCGGGCATGGTCGGGATGCTCGCCGGCGGCGGCGGGCTCGACCAGATCGGGCGGGTGCACTCCCGGGCCTGGGGCGACATCGAGGAGCCGGCCGTCAAGGAGCGCGTGCTCATCGAGGTGCGCGCCGCCCAGGCCGTACGCGGGCTGCGCGGCTCGACGTTCGGGCGGATCGGCGGCCGGCCGATGGGCATGTACACCGCGGTCGCCAACACCGACCAGTGGATGCGCACGTTCGGCGTCGACGTCGAGGAGATCGACCAGTGGGAGGTCGTGCGGCGGAGCGAGAACGCCTCCGCGGCCAGGGTGAAGGAGGCACGCGAATGGCTCGAGACCAAGGGCAACGTCCATTACGACGGTAAGCAGCTCACGCCCGAGCTGTTCGAGCGGCAGATCCGCACGTACTACGCGATGCGCGAGCTCATCGACGAGTGGAACCTGGACTTCTCCGGCATCAAGGGCCAGCCCGAGCTGACCACCCACTTCTGCACGATGGACATCGCCGAGTCGTTCCTCAACGACCCCTACGACTGGGAGGGCCCGAAGGAGACGCACGTCTGCGCGACCGAGGCCGACATGGACGGCGCGCTGTCGATGCAGATACTCAAGCTGCTGAGCGGCGACCCGGTGCTCTTCGCCGACGTGCGCCACTACCACGCGGACAAGGACGTGTGGGACCTGGCCAACTCCGGTCAGCACGCCACCTGGTACGCCGCCCGCTCCGACGACCCCGCCGAGAACCTGGCGAAGACGCACTTCTACCCCGAGGTCTTCTTCTTCCCCGCGGGCGGGGCGAGCGTCCACCACCTGGCCGCGCCCGGCGCCGCCACGTTCGCGCGGCTCACCCGCAGGGACGGCACCTACCGCATGCACGTGATGCGCGGCGACTTCGAGCTGTACGACGACGCCACGAACGAGGCCATGGCCAGGCAGTCGACGTTCGAGTGGCCGCACGCGTTCACCAGGCTGCACGTGCCGGCCACCGAGTTCCTGGCCAGGTTCGGCTCCAACCACATCCACGCGGTGCCCGGTGACTACGTCGCCGAGCTCGAAGCGGTCTGCAAGCAGCTCGGCGTCGAGTTCGAAGGGTTCGGAGATGCGGCTTAAGAACGTTCTGACGGCAGCCCTCCTGGCGTCCGCGGCCTTAGCGGCACCCGCCCAGGCCCAGGCCCCGGCCCAGGCAGAGGCCCAGGCGCCGATCGAGGCGACGGCCAAGGGGCCGGTCGGATGGGACGTCTACCGGCGGCTCGACCGGCTCCCCGAGCTGCCCGTGGGCGTGCAGACCAAGCAGTTCTCCAGCTTCGACCGCACCGCCGACAACAACGACGGCTTCGAGGGCAAGTTCACCTGCCTGAGCAGCTCCGCCCCCGGTTGCCTGCTCGCCGAGCACACCGGCGCCGGCGAGGTGCAGGCCATCTGGTTCACCAGGGACGGCGGCGACGTCACCAGGACCGGCAAGATCACCATCGAGCTGGACGGCCGCAAGGTCGTCGAGGCGAGCCTGCAGGACCTGGTGAACGGCAAGCTCGGCGCCCCGTTCGTCTACCCGTTGGTGGGCAACGCCGACCAGAGCTCCGGCGGCGTCTACCTCGAGGTGCCGATGCCGTTCACCCGCTCGATGCGCATCACCACCGAGCAGAACCCGCTCTTCTACCACGTCAGCTACCGCACGTTCGCCGACGCCGAGGGCGTGACCACGTTCGACCCGGCCGACAAGGCGCAGGACGTGATCGACCGGCTCAAGGCGGGCGGCGACCCCAAGCCGGCGCTCCAGGGCGCGCGCACCCAGGACGTCCAGGTGAAGCTGGCCCCCGGCCAGTCCGTACGGGTCGCGGACACGCGCGGCTCCGGCCTGCTGTCCGCGATCAAGCTCAGCCTGCCGCAGGCCGAGCAGGTCCTGCCCGACACCCTGGCGGACGAGGGCCGGGCGTTCGGCAGGAACGGCTCCAGCGAGTTCACCGTGAAGATCGATCCCGCCAACGACGGGGTTCGGCTGACCCGGCGCATCGACCCGGCCATCGGCAGACAGGTCGCCAAGGTGCTCGTGGACGGCCAGGAGGTCGCCCAGTGGGCGCCGAGCAAGCTGGGCGCCGCGGGCATGTGGGCCGAGGAGACCGTCGACCTGCCGGGCGCCGCCACCAAGGGCAAGTCGCAGATCACCGTCAAGAACGTGTTCGTCTCCTCCGACAACGACTACAACGAGTTCACGTACTGGGTGGACAGCGCGGGCAAGCGGACCGACACGGTCGACGTGGGCGACGCCGCCGACGAGGCGGCGCACGGCTACAAGATCGTCGCTCAGACCTGGCAGGGTGAGCGCACCTTCGCCTTCCCGATGGACCAGGACGAGATCGCCAAGGTCCGGGCGACGCAGGAGGTCCTGCAGGGCCTGCGGCTGCGGATCCGCTTCGACGGCGAGCGGACCGTGGACGCACCGGTCGGGGAGTTCTTCGGCAGCGCGCACGCCATGATGCCCGTCAAGTCCCTGATGTACGACATGGACCCCAAGACCAGGTCGATGTCGTCCTGGTGGCCGATGCCGTACAAGTCGGGCGCGACCGTCGAGCTGTACAACGACTCCGACCGGACCATCGAGGGGCAGGCGTCCGTCACCTCGGCCCGCCGCCCCATGACAGGAAATGTCGGATATTTCCGTACGCAGTCCCGCGCCGGCGGCACCACGCCCGGCAAGAGCTGGACCTTCCTGCGGGCCACCGGCCAGGGCAAGTTCGTCGGCGTCAGCCACACCATGCGCGGCCCGACCACCCGCAACTACCTCGAGGGCGACGAGCGGGTCTACGTGGACGGCTCCCGTTCCCCGCAGATCCACGGCACCGGCACCGAGGACTTCTATCAGGCCGGCTGGTACTTCAACCGCGAGACGTTCAACACCCCGTTCCACGGCAACCCGTCGCACCTGGCTCCGGCCACCGGCTGCCCGGCGCAGAACGACTGCACCGGCGCGTACCGGCTGATGATCGGTGACGCGGTGCCGTTCGGCAGCGCGCTGACGTTCGACATCGAGCACGGCTGGACCAACGACGTCGAGGGCGTCTACTCCTCCACCGCCTACTGGTACGGCGCCGACCGCCCCGCCTCCGCCAGGACCGACGCCCTGAGGGTCGGCGACCAGGCCAGCGAGCGGGCGCACGACTACACCGGCGAGGGCGAGGTCACGACGCTCGACTCGGCGTTCGAGGGCGACTTCCGCAACCTCGACACGCTGAAGGCCACGCAGCGCGTCACCGAAGGCCCGGTCGGCTTCACCCTGAAGATCGACAAGAACAACCGGGGCGTGGAGCTGCGCCGTACGGGCGACCAGAGCGTGGCCGGGCAGCACGCCGAGGTCACCGTCAACGGGCACAGGCTGGCGGACTGGGTGCAGCCCCTCGGCAACACCTCACGCAAATGGCTGGAGGACGTCTACCAGATCCCGGCCGAGGCGACCCGCGGCCACCGCGAGATCACCGTCCAGCTCACTCCGAAGACTCCCTGGTCGGCCGCCTCCTACACCGCGTGGAGTCTGCGGTGACGGTTCTGACGATGCGGGCCATCGGCAAGTCCTTCCCCGGCGTGCGGGCCCTCGACGGGGTGTCCCTCACGGTGGGGGAGGGCGAGGTGGTGGCCCTCCTCGGTGAGAACGGCGCGGGCAAGTCCACGCTGATGAACATCCTGGCCGGGGTGTTCAAGGACTACGAGGGCGAGATCGAGATCGGCGGTGAGGTCGCGCGCATCCACTCGCCCAAGGACGCGCGCGGGCACGGCATCGCCATGATCCATCAGGAGCTCAACCTGGTGCCCGAGTTGTCCATCGCGGACAACATCTTCCTCGGCAGGGAACGCGCGTTCCTCGACCGCAAGGGTATGGAGTCGCGCGCGGCCGAGCTGCTGCGCGGACTCGGGCTCGACCTGTCCCCGCGCACGCTCATCAAGCAGTGCAAGATCGCCGAACGCCAGCTCATCGAGGTGGCCAAGGCCCTGTCGCAGAACGTCCGCGTGCTGGTCATGGACGAGCCCACCTCGGCACTGGCCGACGCGGAGGTGCACCGGCTCTACGAGGTCATCCGCGACCTGACCGGCCGCGGCGTGGGCGTCATCTACATCTCGCACCGTCTGGAGGAGCTGGAGGAGATCGCCGACCGGGTGGTCGTGATGCGCGACGGCCGCTATGTAGGCGAGCGCTCATCCATCGACAGGGATGAGCTGATCCAGATGATGGTCGGCCGCCCGCTGGGCGAGATGTTCCCGCGCGCGGCCGGCGGTGACACGGGCGAGGAGCTGCTGAAGGTCGAGGACCTGTCGGTGCCCGGCGAGGCCGGCTCGGGGCGTACCGCGTTGCGCTCGGTCTCCCTGTCCGTACGGGCCGGGGAGATCGTCGGCGTCGCCGGCCTGATGGGCGCGGGGCGCAGCGAGCTGCTCGAAGCGATCTTCGGGGTGCATCGGCCGGCCGGGGGCGCGATGACCCTGGCCGGCCGGCCGTACCGGCCGAGGAGCCCCAGACACGCGATCGCGCGCGGTGTGGCGCTGGTCGCCGAGGACCGCAAGGCGCAGAGCCTGGTGCTCGGCAACACCATCGCCTTCAACGCCAGCCTGCCCTCGCTCAAGCGGTTCCTGCGGTTCGGCGTCGTGGCGGCCAAGAAGGCGAACGCCGAGGTCGAGCGGCAGGTACGCGAGCTCCGCGTCAAGACGCCCAGCACCCGGTTCACCGTCGGCAACCTGTCGGGCGGCAACCAGCAGAAGGTCGTGCTGGCCAAATGGCTGCTGACCGCGCCGTCGCTGATCCTCATGGACGAGCCCACCCGCGGCATCGACGTGGGCGCCAAGGCGGAGATCCACGCGCTGATGTCCGAGCTGGCCGCGTCAGGCAAGGCCGTGCTGGTGGCCTCGTCCGAGCTGCCCGAACTGCTGGCGATGTGCGACCGGATCCTCGTGTTGTGCGAGGGCCGGATCACCGCCGAGTTCGGCCGGGGCCAGGCCACGCAGGAGGCGATTCTCGAAGCCGCCATGGCACGACAACAGGTGATGACCCTATGACGACCAAGACCGCGCCGCCCGCACCCGCCAAGGCGCCGGCGGAGAGCCGGCTGCGGCGCACGCTGTCCGCCCTCGGCGGTGCGCAAGCCTACATCGGCCTGGTGCTGATCCTCGCCGTCGGGATCGCCACCAAGGGCGACATGTTCCTCAACGAGACGAACATGACGAACGCCATCGGCGCCTTCGCCTCCCGCGGCATCCTGGCCGTGGGCGTCACGCTGGTGATCCTGACCGGCGGCATCGACCTGTCCGTCGGCTCGCTGCTGGGCATCGCGTCGATGACGGCCGCGATGATGCTGTCGAAGTACTCGCTCGAACCGTGGCAGATCGTCCCGATCTGTATGGTGGTGGGCGCTTTCTTTGGCTTCCTGAACGGCGCCGGCACGACCTGGCTGCGTATCCAGTCGTTCGTCATGACCCTGGCCATGCTCTCGGTCGTACGCGGACTGGACCGGCAGGTCAGTGACAACGTCAGCGTCGGCACCCAGATCGCCGGGCCCGACGGGAAACTGACGCCGCAGGCGGAGGCGTTCCAGCTCTTCGGCACGCCCGGCCACAACCTGTTCGACCGGATCTACTACCCGGTGCTGGCGTTCATCGTGGTCTGCGTGATCTTCCACCTGATCCTCACCAAGACCCGCTTCGGCCGGCACGTGTACGCGGTCGGCGGCAACCCCACCGCCGCCCGGCTGTCCGGCGTGAACGTCACGGCGGTCACGATCGCGGTGTTCACGCTGTCCGGCATGCTAGCCGGGTTCGCCGGGCCGATCGACGCCGCCTACAGCGCCTCGGCCGACCCGCAGGCCGGGCAGTCGTTCGAGCTGGACGCCATCGCCGCCGCGGTCATCGGCGGCGCCTCGCTGGCCGGCGGCAAGGGCACGATCATCGGCACGTTCGTCGGGGCTCTCATCCTGACGCTGCTCGACAACGTGCTCGGGCTGAACGCGGTCAGCGACAACTGGCAGCTCGTGATCAAGGGACTGATCGTCGTCGTGGCGGTCGTCCTGCAGCGTCCCGATCTCTTCAAGTTCTTCCGAGGAGGGTCTCGATCGTGAAGAAGGCCATCACCATCGCGTTGTGCGCGGTGCTCGCGGCGGCGTGCGCGTCCAAGGCGCCCGCGCCTTCAGCGGGCGCGGACGGCGGCGCCAAGGAGAAGTTCGTCGTCGGTTACTCGCAGTCGAACAACGCCGAGCCGTACCGGGCTCAGCTCAACCTGCAGTTGCAGCACTTTTTGGAGAAATATCCGGATATTGAGTTGTTGCCGATCGCCGACGCCCGGCAGTCGAGCGCCACGCAGGTCTCGCAGGTCCAGAACTTCATCACGCAGAAGGTCGACGCGCTGATCGTCTCGCCCACCGAGCCGGCTCCGCTGACGGCGGCCGTGCAGCAGGCGTGCGACGCGAAGATCCCGGTGATCGTCCTCGACCGCACCGTGAACACGGACTGCTACACCGCCTTCATCGGCGGCGACAACGTGCTCATCGGCAAGAAGGCGGGCGAGGAGGCGGTCAGACTGCTGCCGGACGGCGGCAAGATCGTCGAGCTGCGCGGCATCACCTCCAACCAGCCGCAGATCGACCGGGACAAGGGCTTCCGCGAGGCCATCGCGGCCAACCCCAAGATCGAGATCATCGCGGACCGCGAGGGCAAGTGGCTGAAGGAGCAGGCCACCCCGATCATGCAGCAGTGGCTGGCCCAGCACCCCCAGATCGACCTCGTGTACGCGCACAACGACCCGATGGCGCTGGGCGCGTACCTGGCGGCGCAGGCGGCGGGCCGGGCGGACAAGATCAAGTTCGTCGGCATCGACGGCCTGGCCATCCCGGACGGCGGCATCCGCGCGGTGCAGCTCGGCCAGCTCTCGGCCACGTTCGTCTACCCGACGGGCGCGCAGGAGGCGGCCGACACGGTCAACAAGATCCTGCACGGCCAGCCGGTGGAGAAGCAGCAGGTGCTCGGCACCACCCAGGTCACCAAGGACAACGCGGCCGACCTCTACAAGCAGTTCGACCTGTCGGGACAGAGCTGATGTTCCTCGGCGTCGACATCGGCACGTCGAGCTCCAAGGGCGTGCTCGTCGCGCCCGACGGCACGGTCGTGGCCACGGCGGTACGCGAGCACCGTACCGCCACGCCGCGGCCGGGCTGGTTCGAGCACGACGCCCTCGCGATCTGGTGGGCGGACTTCGCCTCGATCGTGGCCGAGCTGGCCCGTCCCGACATCGCCGCCGTCGGGATCAGCGGGATCGGGCCGTGCGTCCTGGCCTGCGCGGAGGACGGCACGCCGCTGCGCCCCGCCATCCTGTACGGAGTCGACACGCGGGCCACCGCCGAGATCGCCGCGCAGACCGAGCGGTATGGCGAGGCCGCGATCCTGGACAGGTGCGGGTCGCCGCTCACCTCCCAGGCGGCCGGGCCCAAACTGGAATGGCTCCGGGTGAACGAGCCCGAGGTGTGGGCGCGGACCCGGCGGATGTTCATGGCGCACTCGTGGCTGGTGCACCGGCTGACCGGCGCGTACGTGCTCGACCACCACTCCGCCAGTCAGTGCACGCCGCTGTACGACACCCGTACCCATGAGTGGATCACGGACTGGGAGGTCGTACCCGAGCTGGAGTTGCCCGCGCTGGCCTGGAGCGGCGAGGTCGCCGGCACGATCACCGCCGACGCGGCGGCCCGCACCGGGCTGCCCGCCGGGATCCCGGTGGTGGCGGGGACCATCGACGCGTGGGCCGAGGCGCTCAGCGTCGGAGTCGACGCGCCGGGCGACGTCATGCTGATGTACGGCACGACCATGTTCCTCGTCGAGGTCCTCGCGTCGCGGGCCGTGTCGCCGCAGTTGTGGGGGACCGTCGGGGTGACGCCGGGGACGTACAACCTGGCGGCCGGCATGGCCACCTCCGGGGCGATCACCGCGTGGCTGCGGGACCTGACCGGGGCCTCGTTCGAGGCGCTCACGGCCGAGGCCGACACGGCCGGGCGGGGCGCCGAGGGGCTGCTCATGCTGCCGTACTTCGCCGGCGAGCGCACGCCGCTCTTCGACCCGGACGCCAGGGGGACGGTGATCGGCCTGACGCTGCGGCACGGGCGCGGCCATCTCTACCGGGCGGCGCTGGAGGCCACGGCCTTCGGCGTGCGGCACAACATGGAGGCCATGCGGTCGGCGGGCGGTTCGGCGGGTGGATCGGCCGGGCGCTTGGTGGCGGTGGGCGGCGGCACACGGGGCGGCTTGTGGACGCGGATCGTCTCCGACGTCCTCCAGCAGCCGCAGATGCTGCCCGCCCACACGGTCGGCGCCGCCTACGGCGACGCCATGCTCGCCGCCCGAGCCTCCGGCGTGCCGTCCGACGGCTGGAACCCGCTCGCCTCCCTCGTCGAACCCGACCCGAAGGCGGCTGCGGACTACGACCGCCTGTACGCCCTCTACCGCGACCTCTACCACTCCACCTCCCACCTCGCCCACGCCCTCGCCTGACTCCCCGCCGTGTGCTCGCAGGGC
>NZ_JADOGI010000215.1 GCF_015645445.1 Nonomuraea cypriaca | reverse complement strand
GGTTGGATGATGCCGGGGACGTGCTGCTGGCGGGGCCCGCCGTCCGGGCCGTGCGCACGCGGGCCGACGAGCTGGTCTTCCTGGCCGGCCCGAACGGCGCGGCGGCGGCCGGGCTGCTGCCCGGTGTGGACCGCGTGATCGAGTGGCGCGCGCCCTGGATCGACCACACCGCGCCGCCCGTCTCCAAGGCCCAGGTGGACGGCCTGATCGCCAGGCTCGGCGGGATCGACGAGGCGGTGATCCTGACCTCGTTCCACCAGTCGGCGCTCCCCCTGGCGCTGCTGCTCAGGCTGGCCGGCGTGCGCCGCGTCGCGGCCATCAGCAACGACTATCCGGGATCCCTGCTCGACGTGAGGCACGTCGTGGACGAGAGCGCCGATGTGCCCGAGGCGGAGCGCATGCTGGCGGTCGCGAGGGCGGCCGGGTTCGAGTTGCCGAAGGGCGATGACGGCAGACTCGCAGTTCAGCGACCACTTCCGGATATAAGCCGATATACGGGGCAACTCCGAAAAGTCAGCGCCGACGCCGACAAAGGCGCGTATGTCGTGGTGCACCCGGGGACATCGGCGCCCGCGCGAACCTGGCCCGCCGACAGGCATCGGCACGCCGTGCGGGAGCTGGCCGAAGACGGGCACCAGGTCGTCGTGACCGGCACGGAACGCGACCTCACCGCCTACGTGGCCGGTGGCGTCGCGGTGGACCTGGGCGGCGTGACCTCCTTCGCCGAACTGGCCGCCGTGATCGATCGCGCCGGCGTGCTCGTGGCCGGCAACACCGGTCCCGCGCACCTGGCCGCCGCCGTCGGCACGCCGGTCGTGAGTCTGTTCGCCCCTGTCGTACCGGCGGCTCGGTGGGCCCCGTACGGCGTGCCCGTGGTGCTGCTCGGTGACCAGCGGGCGCCCTGCCGGGGAAGCAGGGCGCGCACCTGTCCGGTACCCGGGCACCCGTGCCTGTCCCAGGTGACAAGTGAGCAGGTGGTCAAGGCAGTGAGGGAGCTGACGCAGTGAAGGTGGATCTCATCTCCGAGCACGCGGACCCGCTGGCGGCGGTCGGCGGCGTCGACTCGGGCGGCCAGAACGTCCATGTCGCCGCGCTCGCCGTCGCGCTGGCCGAGCGCGGGCACACGGTCGTCGTCCACACCAGGCGCACGTCGGAGACCCAGCCGGACTCGGTGCCCATGGCGCCGGGCGTCACGGTCGAGTACGTCACCGCCGGCCCCCCGGCGCCGGTGCCGAAGGACGAGCTGCCTCCGTACATGCCGGAGTTCACCGAACGGCTGGCCGACCGCTGGGCCGCGCGCCGGCCGGACGTCGTGCACGCGCACTTCTGGATGAGCGGGCAGGCGGCGCTGCAGGCGGTCGAGGGCGTGCCGGTGGTGCAGACGTTCCACGCGCTCGGCACGGTCAAGCGGCGCTGGCAGGGCGCCGCGGACACCAGCCCGGCGCACCGGATCGACACCGAGCGGGAGATCGGCAAGCGGGCCGACGCGGTGCTGGCCACCTGCGCGGACGAGGTTCGCGAGCTGTGCGCGATGGGGGTTCCCGAGCAGCGCGTCACGGTGGTGCCGTGCGGCGTCGACCTGTCGGCGTTCTGCCCGGAGGGGCCCGTGGCGCCGCGTACCTCCGGCAAGCTCGTGCTCAGCATCGGCAGGATGGTGCCGCGCAAGGGCGTGGACACCGTGATCAGGGCGTTGCGCCGGCTCCCCGACGCCGACCTGGTGATCGCCGGCGGCAGCCCCGACGACGAGGAGTCGGTACGCCTGCGCGAACTGGCCGCCGCGTACGGGCTCGGCCACCGGGTCCATGTGATCGGCAGCGTGCCGCGCGAGCACGTCCCTGCCCTGATGCGCTCGGCCGACGTGGTGGTGACGGTGCCGTGGTACGAGCCGTTCGGCATGGTCCCGGTCGAGGCGATGGCCTGCGGCGTGCCCGTGGTGGCCTCGGCGGTCGGCGGGCACCTGGACACCGTCGCCGGCTGCGGCGTGCTGGTGCCGCCGCGCCGTCCCCGAGCGCTGGCCAGGGCGCTGAAGGACGTGCTCGACAGTCCGGAAAGGCGGGCACGGCTCGGCGCGGCGGGGGCCCGCAGAGCACGCGAGAGGTACGGCTGGCCGCGCGTCGCAGAACGGACCGAGGCCGTGTACACGCAGGTCATCGATGGCCAGGTGTGCCGACTGGCCGCTCTGGGGGGTTGATCATGGACGCTCATCTCGAGAAGCTCTGGACCACGCTGGAGAAGGTCGACGGCCACGCGGTCACCGTCCGCGCCTGGGGCGGGAAGCTGGCAGGTGTGCTGAGCGCCGGCGGCCGGCTGCTGGCCTGCGGCAACGGCGGCTCGGCGGCCGAGGCGCAGCATCTGACGGCCGAGCTGGTCGGCAGGTTCAGGGACGACAGGGAGCCGTACGCGGCGATCCCGCTGCACGGCGACGGCTCGTCGCTGACGGCGATCGCCAACGACTTCGGCGCCGACCAGGTGTACGCCCGGCAGGTGCGCGCGCACGGCCGTCCCGGTGACGTGCTGCTGTGCCTGTCCACCAGCGGCGCCAGCGCGAACGTGCTGGCCGCGGCCAGCACGGCGCAGGAGAACGGGATCCTCGCCTGGGCCATGACCGGTCCCGCGCCGAACCCGTTGGCCGACGTGTGCGACGAGACGGTGTGCGTACCTTCCGGGGAGACCGCCACCGTGCAGGAGGTGCACCTCGCCATGATCCACCTGCTGTGCGAAGCGGTGGAGGAAGCGCTGTGATGGATCCGCAACGGAGTGAGGACATTCGTCACAGCCCGAGCTCCGCTCGAAAAACAAACGCTGTGGCTGGGCCGCTTGTGGTCATCGGGGACACGTTGCTTGACGTGGACGTCGAAGGTGAGACCGAGCGGCTCTGTCCGGACGCGCCCGTCCCGGTGGTCGACGTCGCCGCCGAGCAGGCGCGTCCAGGCGGCGCCGGGCTGGCCGCGCTGCTGGCCGCCCGCGACGGCGCCGACGTCGTGCTGATCACCGCGATCGGCGACGACCCCGACGGCCACCGCCTGTGCGGGCTGCTGTCGGAGGAGGTGGAGCTGATCAGGCTCCCGCTGCGTGGCGCCACCGTGCGCAAGACGCGGGTCAGGGCGCGGGGCCAGACGCTGGTCAGGCTGGACGCCGGCGACGGCACCGCCAGGTACGCGCCCAGCAGGGAGGCCGTCGAAGCGATCGGCCGGGCCGGCGCGGTGCTGGTCTCCGACTACGGCCGCGGCGTGGCCAGGATGGCCCGCGAACTGCTGCGCGACGTCGCCGTACCGGTGGTGTGGGACCCGCATCCCAGGGGCGAGCGGCCGATGCCCGGCTGCGCCCTGCTGACGCCCAGCGAGGCGGAGGCGCGCGCGTTGTGCCAGGGCGCCTGCCACGGCCCCGACCAGGCTGCCCGCAGGCTGGTGCGGGACCTGCGGGCCGGCGCGGTGGCCGTGACTACGGGCGCGTGCGGGGCGGCGCTGGCCGTCCAGGGCGGCCCGCTGACCAGGGTGCCGCCGCCGGTGCGGGCCGGCGGCCGGGACGCGTGCGGCGCGGGCGACCGGCTCGCCGCCGCCGCGGCGCTCGCGCTGCGTGACGGCGCGGACGTCCGGGACGCGGTCGCGATCGGCGTCGGCGAGGCCTCGCGCTTCGTGGAACGCGGCGGGGCCGCCACGATCAAGGTACGGGAGCAGCGGCTCGGCGACCGGCCGCGCACGGCGCTGGAGGTGGCCGGGCTCACCCGCGCGTACGGCGGCCGTCTGATCGCCACCGGCGGCTGTTTCGACCTGCTGCACGCGGGGCATGTGAGCCTGCTTCGGCGGGCCAGGGCGCTGGGCGACGCGCTGGTCGTCTGTGTCAACTCCGACGAGTCGGTACGCCGGCTGAAGGGCCCGTCGCGGCCCATCGTGGACGTGCGTGACCGGGTGGAGGTGCTCAGGGCGCTGGGCTGCGTGGACGCGGTCCTGGTGTTCGACGAGGACACCCCGGCCGCCGCCATCGAACGGCTGCGCCCCGACGCGTGGGTGAAGGGCGGCGACTACGAGGGGGAGTTGCTGCCCGAATCCGAGGTCCTCGGCAGGCTCGGCGCGGAGACCGTCGTGCTGAGCACGCTGCCGGGGCGTTCGACAACCAATCTGATCAGGGAGATCCAGTGAACGTTTTGATCACCGGGGGAGCCTCCGGGCTCGGACGGGCCACCGCCGAAGCCGTGGAGAAGGAGGGCTGGCGGGCGCTCGTCGTCGACGTACGCGCGCCCGACCAGCGATTCGACCACGTCACAGCCGACCTGGCCGACCGGGGGCAGGCCGAGCGGGCGGTACGCGAGCTGGCCGAGCGGGCCGGCGGCCTGGACGGCGTGGTGACGGCCGCGGGCATCGACGCGTGCGGGCGGCTGGAGGACGTACCGGCCGCCGACTGGGAGCGGGTCATCCAGGTGAACCTGCTGGGCACGGCCGCCGTCGTACGGGCGGCGCTGCCGTACCTGAAGCACACCCGCGGCAAGGTCGTCACCTGCGCGTCGACGCTGGGGCTGCGGCCGCTCAGCGACGCGTCGGCGTACTCGGCGTCGAAGTTCGGCGTCGTCGGCTTCACCAGGGGGCTCGCGATCGAGCTGCGCGGCGAGGTGGGGGTGACCCTGCTGATCCCGGGCGGCATGCGGACGAGCTTCTTCGACGGCCGCCCCGAGCAGTACAAGCCCGGCCCTGAGGCAGGGCTGAACGATCCGGCGGACGTCGCCCAGGCGGTGGTGTTCGCGCTGCGGCAGCCCGCCGGATGCGAGGTGAGAGAGCTCGTGGTCTGCCCCTCGACGGAGACGTCATGGCCCTAGACCTCCTGGTGCTGCGCGGGCTCGGCCTGGGCGACCTGCTCACCGCCGTGCCCGCCCTGCGGGCACTGCGCCAGGCGTTCCCGTGGCACCGGATCACGCTGGCGGCGCCGCGGGCTCTGGACGCCCTGCCGCCGCTGATCGGCGCGGTCGACGCCCAGGTGGACGTGTCGGGACCGGGTCCGGTGCCGTTCGAACGGCCGGACGTCGCGGTCAACCTGCACGGGAAGGGGCCGCAGAGCATCGAGGCGCTGCGGAGCACCCGGCCAGGGCGACTGATCAGCTACGGCACCGGCCCGCCGTGGCCGGAGAAGGTGCACGAGGTACGCCGCTGGTGCGACCTGCTGGAGTGGCACGGCATCCCGGCCGACCCCGACGACCTGACGCTCGGCATCTCCGACCGCACGGGCCCGGCGATCGTGCATCCGGGCGCCGCCTATCCGTCGCGGCGGTGGCCGCCCGAGCGGTTCGCCGAGGTGGCGGCGGCGCTGGACGACGTGGTCGTCACGGGCAACGCCGAGGAGGTGCCGCTGGCCATGAGGGTCGCCGAGCTGGCGGGCCTGCCCCCTGAACGCGTGCTGGCCGGGCGCACCCGCCTGGCCGACCTGATCGACCTGGTCAGCAGATCGAGCCTGGTGGTCTGCGGCGACACCGGGGTGGCGCACCTGGCGACGGCGTTCTGTGTGCCGTCGGTGGTGCTGTTCGGGCCGGTCTCGCCGAAGTTGTGGGGGCCGCCGCCCGGCTGGCGTCACGTGGCGCTGTGGGCCGGGCGGAACGGCGATCCGCACGGGGAACGGCCGGATCCCGGCCTGCTGCGGATCGAGGTATCCGAAGTCGTCGACGCCGCGTTGGAGGTCACGTCATGAGGGCTCTCGTCACCGGGGGCGCCGGGTTCCTGGGTTCGTACCTGTGCGAACGCCTGCTGGACGAGGGAGCGGAGGTCGTCTGCATGGACAGCTTCCTCACCGGCGGGCCGCGCAACGTCGAGCACCTGATCGACCGGCCCGAGTTCCGGATCATCGAGTGCGACCTGACCGGCTACGTGCACGTCGGGGACCGGCTGGACCTCGTGCTGCACTTCGCCTCGGCCGCCTCCCCCGCCGACTACCTGCGCTACCCGATCGAGACGCTGCGGGTGGGCAGCGTCGGCACGCTGCACGCGCTGGGGCTGGCCAGGGAGAAGGGCGCCAGGTTCGTCCTGGCGTCGACCAGCGAGGTGTACGGCGACCCGCTGGAGCACCCGCAGCGCGAGACGTACTGGGGGAACGTGAACCCGGTCGGCCCGCGCAGCGTCTACGACGAGGCCAAGCGCTTCGCCGAGTCGCTGACCACCGCCTACCGCCAGTCACGCGGCACCGACACCGGCATCGTCCGCATCTTCAACACCTACGGCCCCAGGATGCGGCCGTTCGACGGGCGGGCGATCCCGACGTTCATCCGGCAGGCGCTGACCGGCGAGCCGATCACCATCACCGGCGACGGGTCGCAGACGCGCTCGGTCTGCTACGTCGACGACACCGTGTCGGGCATCCTGGCCATGGCCGGCAGCGACTTCGCCGGCCCCGTCAACATCGGCAACCCGGACGAGCTGACCATGCTGGAGCTGGCCACGCTCATCAGGGACCTGTCGGGCTCGTCGTCGGAGATCCGGTTCATCGACCGGCCGGCCGACGACCCGAAGGTCCGCCGGCCGGACACCACGCTGGCGGCCGAGCGGCTCGGCTGGCAGGCGCGGGTGCCCGCCGCCGAGGGGCTGCGCCGCACCATCGAGTGGTTCGCCGCCGAACTGGCCACCGCCGAGCAACTCGAACGCCTCCGACTCTGAACCCCGGCTCGTCCGCCTCCGGCTCGAAGTCGCCGGGCAGATCCAGCGTGATCGCGAGCCTGAGCTCCGTTTCTTCACGCATGTTAGGAACTATGCGTCCGCCCGGACGCCGTCAAACCTCAGCCCGGGCCGGTGATGTCGCGGCCTCGGGACGCCTTCAGAGGGTCACGCCGAGCAGGGCGTCCGCCAGGTCCCTGACCAGGGCGGGCGCGCCGGTGTCCGGGCCGCCGCGGGCGAGGGCGTCCTCGGCCCAGGCGTCGACCGCGGCCAGGGCGCCCGGCGAGTCGAGGTCGTCGGCCAGCCGCGCCCGCACCGTGGCGAGCAGTTCGTCCGCGCTCGGCCCCGAGGCGAGCGCCGTCGCCGAGCGCCACAGCGCCAGTCTGCGTTCGGCGTCGGCGATCAGGCCGGGCACGTAGTCCCAGTCGGCGCGGTAGTGATGGGCCAGCAGCACGAGCCTGACGGCCATCGGGCCGTGCGCCAGGCGCAGCTTGGAGACGAAGACGAGGTTGCCCTTGGACTTCGACATCTTCTCGCCGTCGAGCCCGACCATGCCGGCGTGCGTGTAGAACTTCGCGAACGGCCACTCGCCGGTCGCGGCGTGACCCTCGGAGGCGCCGCACTCATGGTGCGGGAAGATCAGGTCTGAGCCGCCGCCGGCCACGTCGAAGCCGGGGCCGAGGTTGCCGAGGGAGATCGCGGTGCACTCGATGTGCCAGCCCGGCCTGCCCCTGCCCAGGCGCGACTCCCAGGCGGGCTCGCCCTGCCGCTCGGCCCGCCACAGCAGCCAGTCGAGCGGGTGGCGCTTGCCCGGCCGCTCCGGGTCGCCGCCGCGCTCGGCGAACAGGGCCAGCATCTCCTGCTCGTCGTAGCCGGACACCTGGCCGAACTTGGGGGCGTCGGCCACGCTGAAGTAGACGTCGCCGTCGAGGACGTACGTGACGCCCTTGGCGGCGAGCTTGGAGATCAGGTCCGCGACCTGGCCGACGATCTCGGTGACGCCGACGTACTCGCGGGGTGGCAGGATCCGCAGCGCCTCCATGTCGCCGCGGAACAGCTCGATCTCCCGCTCGGCCAGGTCCTGCCAGTCGACGCCGGTCTGCGCCGCCCGCTCCAGGAGCGGGTCGTCCACGTCGGTGGCGTTCTGGGTGTAGTGCACCTCGTGGCCCGCGTCCCGCCACATCCGGCCGATCAGGTCGAACGCTTGGTAGGTGTTGGCGTGGCCGAGGTGGGTGGCGTCATAGGGGGTGATGCCGCAGACGTACATCCTGGCGGTCGGGCCCGGATCGGTCTGCCGCACCTGCCCTGCGGAGGTGTCGTAGAGACGCAGCGGAATGCTCTCACCGGGGAGCCTTGGGACATTCGGGGCAGACCACGATCGCATGCCTTTGAGCCTATCCGTCCCGATCAGCGGTGAGGTCGGTGAACGCGTACGTCAGCCCGCCGGGCTCGAGCTCGACCTCCATCACCGACAGGGAGGCGAAGACGCGGCCGTCCGGCAGTTCGTTCCTGACGATGAGCGCGCCCGGGTCGGCGGACGGCGCCGCCGTGATCAGCTCGTTCCATCCGCCCGCCTCGAACCTGGGCAGGTACGCCAGCACCCGCTCGTCCGCCGGGTCCAGGCCGGAGTTGACGATCATGCTGGTGCCGTCGGGGAGGTCCGAGGCGGAGAGGCGCTCGCCGTCCCAGCTGGACAGCCGGACCGAGGCCAGGTCGGCGAGCACCAGGTGGAAAGGGTCGTAGCAGGTCAGATCGCCCCCTGGCGGCTCCCCCGTGTACGCGGCCCGCAGCGCCAGGTCGCCTCGGGAGATCTTCGTCGTCTCCGGCGCGGCCCGGCCGCGGCCGTTGAGCAGGGCCGCGGCGCGGCGGGCCGCCGGGTTGACGGCCAGCCAGGTGCCGCCCGCCTTGAGGTCGCGCCCGCCGATCATGCCCGGGTATTCCGGCCAGTGCTCCCCCGGCCCCTCCCACGGGCGGTCGGTGAACTCGTCCCTGACGCCCATGAGGGCGAGCGGCCGCCCGGTTCTCACGATCAGCGTGCACATGGAGCAAAGAGTAGTAAACCGTCTCCGGCCGGGTTCAGATGGGTGGCCACGCAACGGCGGGCCAGCCCTCCGACGGATCTCAGATGGGTGGCCACGGAATGGCCGGCCAGCCTTCCGACGGGTACGGATGCACGCCCGTGTCCAGCAGCCGCCTGACCCGCTGCCAGGTGGCCTCCACCTCCGCCAGCGTGAGCAGCTCGCGCAGCCTGCGCCCCAGCGCCCCGGACTCGATGTCGCGCTCGAGTTTAGCCAGCACCGCCACCGCCTCGCGGGCCAGCGGTTTGCCGCGCCACTGCCAGAGCACCGTGCGCAGCTTGTCCTCGGCGGAGAAGCAGACCCCGTGGTCGACGCCGTAGACGTGGCCGGTCGGCAGCGGCAGCAGGTGACCGCCCTTGCGGTCGGCGTTGTTGACCACCGCGTCGAACACCGCCATCCGCCGCACCACCGGATTGCGGCTCTTGACCAGCCGCATCAGGTCGACCTCACGCTCGGTGTCGATCCACAACTGGCACATGCCGGGGCCGAAGGGGCCGTCGCGGTAGACCGTGGGCGGCACGATGCGCCAGCCCGTCGCCTGCGACACCTCGAACGCGGCCACCTCCCTGGCCGCCAGGGTGCCGTCGGGGAAGTCCCACAGCGGGCGCTCGCCGCGTACGGGCTTGTAGACGCACGCGGCCGTACGGGAGCCAAGCTTGACCGAGCAGTAGAGCGTCATGTTGGTGGCTTCCACCAGGCGGCCCGCCACGTCGAGGCGGCCGTCGCGCAGCAGCGTGAGCGCTTCCTCGTCGCGGATGCCCGATGGGCCCGGCGGCTTGACGGCCGGTTCGCTCTCCGGAGCGGTCATGAAGCCGCCTCACCCCCGCGATATCCGTTGAGCCGGACGCAGACGTGTCCGGCGGCGTCGAGCGGCTGTCCGCACAGCGGGCACGGCGGGCGGCCCGCCGCGACGATCTGCAGGGCCCGCTGGGTGAAGGCTCTGGCCGCGCCCGCGCTGATGCGCACGCGCAGCACCGCCGGGTCGGGGCCCTCGACGTCTTCCTCGTCGACGACCTCCTGGGCCTCTATCACCACCTGGGACTTCTCGGCGTCCCAGGCCAGTGCCATGGTGCCGACGCGGAAGTCCTCCGCGACCGGCACGTCGAGAGGCGCGTCGTCGGCCAGATCGGCAGGAGCCAGCGCGGGCACCTGCGCTGTGCCGCCGCTCAGGCGCAGCACCTCGTCGAGCAGTTCGTCGAGCCTGCCCGCGAGCGCCGCGACCTGCAGCTTCTCGAGCGCCACCGTGGTCAGTCTGCCCTCGGCCCTGGCCTGCAGAAAGAAGACCCGCGCGCCGGGCTGCCCCAGGGCACCGGCGACGAACCTCTCTGGTGGGTCGTAGTCGAAGACCGGCATAGCCTGACCTTACGTGGTTCCGGGTCCACCGCCGACGGCGGCATCGCTCCCGGTGATGTTTTCTCCCCCGTCTTTCTCCTCCGAATCCTCGGGGAGCGCCAATTCCCCCATATCGTTGAGTCTGAGAACAAAGGGACGCAAGGGGGCATAGCGAATGACTGTGAGAGCGGCCGGATCGGCAGTAATGCGTTGAAACTGATCGAGATGGAGACCCAGAGCGTCCGCCACGATCGACTTGATCACGTCGCCGTGACTGCAAACCAGGTAGACAGCCTTCTCCCCCAGGCGTTGATTCCACTCCCTGACCGCCGTGACCGCCCGATGTTGCATTCCGGCCAGGGACTCGCCTTCCGGAAATGTCGCCGCGCTGGGGTGCGCCTGCACGACCGGCCACAACGACTCCTGCGCGAGCTCTTTCAGCGGGCGCCCGGTCCACGTGCCGTACTCGCACTCGATGAAGCGCTCGTCGGTCAGCACGGTCGTCTCGCGCCCTTCCGAGACCGCTTCTGCCGTTTCCATGCAGCGTTCGAGCGGACTGGAGACAATGGCGTCGAGCCTGACGCGCGCGACGCGCCGGGCGAGCGCGGCGGCCTGCGCCCTGCCCGCCTCACTCAGACGCACCCCGGGTGTGCGGCCGGCGAGCACCGGCCCGGTGAGGTCGGTCAGCCCGTGGCGGGCCAGTAGCAGCGTGGTCACCCAGTAAGTGTCGCAGGCGTCGATCACGACGTTTCACCCACCCGGACGGCCACGAGAAATCCGCTCCGGCGTTGACCACGTATGACAGTGGAGCGGCAGCCCGATGAGCTGGTTTCTTGTTGGCAATGAGAAATCTGCGAGACGGGCTGCCGCTCCGGCGTTGACCACGTATGACAGTGGAGCGGCAGCCCGATGAGCTGGTTTCTTGTTGATAACCTGGCGGGATCATGGAGCAGCGCTATGTCGGCCGCAGCGGCCTGTCGGTGTCCCGGCTGGGGCTCGGCACGATGACCTGGGGGCGTGACACCGACGGCGACGAGGCGGCCGCGCAGCTCCGGACGTTCCTCGACGCGGGCGGCAACCTCGTCGACACGGCCGACGTCTACACGGGCGGCGACTCGGAGCGGCTGCTCGGGCGCATCCTGCGCGACTCGGTGCCGCGTTCGGAGCTGGTCATCTCGACCAAGGCCGTGGTGACGCCCACCGGCCGGCGGCCGCGCGACGCCTCCAGGCGCCACCTGATCGCCGCGGTCGACGACTCGCTCAACCGGCTCGGGCTCGACTACGTCGACCTGTGGCAGTTGCACACGTACGACGCCGAGGTGCCGCTGGAGGAGACCCTGGCCGCGCTCGACGCGATCGTCTCCTCCGGCCGGGCCGTCTACGCGGGCGTCTGCGACTACGCCGGCTGGCAGCTCGCGGCCGCCACCGTCACCCAGGCGACGATCCCCGGCCGCATCCCGATCACCTCGGCGCAGGCCGAATACTCCCTGCTCGCCCGCGAGCCAGAACGCGAGCTGCTCCCCGCCGCCACCCACCTCGGCGTGGGCGTGCTGGCCTGGTCGCCGCTGGGCCGGGGCGTGCTGACGGGAAAATACCGCACCGGCGTCCCCGCCGACTCGCGAGCGGCGACCCCGCACTTCGCCGACTTCGTCCGTCCCTATCTTGACGAGCGCAGCCGCAGCGTGGTCGAGTCCGTCATGACCGCCGCCGACGGGCTCGGCGTCTCACCCCTCGCCGTGGCCCTGTCGTGGGTGCGCGACCAGCCCGGGGTGGCCTCGGCCATCGTCGGAGCGCGTACGCACGCGCAGCTCAAGGGCGTCCTGCCGGCCGAGGACGTCGTCCTGCCCAGAGAGATCCGAGAGGCCCTTGATGACGTGTCGTCACTCGACTGACCCGAAACGAGAGTCCCACTCGCGTATCACTAGTCGGTACCGAATCGCAACTTTACCCAGGAAACACCTGCGTCGAAGGTGCGATGTCCATAAGGATTTCCTCCGGAAGCAACGCAGGAGGGGACGGATGGGGAGCAGGACCGCGATCTCGGTGGGAGTTCTCGCGGTGGCGCTGGTGGCCGTTCCGATGGCGGCTCCGGCAGCGGCCTCCGCCACGACCAATGACTGCACACGCGACGGGGGCCTGCTGTCAGGAGTGACCAACACTCTCTGCGACGTCGTCAACGCGGTCACGGGCACCGTGGGCACTCTGACGGGCGGCACGACGGACAAGGTGACGGAGCCCCTGGAGAAGACGACCGACGAGGTGCTCGGCCGGGTCGGTGAGGCCGTCCCGACGGGTAAGCCGCGCCGCACGAGCGAGCCTCCCGAGCGCGACGATCCCGCCGAGCCGTCGCCCAAGCCGGCCAGGACGACGGTGCTCCCCGAGCCGCTGGAGGACGTGTGCCTGCCGGTGCTGGCCTGCGACGAGGAGGGCATGCTCGACGTGCTGACGCCGGGCCCGCCGATCCCCACGCCGTCGCCCGAGCGGACGCGGCCGTCGAAGAAGCGCCCCGATGACGACTCCGCCGCGGTCCCCACCCTGCCGCCCACGCCGCCGGAGAGCAGGCCGCAGCAGCTGGGCACCGGGCGGCCGGTGATCGAGGAGCGGAAGGCGCGTTCCGACACGCCGCGGGTGGATCTGCTGTGGCCCAATCCGTTCGCGCACGAGTTGTCGGTGCCGATGCAGGATCAGCGGGTGGTGCGCCCCAGCCCGCCGGCCTCCGACGTGCTGGGGACCGTGCTGACGATCGCCCTGCTCGGGTCGGCGGTGCTGGCCACGCGGATCGTGCAGCAGCGACGCCAGCGTACGGAGCCCGCGGAGTCGATCCCCTTCGAACCGGCCCGCGCGGGCAACGGACGCCACCGCCTGGCCTGACCCAGGCCCCGGCGAGCCGGCCCGCGGCGCTCAGGCAACCGGAACCCGGCGGCCCGAACCCAGACGGGCCGGACCGCGGCGGGCAGGTGCCCCGAACCCAGGCGGGCCGGCGCGCGGCGGTCAGGCGCCGATGGCGTGGACGCCGCCGTCCACGTGGACGATCTCGCCCGTCGTCGCCGGGAACCAGTCGGACATCAGCGCGACGCACGCCTTGGCCGCCGGCATCGTGTCCGCCAGGTCCCAGCCGAGCGGTGCCTTGCCGGGCCAGCCGTCCTCGAACTCCTTGAAGCCCGGGATCGACCTGGCCGCCATCGTGCGCAGCGGCCCGGCCGCCACCAGGTTGACCCGGATGTTGTGCTTGCCCAGGTCGCGGGCGAGGTAGCGGTTGCAGGACTCCAGGCCGGCCTTGGCCACGCCCATCCAGTCGTAGACGGGCCACGCCTTGGAGGCGTCGAAGTCGAGGCCGACGACGGCCCCGCCCTCCTTCATCAGCGGCAGGCAGGCCACCGCCAGCGACTTGAACGAGTACGTCGAGACGTGCACGGCCGTCGCGACGTCCTCCCACGCGGTGTTGAGGAAGTTGCCGCCCATCGCCGTCTGCGGCGCGAAGGCGATCGAATGGACGATGCCGTCGAGCCCGTCGACGTGCTCGCCCACGCGGCCGGCGAGCGTGTCGAGCTGCTCGGTGCTCTGGACGTCGAGCTCCAGCACCGGCGCGGGCGCCGGCAGCCGCTTGGCGATGCGCTCCACGAGGCTCAACCGGCCGAACCCGGTCAGCACCACCGTGGCGCCCTCCTCCTGCGCCAGCTTGGCCACCGAGAACGCGATCGAGGAGTCGGTGAGCACGCCGGTCACGAGGATCCGCTTGCCTTCGAGAATGCCCATGTCAGTGCCCCATTCCGAGTCCGCCGTCGACCGGGATCACGGCCCCGGTGATGTATGAGGCGTCGTCGCCGGCCAGGAAGCGCACGACGCGCGCGACCTCTTCGGGGGCCGCCTGCCGCCCGAGAGGGATGTTGGCGATGATCGCCTCGTGGTCGAGCTCGGCCGTCATGTCGGTGGCGACGAATCCGGGCGAGACCACGTTGACCGTGATGTTGCGGGAGCCGTACTCGCGGGCCATGGATCGGGCGAAGCCGATCAGGCCGGCCTTGGAGGCGGCGTAGTTGGTCTGGCCGGCCTGGCCGATCAGGCCGATCACGGAGGAGATCAGGATGATCCGGCCGCGCTTGAGCCGCATCATGGGCCTGATGGCCCGTTTGGCGACGCGGTAGGCGCCGGTCAGGTTGGTGTCGACGACGTCGGTGAAGGTCTCCTCCTTCATCATCGCCAGCAGGGTGTCCTTGGCGATGCCGGCGTTGGAGACGAGGACCTCGACGGGGCCGTGCTCGGCCTCCACCTTGTCGAAGGCGGCCTCCACGTCGGCCATGCTGGTGACGTCGCAGCGCACGCCGAACAGGCCCTCCGGCGGCTCCCCCGATCGATAGGTGACCGCGACGGCGTCGCCGGTCGCGGCGAGTTCACGGGCGATCGCGAGGCCGATGCCGCGATTGCCCCCGGTGACGAGTACAGAGCGTGCCATGGCATCTGACGTTATCTCCTACCCGCCGGTATCCGGTTGTCCGGGTGGCACAAGATCACAGGGTTAGGATCGTGGACATGCGCCAGATCGATCCCGATTTCCTGGAGTTGCCGCTGCGGCAGCTCGCGGACGCCGCCCTGCAACGCGCTCGCGACCTCGGCGCCGAGCACGCCGACTTCCGGCTCGAACGCGTCAGAGCCGAGACGCTGAGTCTTTATGATGCCCGGCTCGAAGGCGCCATGGACGCCGACGACCTGGGCTACGCCGTGCGCGTCGTCAAGGGCGGCACATGGGGCTTCGCCGCCGGCATCCACCTGACGCCGGAGGCCGCGGCGGTGGTGGCCGAGCAGGCCGTGCGCGTGGCGGAGGTGAGCGCCCCGATCAACAGGGAGCCCATCGAGCTGGCGCCCGAGCCGGTGCACGCCGACGCCGTGTGGGTGTCGGCGTACGACGTGGACCCGTTCGAGGTGCCGCCGGCCGACAAGGTGAGCCTGCTCGCCGACTGGTCGGCCGGCCTGCTGAAGGGCGCCGACCATGTCTCGGCGCGGCTGCTGCAGGTCAAGGAGCAGAAGTTCTACGCCGACACGGCCGGGACGGTCACGACGCAGCAGCGGGTGCGGGTGCATCCCACGCTCAACGCGATGAAGGCCTACGAGGGCGGCTTCGACGACATGTCGACCCTCGCGCCGCCGGTCGGGCGGGGCTACGAATACCTGACGGGCACGGGCTGGGACTGGCAGGGCGAGCTGGCCAGGCTGCCCGAACTGCTGGCGGAGAAGCTGGCGGCCCCGTCGGTCGAGGCGGGCGACTACGACCTGGTGATCGACCCGTCCAACCTGTGGCTGACGATCCACGAGTCGATCGGCCACGCCACCGAGCTGGACCGGGCGCTCGGCTACGAGGCGGCGTACGCGGGCACCAGCTTCGCCACGTTCGACCAGCTCGGCGAGCTGGTCTACGGCTCGTCGCCGATGAACGTGACCGGTGACAGGACGGTCACCCATGGCCTGGCCACGGTCGGCTACGACGACGAGGGCGTGCAGGCGCAGAGCTTCGACATCGTCAAGGACGGCATCCTGGTGGGCTACCAGCTCGACCGGCGGATGGCGCTGATGAAGGGGCTCGGCCGGTCCAACGGGTGCGCGTTCGCCGACTCGCCGGGGCACATGCCGATTCAGCGGATGGCCAACGTCTCCCTGGCGGCCGAGCCGGGCGGGCCCTCGACCGAGGAGCTGATCTCAGGCGTCGAGCGCGGCCTCTACATCGTCGGCGACAAGAGCTGGTCGATCGACATGCAGCGCTACAACTTCCAGTTCACCGGGCAGCGAGCGTACAAGATCTCGCACGGCAGGCTGGCCGGGCAGGTCAGGGACTTCGCCTACCAGGCGACGACGACGGACTTCTGGTGGTCGATGGAGGCGGTCGGCGGGCCGGAGACCTACGTGCTCGGGGGCGCGTTCAACTGCGGCAAGGGCCAGCCTGGCCAGGTCGCGCCGGTCAGCCACGGCTCCCCGGCCGCGCTGTTCAGCGGCGTGCGGATTCTCAACACCGTGCAGGAGGGTGGAAAGTGAACGTGACCTCGCCGCAGGAGATGGTGGAGAGGGCGCTCGAGCTCTCCGGTAACGACGCCTGCGTGGTGCTCGTGGACGAGGGGTCCACGGCCAACCTGCGCTTCGCGGGCAACACGCTGACCACGAACGGCGTGGCCCGTACCGCACGGCTGACGGTGATCTCGATCGCGGGGCGGAGCGTGGGGGTCGTGTCGCGGGCGGCCGTACGCGCGGACCAGCTCCCCGGCGTGGTGGCGGCGGCCGACGCGGCGGCGCGCGACGCGCAGCCCGCCGAGGACGCCCGTCCGCTCGTCGAGGGCGGCCCCGCCTCCCCCGGCTGGGACGAGGACGTGCGGCCGACCGACATCGGGGTGTTCGAGAGGTTCGCGCCGGCTCTCGGCGACGCCTTCGCGGCGGCCGAGACGAGCGGCAGGAAGCTGTACGGGTTCGCCGAGCACTCGCTCACCTCGACGTTCCTCGGCACGTCCACGGGCGTGCGGCTGCGCCACGACCAGCCGACCGGGCGGCTGGAGCTCAACGCCAAGTCCGCCGACCTGAAGCGCTCGGCGTGGACGGGCGTGTCCACCCCTGACTTCACGGACGTGGACGTGGCGGCCCTCGACTCCTCGCTGGCGCAGCGGCTGGAGTGGGCCAAGACCCGGGTGGACCTGCCCGCGGGGCGCTACGAGACGCTGCTGCCGCCGAGCGCGGTGGCCGACCTGATGATCTACCTGTTCTGGTCGGCGGGCGCCAGGGACGCGCTCGACGGCCGCTCGGTGTTCGCCAAGCCCGGCGGGGGCACCCGCGTGGGCGAGCGGCTGGCCACACTGCCCGTGACGCTGTCGAGCGATCCCGGCGTGGCGGGGATCGGCTGCTCGCCGTTCGCGACGGCGCACGCCTCCAGCAGGGAGAGCTCGGTCTTCGACAACGGGCTGCCGCTCGGGCCGACCGACTGGATCAAGGACGGGCAGCTGGAAGCGCTGCTGCAGACCCGCTACTCGGCCGAGTTGAGCGGGCTGGCGGTGACGCCGGGGATCGACAACCTGATCATGTCAGGGCCGGCCGGCGGGCGGTCGCTGGAGGAGATGATCGCCTCGACGCGGCGCGGGCTCCTCGTCACCTGCCTGTGGTACATCCGCGAGGTGGACCCGCAGACCCTCCTGGTGACCGGGCTGACCAGGGACGGCGTCTACCTGGTCGAGCACGGCGAGGTGGTGGGCGAGGTGAACAACTTCCGGTTCAACGAGAGCCCGGTGGACCTGCTGGGGCGGCTGAGCGAGGTGGGCGCGAGCGAGCGCACGCTGCCGCGCGAGTGGAACGACTACTTCCAGCGCACGATCATGCCCGCGGTGCGGGTGCCCGACTTCAACATGTCCACGGTCAGCCAGGCCAGCTGACCCGCCGTCCGCACCCGCCAGCCCGTGCCGCCGTCCCGTGCCGCCGCCCGCGCCCACCCGTCCAATGG
>NZ_JADOGI010000214.1 GCF_015645445.1 Nonomuraea cypriaca | reverse complement strand
CCCGGCCTGACCCCGCCCGACCCCGCCCCGGCTGGTCCCGCCTGGGTCCGCCTGGGTCCGCCTCGGTGCCCGTGCCGCGCTCGCTCGGCCGCCGCGCCGGCGCGGTCCCGTCGCCGCCCACACTGTCTGGTGCCGTTGTCGCCGGAGGGCTCTGACTTGGGCTTGTCAGGGAAAGATCGGGGTAGGCGGCAGAAGGATCGGGATCTAGTGTCCGGAACATGGGCACACGCTCCTCCTTCCTGCTCGATGTCCTCATGGCGGAGTTCGGCGAGTCGATCAAGCGAGACCCCGCCGCCTTCAGACGGAAATTTCGGAAGATGGCGGCGACTCCGTTCGCCTTCTACCGCGGCAGCGCGTCCCTCTTCTACGCGGACATGACCGCGAGCTTCGCCGACGACGCCTACCTCGACGGCCCGACCAGCCGCGTCTGGATCCACGGTGACCTGCACGCCGAGAACTTCGGCACGTACATGAACGCCTCCGGTGTCCTGGTCTTCAATGTCAACGACTTCGACGAGGCGTACGTGGGCCCGTACGTCTGGGACCTCAAGCGCTTCGCCGCCAGCGTGGCCCTGATCGGGTACGCCAAGGCGTTGTCCGACGACGCGATCGGCGGGCTCGTGGCCGGGTTCGGGGAGGCGTACCTGACCGAGTTGGCCGCCATCGCGGCCGGTGGGGACGACGCGATCGGCTCGCTCACCCTGGACACCACCAGCGGCGTGCTGCACCGGGTGCTGCAGACGGCGCGGCTCAGCACGCGGGTGGCGCTGCTGGACGTCGAGACCGTCATCGACGACTACGACCGGCGGTTCGCGCTCATGGAGGGGCGGGAGGGCGTGGACGCGGCGGGCCAGGAGGCCGTGCTGGCCGCGTTCCAGGAGTATCTGACGACGCTGCCCGGGGAGGTCAATCCCGTCGAGCACGTGATCAAGGACGTGGCGCTGCGCAAGGGCGTGGGGATCGGGTCGGCGGGGCTGCCGTCGTACAATCTGCTGCTCGAAGGACGCTCCCAGGCGCTGGAGAACGACGTCGTCCTCTACATGAAACAGGCCGCGGTGCCGGCGGTGGCGCGGTACGTGACCGACGAGAAGGTGGCCTCCTACTTCCTGCACCAGGGGCACCGGACGGCGGAGTCGCAGCGGGCGCTGCAGGCGTACGCCGATCCGTGGCTCGGGTACACGACGCTGGGCGGGGTGGGGCAACTCGTGGCGGAGGTGTCGCCGTACTCGGCCGACCTGGACTGGGACGACGTGAACGAGCCGGACGAGCTGCGCTCGATCGTCCGCGACATGGGGCGGGCGGTCGCGCGCATGCACGCGGTGGCCGACGACGACTCCAGTCACGATCTCGTCGACTTCTCGACTGAGGAGGCGATCGTGGCGTTGATCGGCAACGACAGAGCGGGATTTATCGGGATGCTGGTGGATTTCGCCCATCGTTATGGGACGCAGACCAGGGAAGACCATCAGAGGTTCGTCGACCTGTTCCGCAACGGCCGGCTGCCGGGCGTCTGAAGCGTACGCTTCTGGCGACCGACCGGCCGGTATGGCATGCTTCCAGAACATGACTCTGTTCTCGGTGGAAGGCAAGACAGTCGTCGTCACGGGGGGTTCGCGCGGCATCGGGCGCATGATCGCCGCCGGCTTCGTCCAGGCGGGGGCGACCGTCTACATATCCGCGCGCAAAACGGCCGAGGTCGAGAAGACCGCCGCCGAGTTGGGCTGCACCGCCGTGCCCGCCGACCTGTCGACGCCCGAAGGGCTGGAAGCGCTGGTCTCGGCGGTGGACGGCCCCCTGGACGTGCTGGTGAACAACGCCGGCGCGACCTGGGGCGCCCCCTTGGAGGAGTATCCGGAGCACGCCTTCGACAAGCTCTGGAACATCAACGTCAAGGGCGTCTTCTACCTGACCCAGCGGTTCCTGCCCCGGCTGCGGGAGGCGGCCACCGCGGACGACCCGGCCCGCGTGATCAACGTGGGCTCGATCGACGGCATCAAGGTGCCGGCGGTGCCGAGCTACGCCTACTCCTCGACGAAGTCCGCCGTGCACATGCTGACCCGGCACCTGGCCAAGCACCTGGCCAAGGAGCACATCACGGTCAACGCCATCGCGCCGGGGCCGTTCGACTCGAAGATGATGGCCTTCGCGCTGGACGACCCGGACACCAGGAAGGCCATCGCCTCGAACGTGCCGCTGGGGCGCATCGGCCGGCCCGAGGACATGGCGGGCACGGCGATCTTCCTGTCGTCGCGGGCGGGGGCGTACCTGACCGGTGCGGTCATCCCGGTGGACGGCGGCATCTCCTGCTGAACGCGCACGTGCGGGCCGGGTCGTGTCGACCCGGCCCGCACGCGTTGTCCGGAGACCGCGTCCTGGCGGAACGCGGGAGCCGGGTGTTAGTCCATGATGTCGTCGATGACCACGTCGCCGCCGTTGGTGGCGACCACGGCGTTGCCGTTGACGTTGTTGACGCCGGTCGCGTCGACGCCGCTCACGTTGTTGTTGACGACGTTGCCGAAGTTGTTGCCGGACTGCACGGCGTCGTGGTTGGAGCTGGAGTTGCCGGAGGTCGTGTCAGCGAACGCGGGGGCGGACAGCAGGGTCACACCGGCCGCGGCGGCGATCAGGCCGGTCACGCAGAGCTTCTTCATCATGTCGATGTCCTTTCAGATTGCTGTTCTCGGGGCGTCAGCCGGTCAGTCGAAGATGTACGTCACCGTGATGCCGCCGTGCGTGGCGACCGGCGTGAAGCCGTTGATGTTGTTGACGTTGGTCGACTCGTGCTGACCGCGGATGGCGGCGAGGATGTCACCGAAGTTGTTGCCGGACTGGGTGGAGCCGGTGTTGCGGCTCCAGTTGCTGGACCAGTTGCTGCTCCAGCGGTTGGACCAGTCGTCCCAGTCGTCGGCGTGCGCGGGTACGGGAAGCAGTGCGCCGCCACCGGCCACTGCCACGACGGCCGCGGCGGCGCACACCCTTTTGATCACTTGTGCTCCTTCGTCAGGGGGAGACCCTCCGGGGCGGCGGTCGCCACGGGCCCTGGGCACCACCGACCCCTTTGACCTTCTTTGACCCATGGATCAAGGCCAGTTGAGATCCTATAACCGAGAGTTGCCAATAGGTAGCTTAAAGTAATCAGAACATTATTCGGCCAATACACTGACGAGAGATGTCAGTGATGCCGTCCTAACGTGCCCCGCATGATCTACGAACTGCGGCGCTACACCCTCCACCCGGGTCGGCGCGACACACTGATCGAGCTGTTCGAGCGGGAGTTCGTCGAGACGCAGGAAGCGGCGGGGATGCGCGTCACCGGCTCCTTCCGCGACCCGGACGCGCCCGACACGTTCCCCTGGCTACGCGCCTTTCCCGGCATGGACGCCCGGCGCGCGGCGCTGGAGGCGTTCTACGACGGGCCGGTGTGGCGGGCCCACCGCGACGCCGCCAACGCCACGATGATCGACTCGGACGACGTGCTCCTGCTCCACGTCGTGGACGGCGCCTTCCCCGCGCGGGATCGGCCGCCGGTGGGGACGGCCGAACGGCCCGCGTCGCTGTACACCGCCACGATCTACCACGTCGACGACGGCTTCGCCGCGTTCTTCGCCCGCGAGGCCGTCCCCGTGCTGGCCGAGGCGGGGGTGCCGCCGATCGTCTGCCTGGAGACCGAGCACTCCGAGAACACGTATCCGCGCCTGCCCGTGCGCACCGGCGAGCAGGTGTTCGTGTGGTTCGCCCGGTTCGAGACGCCGGGGGACGAGCGGGAGGTGGACCTGCCGATGCTGAAGTCCCGCCTCACCGCCGCACCCGAGCGGATCAGGCTGCGGCCCACCGCCAGGTCCGCCATGCGCTGACGGCCGTCAGGGGACCCGTCAGAGGACGGTGATGCCGCGGGCGGCGAGGATGGCCTTGGCCTGGGTCTGGTTGATCACGGCGCCGGCGAAGGCCCGCAGTTTGGCGTCGTCGGGCTGGCCCAGGTCGGCGCCGCGCAGGTCGGCCTTGGCGAACGTCGTGTTCAGCAGCCGGGTGCCGATGAGCCGGCAGTCGTCGAGGACGGCCTCGGTGAAGTCGCAGCCCGACAGGTCCGCGTCGTCGAAGCGGACGCCCTCGATGTGCTCGCCGCGCAGCGAGCAGCCACCCAGGTTGGCGAGGGTCAGGTTGGAGCGGCTGAGCTTGAAGCCGGTGCCGCGCGAGGCCGTGAGCGCGGTGCCGATCATGCGGCAGCCGGTGAAGGAGACGTCCGTCAGCAGCGCGCCGCCGAACTGCGCCGAGGACAGGTCCACGTCCGTGAACGTCACGTCGATGAGGTCGGCGTCGTTGAAGCGGATCCGCATCCCACCGCCGCCGGTGAAGGCGGCCCCGTCCAGGTCGGCCTTGCGGAAGTCGGTCTGCTCCAGCACGCAGGACGTGAAGCGGGCCCCGGCCAGCGACGCGCCCCAGAAGTCGGTCTCCGTCAGGTCGCAGTCGCGGAAGGTGTGGGTCTCCTCGGACGGGAGGCGGTCGCCCAGCGCTTTGTGCGAGAGGTCCTCGCCGTCGAAGTTCACGGTGTCACAGGGTACCGGTCAGGACCTCCGCGGCGGCCTGGCCGCAGACCCTGGCGGAGCCGTACGTGGCGATGTGGACGGCGCCCAGGTCCGAGCGGGCCGGCAGGCCCATCTCCACCACCACGGCGTCGGGCCGCACGCTCAGCAGGTGACTGAGGGCCGCGCCCTGCCAGAGGTGGCGGTGGGCGTCGCGGACCACGATCACCAGCGGGCGCCGCCCGGCCCGCGCGAGCAGCCCCTCCAGTACGACGCCCGTCGCCTCGCCCGCCGTCAGCCGGGTGACCTCGGTGCCGGGCAGGAGCTGTGCCAGAGGGCCGCCGACGCCCCACGGGGTGCCCCTGTCGATGGCCAGGTTCATCTCCGGGGCCAGTTCGATCACGTGCGCGGCCGAGGTGAGGGGCAGCGCCACGGCCGTGGACCTGCGGGTGACGCGGAGCGCCCGGCGGGCGGCGGTGAGGCCGAGGTGCCCGTCCCCCGGCCCCGCGCTGCCCGAGGAGGCGGCCCAGAGGGCCAGCTCGCGGACCCGGCGAGCGGCGTCGGCCAGTCGCTCCTCGGGCAGCAGTCCTGTGGTCACCGCCGCGGCGATGGCGTCGCGTACCTCGACGGCCGTCGCCTCGTCGGATCGCTCGCCGCCGACGCAGATCGCGTCGGCCCCCGCGGCGATGGCGCGGGCGGAGGCGCCCCCGATCCCGTACGCCCCCGACACCGCGGCCATTTCGATGCCGTCCGTGATGATCATTCCTTGGAAGCCCAGTTCCTCCCGCAGCAGCCCGGTGAGCACCTTGGGGCTCAGGGTGGCGGGCAGTTCGGCGTCGTACGAGGGCACGAGGAGGTGACCGGTCATGACGGACCGCACGCCCTCCTTGATCGCCTCACGGAAAGGGAACAGCGCGTCCTCGATCCCGTGCTCGGCCACGACGGGCACCCCGTGGTGGGAGTCGACCGAGGTGTCCCCGTGCCCGGGGAAGTGCTTGGCGCAGGCGGCCACGCCGGCCGACTGCAGGCCGCGGACGAACGCCCTGGTGTGCCGGGCGACCAGGGCCGGGTCGGCGCCGAACGCGCGCAGGCCGATGACCGGGTTGTCCGGGTTGGAGTTGACGTCGGCCGACGGCGCGAAGTCGATCGTGATGCCGGCCGCGGCCAGGTCGCCGCCGAGGTCCGCGGCCAGGGCCTCGGTCAGGCCCACGTCGTCCACGACGCCCAGCGCGTACCCGCCTGGGCGGCTGCTGCCCGTGGCCACCTCCAGCCTGGTGACCTCGCCGGACTCCTCGTCGGTGCCGACGAGGACCTCGGGGTTCTCCGCGCGCAGCGCGGCGGTGAGCCTGGCCACCTGGGCGGGGCCGGCGATGTTGCGTGAGAACAGCGCCACGCCGGCCAGCCCCTCACCGAGCCGGCGGCGGAGCCAGTCGGGGGGCGTGTGTCCGGTGAAGCCGGGGAAAAGGACGGCGTCGGCAAGGCGAAGCAGGTCACCGCTCAGGGGCATGCTTCGAAATCTAATAGGAAAGTTTCCTATTTGCTAGAGGTATTTTCTGACGTCAACCCGCTCCCCATGGTGACGAACTCCGCCACTGTACGCACAGGCGAGCCCTCCTCGTCCACGAAGTCCACCGCCCGGTACGCCACCCGCAACTCCTCGGGGCTCATCACGCCCGACAGATAGCCGCGGCGGTCGTCGAAGAACGTGAGATGCGGGTTGGCGGCCAGCACTGCCGGGCCGTCGGTCCGCGGCGGCCGGCTGCTGATCGAGCTGCCCACGAACTCCACCCCGACCGTGGCCGAGGCCGGATCGAGGAAGTCGGCCTTCAACTCGCCCGCCCACGCGTTGTGCACGTCGCCGCTGAGCACCACCAGGCCGGGCGCGTTCGCCGCCAGGATGCGGGCGCGCTGGCCCGGGTGGCCGTCCCAGGAGTCGGTGCGCAGGTTCGGCGCCGGTCCGGGCACGAAGCGGCGGGCGAAGAACAGCGGCTGGACGAGGACGCGCCAGCGTACCGGGCTGGTGCGCAGCCGGGACAGCAGCCACTGCTCCTGGCCGGCGCCGAGCATGGTGCCGGCGGTGCGGTACTGGCGCACGTCGAGCACCATGAAGTCGGCCACCACACCGTACGTGCGCCGCCTGTACATCTGCAGGTTGCCGTTCCGCGGGCGGACCCGCAGCGGCTGGTTCTCGTAGTACGCCTGGTAGGCCGCGGCCCGGCGGCGCAGGAACGCCTGCGACCCGTCCCCTCTCCCCCGGTAGTTGTCGGCCACCTCGTGGTCGTCCCAGGTCGGCACCCAGGGCGCGGCGGCGTGCGCGGCACGCAGGTCGGGGTCGGTCCGGTAGCGGGCGTAGCGCAGGCGGTATTCGTGCAGCCTGATGGCCTGGCCGGACACCGGGCCGAGCGGGCGTACGGGGTCGGCGGCCTCGCCGGACTCGTAGATGTAGTCGCCGACGTGGATGACCACGTCCGGCCGTTCCGCGGCGAGATGCCGGTACGCGGTGTAGAAGCCGTGCTCGTAACGCTGGCAGTTGGCCACCGCGAACCGCACGGGACGGGTCGAGGCCGGGTCGTCCGCGGTCCTGGTGCGGCCGACCGGGCTCAGCGCGCCGTTCGCCATGAACCGGTAGA
Organism: Nonomuraea cypriaca; assembly: GCF_015645445.1. GTDB lineage: Bacteria > Actinomycetota > Actinomycetes > Streptosporangiales > Streptosporangiaceae > Nonomuraea > Nonomuraea cypriaca. The sequence goes on along the minus strand of NZ_JADOGI010000214.1, from coordinate 10,400 downwards.
AGTAGTCGGTGCCAGGCGCCAGCCCCGCGACCCTGACGTGCACGCTGTGCGCCCAGATCGGCAGCGCCTGGAGCGTCCCCTGGCGCACGCCCCGCGTGAACCGGTCGTCCTCGGCGAGTTGCCAGCGCACCTCGACGGCCCGCTGTGCCATGCCGCCCGGCCGTCTGGGGTCGTCGCTCAGGGGATCGGCCGCCAGCCGGGTCCAGAGCATGACGCCGTCGGGCAGTGGCTCGCCTGAGGCGACGCCGAGGGTGAAGGGGTCGGCCATATCCTCATCGTGACGCAGGGACGGGATACCGTACGGGTGAGGTTCGCCTGACCCGGGCGGTCGTAGCAAGTGCTTGGTCAAGCCGGAAACGCCGTATGAGCAGGGGCGGTCAGGTGAACAAGCGATTGTGCGAGGGCTCATAATGGTGACGTGACCACGCGAAAGAACTCCGGCACCACCACCCCGGCTAAACGCCAGCGGGCGACCTCATCCGGGGCGGCCTCCGAGCGCCGCGACCACCTCGTCAAGCTCGCCGCCGAACTCTTCGCGCGCAAGGGCTTCCAGGCCACGACCGTACGCGAGATCGCGGACGAAGCAGGCATTCTCTCCGGAAGTCTCTACCACCACTTCGACTCCAAGGAGACGATCGTCGACGAGGTGCTGTCCACCTTCCTCGACGACCTCGTCGCCCGCTACCGCGCCGCACTCGACGCCGGCTCCGACGCCCGCACGGTGCTGTCGGAGATGGTCCGCATCGGGTTCGGCACGCTGGAGCCGCACCGGGCCGCTATCACGGTGATGCAGAACGACTGGAACTATCTGCGGCAGTTCGAGCGGTTCAACTACCTGGTCAAGGCCGAGGACGAGGTCGAGCAGATCTGGGTGACGCAGATCAAGGCGGGACAGGCGGCCGGGCTGTTCAGGCCCGACGTCGATCCCAAGCTCACCTACCGGATGATCCGCGACACGATCTGGGTGGCGGTCCGCTGGTTCCGCCCGGGCGGAAGGCTCAACACGGGCACCCTGGCCGAGCACTACATCACCGTGCTCTTCGACGGTCTCGCCACGGGCGAGCGCACCACCCACAAGGGATGAGCCTCGGCAAGGCGGTGCGGCTGGCACTGCAGGAGGCGTCCGAGCCTGGCAAGGCCGAGGCCATGCGGGCGTACATGAAGTCCGCGATGCCGTTCCTGGGCGTGCAGGCGGCGCCCAGGCGGAAGGCGCTGAAGCGGGTGTTCACCGGTCATCGCCTGGAGACCGCGCCCGAGTGGCGGCGTGCAGTGTTGTCGTTGTGGCGGGAGGCCGAATACCGCGAGGAGCGGTATGCCGCCGTCGAGCTGTCCGGATTCCCCTACTACCGGGAGTTCCAGACCCTCTACACGGTCCCCATGTACGAGGAGATGATCGTCTCGGGCGCCTGGTGGGACCTGGTCGACGAGTTGGCCACGCACCGGATCGGCGGGCTGCTCGCCGCCTACCCGGACTCGATGCGGGCGCTCATGCTGGAGTGGGCCCACGACGACGACCTGTGGAAGCGACGTACCGCGATCCTGTGCCAGAACCGCTTCAAGACCCGCACCGACACGGCGCTGCTGTACGCGTGCATCGAGCCGAGCCTGTCGGACAACGACTTCTTCGCGCGCAAGGCCATCGGATGGGCTCTGCGCGAATACGCCAAGACCAACCCCGGCGACGTCGTCCGCTACGTCAAGGCCAAGGGGATCTCCGGCCTCAGCCGCCGCGAGGCACTGAAGAACCTGCCGCTCACCTGAGCCACCGGGAGGTCCTGAGGAACCTGCCGGTCACCTGAGCCGCCGGCCGGTCATCTGGTCCAGAGCGCGTCCTGCACCGCCTGGACCAGGGCCATCAGCTCGGGCGTGACGCGCTCCTTCGACCAGGCCAGGGCGTAGGTGATGCGCAGGTCGCCCGCGTCGAGCGGGACGAACCGCACGTCGTCCCGCCTGATCGTCCTGGCCAGGAGCTGCGGGATGGGCAGCAGGCCGGCGCCCGCGGCCACCAGGTCGAGCGCGGCGCCGAAGTCGTCGTCGGCCACCAGGCGCGAGCGGCCGGGCAGGCCGGCCCACGGGCGGGTGCCCGGCGTGAGCAGCACCTGGCCGCCCAGCTCGCCCGCGGTGACCTTGGCGCTGGACTCCAGCCGGTGGCCGGCGGGCACGGCCAGGTGGTCCACCGTGACGTGGAATCTGGCCGCCGTCACGAACTGGGCCGGCGCCGGCGTGGCCAGGATCGCGGCCGAGACCTCGCCGTCCGCCAGTGCCCGCGCCGCCGCGCTCCGGCCCGCCGCCCGCAACTCCACGCCGACGGCGCGGCCGGCCAGCCGCCTGGCGATCCGGGCGGCGAGCGTACCCACGAGTGGCGGATAAGCGAGGTGAATGGTCGGCCGGGCCAGCCTGGCCGCTTCCGCGGTGAACGCCCCCGCCGAGTCGATCACCTGCGCCGCGTAAGGCAGGAGCGCCTTGCCCGCGGCCGTGAGCCGCACCTGACGGGCGGTTCGCTCGAAGAGCTGGACGCCTGCGGCTCGTTCGAGCCTCGTCACAGCCTGACTCATGGCGGGCTGGGACATCCCCAGGTCGACGGCGGCCTTGGAGAAGCTGAGCCGTTCGGCGACTCTGGTGAAGCAGTGGATCTCCCGAAGCATAAGCAACACCAATACATGGTGCATCACGTACGGGGTACTCGGCAGGATTCCAGCGACGTTTTCCCTATCGAAATCTCCATGAGAAGGAGCCGCGACGATGCCGTCATTTCCCAAGTCCACCGTGCTCGGGTACCCGAGGATCGGGCCGCGCAGGGAGCTGAAGCGGGCGCTCGAGTCGTACTGGGACGGGCGGTCGAGCCGGGCGGAGCTCGACCGGACGGGCGCCGAACTCCGGGAGCGGACCTGGCGCAGGCTGGCCGAGCTCGGCCTGGAAGGGCTGCCGTCGAACACGTTCTCGCTGTACGACCACGTGCTGGACACGGCGGTGCTGCTCGGTGCGGTGCCCGCGCGTTACCGCGACGCCGACGACCCCTACTTCGCGATGGCCAGGGGCACCGAGGGGTTGGCGCCGCTGCGGATGACGAAGTGGTTCGACACGAACTACCACTACATCGTGCCGGAGATCGGGCCGGACACCGCGTTCAAGCTGGACGCGGCCAAGCCGCTGGCCGAGGTGCGTGAGGCGCGGGCGCTCGGGTTCGAGACGCGGCCTGTGGTGGTGGGGCCGGTGACGTTCCTGCTGCTGGCCGGCGCGCTGGACCGGCTGGACGACGTGCTGGGCTGCTACGAGGAGCTGCTGTCGCTGCTGGCCGCCGAGGGGGTCGCGTGGGTGCAGCTCGACGAGCCCGCGCTGGTGGCCGACCGGACGGGCGACGAGCTGGCCGCCGTACGGTCCGCGTACGAGCGGCTGGGCGGCCTTGGGCGGCGGCCCGGGCTGTTCGTGGCCTCGTACTTCGGGGACCTCGGGGAGGCGCTGCCGGTGCTGGCCGGCACGCCGGTGGAGGCCATCGGGGTGGACCTGGTGCGCGGCGGGGTGCCCGGCGCCGACCTGACGGGGAAGACCGTGGTCGCGGGTGTGGTGTCCGGGCGTGACGTGTGGCGTACCTCGCCGGAGCGGGCGCTGGCGGCGCTGGGCGCCGTACGGGCCTCCGAGGTGGTGGTGAGCACGTCCTGCTCGCTGCTGCACGTGCCCTATGACGTGGCGGCCGAGCCGGCGCTGGAGCCTTCTCTGCGGGACCGGCTGGCGTTCGCCGAGCAGAAGGTGGCCGAGTTGGTGGCGCTGTCGCGGGCCGGGTTCCACGAGTCGCCGGCCGCCGACCCCTCCGTGGCGCTGCCAGGACCGGTCGCGCAGGAGGAGCGCAGCCCGTACGCGGTACGGGCGGCGGCGCAGGCCGGGCACCTGCGGCTGCCTCTCCTGCCGACCACCACGATCGGGTCGTTCCCGCAGACCGGCGAGCTGCGGGCGGCCCGCGCGGCGGTGGCGGCCGGCACCCTGTCCCAGGCGGACTACGAACGCCGGGTCGAGGGCGAGATCGAGCGGGCCATCCGGGTGCAGGAACGGCTCGGGCTCGACGTGCTCGTACACGGGGAGCCCGAACGCAACGACATGGTGCAGTACTTCGCCGAGCACCTCGACGGGTTCGCCGTCACCGCGAACGGGTGGGTGCAGTCGTACGGGTCGCGCTGCACCCGGCCGCCGATCCTGCACGGCGACGTCGGCCGCCCCGAGCCGATCACCGTGCGGTGGGCCACGTACGCGCAGTCGCTCACGGACAAGCCGGTCAAGGGCATGCTCACCGGGCCGGTGACGATCGTGGCGTGGTCGTTCGTGCGCGACGACCTGCCGCTCCGCGACGTGGTGTTCCAGGTGGCGGACGCCATCAGGGAGGAGGTACGGGACCTGGAGGCGGCCGGGGCCTCGATCATCCAGGTCGACGAGCCTGCCCTGCGCGAGCTGCTGCCGTTGCGGCGGGGCGCGCAGGGTGACTACCTGGAGTGGGCGGTGGCGGCGTACCGGCGGGCCACCTCCGGGGCCGGCGATCGGACGCAGATCCACACGCACCTGTGCTATTCGGACGCCGGCGAGATCCTGACCGCCATCGACGGCCTGGACGCCGACGTGACCACGATCGAGTCGGCCCGGTCGGGGGCGCGGATCCTGGGGGCCGTGGGGGCGTTCGAGCGCGGGCTCGGGCCTGGTGTCTACGACATCCACTCACCGCGCGTGCCCGGCGCCGAGGAGGTCGAGGACCTGCTGCGGCGGACGGTGCGGGCGCTGCCGGCGGAGCGGGTGTGGGTCAACCCGGACTGCGGCTTGAAGACGCGTACGTACGAGCAGGTCGAGGCGTCGCTGGCGAACGTGGTCGCGGCCACCCGCAAGGTACGCGCGGAACTTCAGGCGTAACGCTCGGCCGACTCCGTCGCCTGGTTCCCGGCCCAGGCGGCGGAGCTCGGCGGGGTGAGACCCTTGAGGACCTGCCGACGAGGTAGGCAGTCACGCACATTCGCCCGGGTGATTCTGGTGATCGGCCTGCCAGGCGTCGGCACTGTACTCGAGGTCCATCGACAGGATCGCGGCCGCAGCCTCGCGCAGCCGATCCTTACCGGCCGCCACGGCTTCCTCACCGCCCGCACGGCTGACATGCTCAGCACGGATGTCCTTCCAACGCACGTAGCCTGCCATGATCGCGAGCTCCTTGAGGTAGATCTCATATCGCTGTTCGACGCGACGTCTGGCGGGCGCCCAGCGCCTCCGGTGCCAGCCAGCCGATGCCAGCGGTCGGTATATGACGAGACCACGCTAAGTCGCCGGCGACGTGATCACCAGACGTTTGCAAGGGAACTCTCGTCCGGCGCACCCTCAGCCCGGCATGTCGCGTACCGCGCGCTATTTGAGTGCGCCTGCGGTCAGGCCGGACTGGATCTGGCGTTGGAAGACCGTGTAGACGACGAGCATGGGGAGGATGGCCAGGGTCAGGGCGGCGAAGAGGGCGGCCCAGTCGGCGTCGTAGCCGGCGGCGGTTGAGATGTCGGCGATGCCCTGGGTGAGCACCCATTTCTCCCGGTCCTGGAGCAGGATCAGGGGGATCTGGTACTGGTTCCACTGGCCCAGGATGTTGAAGATCGTGATGCTGATGATGCCTGGTTTGGCCATCGGCATCATGATCTGGAAGAAGACCCTGGTATGCGAGGCGCCGTCGACCATCGCCGCCTCCGCGACCGCCGCCGGCAGCGTACGGAAGAAGGCCGCCAGGAAGAAGATGGTGAACGGCATCGAGTACGCGATGTACACCAGCACCGTGCCCGCATGCGTGTTCAACCCGATGAACTGCCCGACCAGCGGCACGTTGCCCATGTTCTGGACCACGAAGAAGAGCGGCGACAGCGCCAGGAAGAACGGGAAGGCCAAGCCCGCGACGAAGAGCATGTAGACCGTACGGTTTCCCCGGAAGGGATAGCGCGCGAGCACGTACGCCGCCATCGAGCCGACCAGCATCGTGCCGAATGTGCTGAACGACACCACGATGACGCTGTTGATCATGTACTGGCCGATGTGGGCCTGCTCCCAGGCCCTGGCGAAGTTGTCCCAGCGCAGCGTGGCGGGAAGCGACCACGCCGAGCCGAAGATCTCGTCCTCGCTTTTGACGGAGGCCAGGAAGGTCCAGACGATCGGCACCATCACCATGAGGGTCCAGATCGCCAGCGCGAAGTGCGTCAGCACGCCCAGCGGCCCGAGCCGCCGCTTCCGCTCCACGCGCACAGCGCTCCTCGAAGGCGCCTCCGTGGTCATCGTTGCCATCTTTCAGTACTCGATTCGTTCGCGCCGCGACAGGCGCAGCGACAGGATCGCGAAGCCGACGGTGAACAGGAACATCACCACGCCCAGGGCGGAGGCGTAGCCGAAGCGGAAATATCCGAAGGCATTGCGGTAGATCTCGGCCGCCATGACGGTGGTCGACCAGTTGGGCCCGCCCTGCTGGAGGGTCATCACCCAGACGATCGCGAAGACGTCCATGGCCAGGATGCCCAGATAGACCCAGGCGACCTGGACGGTGTCCCACAACAGCGGGAGCGTGACGCGGAAGAAGAGGGTGATCCGGTTGGCGCCGTCGATCTGCGCGGCCTCGAACATGTCCTTGGGGATGCTCGCCAGACCGGCGGAGAAGAGCACGACGTAGAAGCCGACCGCCTGCCAGACCAGCACGCCGAGCACCGACCAGAACGCGATGCCCGAGTCGGACAGGAACCCGATCGGCTGGAGTCCGAGCGCCATAAGCGGCCCGTTCAGCATGCCGCTGCCGTCGGGCCGGAACACCTGCTGGAACAGGACCGCCACGATCGTGACGGCCAAGACCTGCGGAAAGAAGAACACCACCCGGTAGAAGGCGGATCCACGAATTCCCGACACGCCCTGTTTTCCGCCCAGGTTGAGAAGGAAGGCGAAGAACAGGGCGATGACGATCGTGATCACTGGCAACAACACCAGCAGGGCGATGTTGTGCGTGACGGCCTTCCAGAAGACGTTGTCTCCGAAAAGCCGCTCGAAGTTGTCCAAGCCGATGAAGTTCGGCGTGGCGCTCACGCCACGCCAGTCCGTCATCGCCATGTAGAACGCCTGGACGTTCGGCGAGATCACATAGATGAGATAGAGAATCACCGGGGCTGCCAGGAACGAGGTGATGAACAGCCCACGGCGATACCTGTTGAACAGCATCAGCGCTTGTACTTCTTGATCGAGGAGTCGTTCTTGATCTCGTCGGACTTCTTCTGCATCCGCTCGAGGTACTCGTCGGGCGTCAGGCCGCCTGACATGAGCTCGCCGGTTGCGGCCTTGCACTCGTCGTTGAGCGGGCCGTACCAGGAGAAGACGCGGTAGTAGACGGTGTTGGAGCCCGCTGCCCCGACCGCCTGGGCGGCGCTGGTGACGCCCGGCGAGATCTCACGGCCCTCGCTGGCGCCCTTGACCACGGTGAGAGTGGTGACCAGTTCGCTGAAGTCGCCGGCGGCCTTCTTCGACAGCATGGCGCGCAGGTACTCCATGCCGGCCTGCGGGTGGGCGCTCCTAGCCGAGACCATGAACTCCTCACCCGGCGCGGTGTGCAGCGTCCCGTGGGGCATCGCGTCGGAGCCGGTGATGTCCGGGATGGGGAACATCGCGTAGTCGAAGCCTTCAGGCGTGGTCGTCTTCTGCTCGTTCTCCAGCCAGGAACCGCAGGGCAGCATGGCCACCTGATACTTGTTCTGCGCGGTCTGCGTCTGCACGTGGTCAAGACCCGTGGTGCCCTGCAGGAGATACTTGGCGCCCACCTCGGCCATCTTCTCGGCCGCGGTCTTCATGGCGTCGCCCTTCCAGGCGCCGTCCTCGAGGTTGTCGATGTTGACCAGCACCTCGTTGCCGCCGATCTTCGCGGCCATGGTGAGCAGCGGCTCGTACGCGTACTGCGGATGCTTGCCGGCGTAGGTGAAGGGGGCCATCTTGCCGGACTTCTTGATGGTCTCGCAGAGCGCGAGGAACTCGTCCCAGGTCTTCGGGATCTCCCAGCCGTTGTCGGTGAAGACCTTCTGGGAGTACCAGATGCCGTGGATGTAGTTGACGTAGCCCATCACGCTGAACTTGCCGTCGTAGGTGCCGAAATCGACGACGGACGGGTCGATGGTGTCGCGCACCTTGACGTTGGGGTCGTCCCACGACGGCGCGTCGAGCAGCGGGGTCAGGTCCTGTAGCTGGCCGTCCTGGGCCAGGGCGCCGAAGTCCATCTTGTTGGCGCCGGAGTTGTCGATCACCTCGGGCGGGTTCCCGCCGGCGAAGCGCGGCTGGAGGATCTTGGTGATCTCCTTGGTGACGTTGTGCTTGATCTCGACGTTCGGGTACTTGGTCTTGAAGAGCGGCTGGTGGATGTCGGTGGCGTACTGGTGGCCGAAGCCGCCGTCGAAGATCCAGACCTCCAGCGGCTTGGCGCCCACGCCGAACGGGTTGGCCGCGCTCGTCGCGGCCGGCGCGGCCGAGGAGGTGGCCGCGGGCTGGGGAGCGGGCGTGGCGCAGGCGGCCAGCGCCCCTGCCGCGGGCACGAGCGCCGCGGCACGAAGAAGATCACGCCTGCTGATATGGGGGGTGTGAGGCATTTGGCTACTCCTGACTATTCATGATCCGCGCCTGATACGCCCTGCGTATCGGCTCTCAAGCGCCTTGTTGTGTTCGTCGCCGCCGGTCACGTTGGCCGACAGGTAGATGGGAGGCGTCTCGCCGAGCGCCACGATCTCGTCCACCGCCTCGGTGACCACCATCTGCGCGAGCAACGCGGAGGTGATCGTGGAGACCGCACCGTAGCTGCCGCCGCCGGGCAGGTCCAGGATGGCGTCCCCGTACGGCGCGCCGTTGTCGAGCACGACGTCGGCCAGGTCGAGCAGCTTGCCGCCGGACGGGTGGCGTGAGGTCATCCTGGTGCTGTGCGCGACCGAGGTGATCGCGATGAGCGGGTGGCCGCGGTCCTTGACGATCGTGGCCAACTCGACGACCGCGCCGTTCACGCCCGAGCTGGAGATCAGCACGAACACGTCCTCGGGCGCGACCGGCGCCAGGTCGTAGATCTGATGCGCGACGGCCGGGTCCCGCTCCAGCTCCGGGGTCAGCACGCTGGCCGGTTGGCCGCCGTACAGCACCAGGTCACGGGGGGTGAGGCGGTTGCTGGGGACGAGGCCGCCGGCCCGTCCGGCGATCTCCATGGCGATGGCCTCGGAATGCCCCGAGCCGAACGCGTTGACCACGCCGCCGGCCCGGATCGCGGCCACGAGCAGCCCGGCGGCCTCGCGTACCGGCTCGGCCTGGCTCTCCGCGACCTTGTGCGCCAGGTCGAGCACCTTCGTTACGTACGTCATTCAGCCTCTCTCCACCCGATGACTCTCCACCGCGCTGATCGTGCGCTCGAACGCCTCATTTGTCTGCTCGTAGGTCTGTTGGGCCACCGCCACGTACACCGCGTCCAGCACGAACAGCTGCGAGTGCACGGCGGCCAGCCCGCCGAGCCTGAACGTGGTCTCCCTGCTGGCCGTGGTCAGCACCAGGTCCGCTAATTCGGCCAGCGGCGAGCGGGCGAACGAGGTGACGGCGACCGTCGTGGCGCCGTGGCTGCCTGACTCGGCCAGTGCCTCCATCACCTCACGCGTACGGCCCCTGTGGCTGATGCCGATGGCCACGTCGGCGGCGCCGAGCAGGGCCGCGTCCGACAGCGCCACGTGCGCGTCGCCCGCGCTCCAGCCGGGGATGCCGATGCGGCGCAGCCGGCCTTCGAACATGGTGGCGACGTTCCCGCTGGTGGAGACGCCGACGAGGAGCACCCGCCGGGCCGCCACGATCGCGTCGGCCACCTTGGCGACGATGCCGAGGTCGAGCTGTGCGGCGGTGTCCTGGATGAGCCTCGTGTCGGCGGCGGCCATCACCTCGATGGCCGCGTCGAGCGGGTCGTCGGGGCCTATCTCGTGCCCGACGCCCGCGCCCCAGCCCGCCTGTGCCGCCCTGCCTGTCTCGGTGGCGAGCGCGACGCGCAACTCGGCGTAGCCGGAGAAGCCGAACGCCCGGCAGAACCTGGTCACGGTCGCTGGCGAGCTGCCCGCGCGCTCGGCCAGGGTGATGATGGTCGACCGCGCGGCCTCGGCCGGATCGCCGAGAATCACCTCGCCGACCCTGCGCAACGCCTCCGGCAAACCGGGTAGTTCCGTTTCGACGCGCCCAAGCGCTCCTGAAGTCACGAATATTCCTTCCGAATACTCGGTCTTCTGGCGAAAATTATTCTTGCTTCCTGGCCACGTCAAGCCCCAGACTCGGACCGTGACTGAATCGCTAGTCGTCGGCGTCGACGCCGGTGCCACCTCCACGCGGGTCGCCGTCCACTCGCTGGACGGGACCAGGGTGGGCTA
>NZ_JADOGI010000213.1 GCF_015645445.1 Nonomuraea cypriaca | reverse complement strand
CCCAAAAATGCCACCGCGTGTTCACGGGTGCCGATGGCCGAAGAGCAACCACCGAGCAACCGGCCGGGCAATCGCACGGCCTTGACCATTCGGTTCGCCCATGAGGGAGCCTCGTGCCTGAAGGGGGGCGGCCCACGGCGCACCATCACTCTCAGTTGGCGTCCTGATCGCCGGAAGAGGTCGCTGAGCAAACTGGATGCATCCTTCCTGGAGAAGATGTTCAAGCAGCAGATGGAGTAGGTGAGATGGAGCTGTTCATCTACTGGTTCGGCGATGCTTGGGTGAGCCGGGCCGACGTTGAAGACACCATCGACGAAGTTCTGGACGGTGAAGGCGAGGTCACCGGCGGGGGCACCGGCGACACCGGAGGGAACATAGACATCGAGATCTTCGACGACGCCAACGTGGAGAGACTGATGGTCGAGGTCGCTAAGACGGTCTCGACCGACCTCCCCGCGAACGCCTTCTATCGCCTTGCCTACGACAAGGATCAACACCAATGGCAGGAGTTTGAGTGCTTGGTAGAGCTGTTTTAGCTGGTCGGAGTCTCCTGGCTGTCTGCTGGTAGCGCGAGGACGCTGGTGTCGGTTCGCCATGCGGTGGGGTTGGCCATGGAGCCCGCGATGAGGCGGGCGTTGTCGAGGAGGTGGAGGGCGCGTTCGGCTGCGGCGGGGTCCAAGCCGGTGCGTCGGATGATGCCTTTGCGGGTGGTGTAGGTGGTTCCTCCGCCTTGGTGGTATCCCATTTCGTGATCCTGGACGGCGTTGTCGCTGGCCAGGACGAGGGTGGCGAAGGTGACCAGGCAGTCGCGGTCGACCAGGACGGCCAGGTCGGGGGGCTCGGGACGCATACCGGGAAGCGTAGTGGCTGGTGATCGTTTCGATCGGGCGGGTGGACGATCTGATGGACGGTCCGGACGCCGCCCGGGTGGGGCTGCTGGCACATCCAATGGCGGTGGCTGAAGCGATGATCGATGCCGAAGGCGTACGCGAGCGCAAGAAACGGTCGCTGCCCAGTGTCTTGATCGTGTATCTCAACCTGGCGTTGTGGCTGTTTCCCGATCAAGGAATGGGCCAGTGCCTGCGAGAATTGGCGGCAGGGTTGCCGCAGCTGTCCAGTGAGCCGGCCCGGTGGAGCCGCGCCGCGTCCACCTCGATCAGCGCGGCTCGTGAACGCGTGGGTCCCGGAGCGATGCGCATGATCTTCCGCCATCTGGCGGGTCCGCTCGCCGGCCCGGGGCGGTTGTGGCGGGGGCGGCGGGTGTGCGCGGTGGACGGCACCACGATGCGGGTGCCCGACACCGCCGAGAACGCGGCCGTCTTCGGCGGGCCGAAGTCGGCGCCGTACCCGCTGGCGCGGCTGCTGGTGTTGGCCGAATGCGCGACCCGCAGCATCATTGACGCGGTCACGTGCGCGCGTATGCGACCGGGGAACGTACCGCGGCGGCCCGGCTGCTGGGCGCGATAGGCTCGGGCATGCTGGTGTTGTTCGATCGGGGATTCTGCTCCCACCTGCTGTTTCGTGACGCGGTCACGACCGGAGCGGACTTGATCTTCCGGGTGTCGTCCAGCTTTGCGCTGAGCCCTGTCACGGTCTTGGAGGACGGGACCTACCTGGCCGAGTTGAAACCGCGCCGTAAAGCCGACGGCCCGCCGATCACCGTCCGGGTGATCGAGTACAGCGTCGCCAGCCGCGCGCTCGGCAAACCCAGCACGACCTCGGAGCTGTTTTGCCTGGTCACTAACCTGACCGACCCCGCCAGTGCGCCTGCGTTGGAACTGGCTGCTCTGTACGCGCGCCGTTGGAAGATCGAAGTTCTCTACAAGGCCGTCAAGATCGATCTGAACGGTGCCCGGCCCGTACTGCGCTCTGGGCACGCCGACACGGTCCTGGCCGAGATATGGTCGCTGCTGGCGGTCTTCCAGATCCTGCTCCGCCTGTCCGGCGCGGCCATCTCCGCGCACACCGACGACGGCCAGCCCATCAGCCTGGACCAAATCTCCATCAAGAACGCTCGCGGTGCGCTGCGCCGCACGATCGGCCAGGCGACCGCCCACGTCACCGAGATGACCCACGCGATGGCCGCCTTCACCCGCGACGTGCTGTCCGCACTCACCCCACGCCGTCCCCGCCGCACCACTGACCGGAAGCGGAAAGCCCATCAAGGAGACCTACTCAAGACATTCCGGGTGATTTGCACCATCATCCCGCACCCAATGACCCCCCGAACGGCCCAGCCTCAAGCCGCTTGACCAGGAGAAACAAGATCACAAGCGCTCAAACTCCTGCCATTGGGATCAACACCTGCTGCGCGAGCTGGTGCCGGGATATCCCAAGCCTTCCGAGCACCTGCGCGCGGCGGGCAGGGGCATCTGCGACGGACTCAATAGCGCGCTCGAGGCTGCGGCCGCGAAGTCGGGCGGCGCGGTGCCGTTCAGATGTGCGTCATCCATGGTGGACGGCACTACGGTGATCTCCAACCTTGTGGGTCGGCTCAGCGGGGAGGTCGTGCGTGCGCGACTCGAACGATGGGCGACTGGTAACGCTGCTTTTATGATCCAACAGCCGCTCAAAGTTGTCGGCGCCACTGCCTGGGAGGCGCACTACAACGGCGTTCCCATTCTTCGAGTTCCCATCGCCTGAGAGATCCGGACCCAGTGCCTGACTACGCCGGGCACGGAAGCGATGCATCTGCCCAACGGAAGTCAGTAACTCACGCCCCGTCTCCGAGATGGGAGACGGACGTCGCCGGTGGGTGGTACCGGGCCGCGGCGTTGTTAGCCCTGGGGATGCCGGCGCTGGAGGTAACCCGCCAGCTCCCGGTGAGCCGGATGTCGGCCAACCGCTCGGGGGGCACCGATCAAGTATCCGCGTGCCGTCTTCGATAAGCAGGTCGGCACCTGGGTCTAGTGAAGGTCGTGCTCTCGGGCCTCGGCGAACAGGTCGGCGAGGACCTCGTCCAAGCCGGTGCGCAGTTCGGCCAGCAGATCGGCGCTGACGCCCTGATCGGCGTCGGCCAACAGGTCCGGCATGGGTCCTGGGCGGCCAGGTTGGCCAATCAGTCGGGCGAGCCAGTCGCTGCTCTGCTCGCGGAGCACCGTGTACAGGTCGGGTTGCACCGTCGGCGAGCAGACCGTCGCGCCACCACGGTCGGCGCTGCGGCGAAAACGTGCTCCGGGACGAGCGCACACAAGGAGCTCTGGATACCTGCAGGCACGGTGTCGATCGTCCCGCATCCGCACCACCTCCAGGCCGGTACTGGTCCGGCCGTCGTGTTCCGCTCGTTATCGTGGGACGGGTTTCGAAGGGATACAGGAGGCGTTATGGATCTGATGGAGCGGGCCAGGGACCTCAAGGGCGAGCTGATGGAGTTCGCCATGTCGCCCCGGTTCGGCCGGGCGGTCTCCGGGGCGATCCTCGACGCGTTCCCCGGCGGCATGGTCAACGACGAGGCGGTGTTCTCTGCGGCGTTGGAGTCGTTCATCTACACCCAGCCTCTGGAATCGGGGCAGACCATCCTCCAGCTCTTCGCCGAGACGCTCTCCGGCAGCGATCGCGCGCTGTTGCTGGGCTGGTCGGACTGCGTACAAGGGATCTTCGAGAGCAAACGTCCGTACGGGGATGACGGGATCGTCGCGTTCAATCACGTCGATGAACTCACCTACCGGATCCGTTCCAACATGGGTGCCGAAGGCATCACGCATCTGCTCGCCCCGGGCGCGGTGATGGTCGGCGGGATCGTTCCGGTCGGCGACGACTGGATGATCAGCGGGGCGTCCATGGGCTTCCCGCCGGAAGACGCGCCTGCCGTGCTGGCCGGGGTGCGGCAACTGCAGATGAAGAACCCCAAGATGGTCTTCCGCAACCCCGACAAGCTCGAGCAGGCCCGCAGGCTCCAGGCCGAGCAGCGGGACTCCTTCATCGACCTGTACGGAAGCGACCTGGTCGTCGTCCCCGGCAACGAGGTGAAGCAGACGATGATCGCGTTCTACCGGCACGACTACGAGCGAGCCGGAAACAAGGGCGGCCCCTGGACCGAACCCGACCTGCCCGACTTCCCCTTCACGCCCGATGACAAGGTCGCCGTCATCTTCGACGAAGAAGACGGCCTCGGCTTCTATGCGAACTTTGACGTGGCGCATGAGGTCTTCGCCAACCCCGCACTGATCATCCGCCAGCGCTATCGCGATGTGGTGACCGGCTACCTGCGCGGCCAGGACGTCACACCCGTGCCGCTGCGCCGCCTGGCCGCACAAGACCCCGGCAAGGCCGGCGAGGTCTTCCGCCGCCTGCTCAAAAAGAAGGACTTCTCCTGGGAGCGCGACGGCGAGGCCCTGCTACGCAAGCACAAGCCCGACTGGTTCGCTTCCCCTCCCCTGCCCCGGGTCATCCCGGTCTGACACGACTCGCTCGGTAATCGCCATGGCCGGTGGAGTGGGGCTCGGCCGGGGCTCGGTGGCTACGGCACGATCCGTCAGCGTACGGCAGGATTCGGCAGGAAATCGGCGGAGTCGCGGACGAATCGGTACGGCCTGACGGTTGGGTTACGAACCGCGGGAATCGATAACGGCCTCTGCTCGGCCGTGCCCGGCTTGGGGATCAAGACCCGCCGCGCGGAAAGCGGCCAATACCGTCCCTCCCGCAGTTCGCTGGCCAGTTCATCGAGCAACCGGGCCACCCCGTACTCCTCGACCTTGGCTAGGGTGGTCTGTCGATACCAGGCGCGCCGTTGTTGGCGCGCACCACGACCCATCCGCGCTGCAGCACGTCTCTGCGGCAGACCTTGTCATACAGCGCGTGGAATCGACGCCCGGGATCGGCCTTGGCCGCCCGGTACGGCGCATGCTGCAAGGCTCGGACCGGATCGGAACCCGCGGTTCCCGCGATCCCTTGGCGGCGGGACCAGCCTGGCCGGCACTCACCGGGCTCCTCCATCATGTCCACGCATCCCGCCCCACTGGGAAGTACTGGGCTCCGAAGGAGGCGTGCCCAGCCAAATACTCATAATCGGGGTTTGGGGTGGGGAGAGGGCCGCGTCAAGGTAGTAAATCCTCGCCACTCATGCACTGGATCCCTTTCTTGATGATTCGTACCGTCCATTCATGACCAGAGTCCGGGGCCATTGGCGCAGAGTTGCCGGCGGATGGACCTGGGTGCGTGAGCATCACCGCGGCAGCCCGCGCACGGCGGTGGGGGTAGGCGGCGGTTTGGGGGTCATCGCCCTCGTCATCGGGGCCGTTCTGCTGTGGCCAACGTCCCCTGAGACGGCGGCCCGCAGTACGCCCCGGCCAGAGGTCACCGTGACGCGCGCCCCGCTGAGCCCGCAACATGCGCAGCTTGCGCAGGCTCTCCGTGCCGCTCGCCAGCGGATCGGGTTCGCCCTTGGTGAGGCGGGAGAGCGGGCCGGTATGTCGGTAACCGAAATCGCCAACCTGGAGAGCGGGCTCATCACCCCTACTTCCGCGGATATTGCCGCACTCAGCCGCGTATACCAGCTCTCGCCTGACGAGTGGACCAACATGGTGATACTCCTGGACACAATCGGCTAGATTCTCGACAAGACTTTCGAGTGATTGATTTGTATCGGCAGAAAATCATAATAAAGGTCGCCCAACTTGGCAATACTCGCGTTTGTCCGCAAAATAAGGAACCCCCAGCGAATGGCGGAGAGTCATGCTCCTTCACGTCGTGACATCAGGCGACGTACTGCGTCATGAGCGGCAGACGCGCGCCCTCTACGCGGTGTTGACCGCGATCGACGGGGTCAACGTCGACTACCTGATTCCGGAGCCCGATACCGGCGACGGCCGCAAGGGTGGCGTGGCGGAGTTGGCGCTCGTCGCGGCCGTGAGCATGGCGGCCAGGCCCGCCGTCCAGCTACTGATCACGGCCATCAAGGAATGGTGCGCCACGGAGCGCAACAGAAAGGTCGTCGTCAAAGACGGCGACAGAACCATCGAGATTACGGGCCGGCCCGACGCTGCTCAGGAGCGGTTGATCGAACGTTTCCTGGACGGCGAGCAGCCGTGACGCCCCCGCTGCGGCGACGCGCGCTCCTGATCGGCACCGAGTCCTACCAGGACGATCGATTCCCCTCGCTGCCATCCTGCCGTGCCGACGTGTGGCAGCTCGCGCAGGTGCTGGAGCACCCGAGCATCGGCGCGTTCGCGAGCGTGGAGGTCGAGGTCGATCTCGGCGCCGAGGACATGGGGCGCAGCATCGCCCGGTTCCTGGGCTCGTGCGAGGAGAACCACCTGGCCCTGCTCTACCTCACCGGCCACGGGGTCCGCATGTCCCAGACCACCGGCGAGTTCTTCTTCGTCGCCAACGACACCGACCGTCAGCGGATCGCGCAGAGCGCCGTCGGCGCTTCCTACGTCAACGACGAACTCGAGGCGTGCGCGGCAGCGCATAAGGTGGTCATCCTCGACTGCTGCCAGAGCGGCAGTTTCGTGCACGGCTGGCGCACCAGCGACCTGCCCCCGGCCAAGTCGCTCAGTCGGACACCGGTCTCCAGCAAGGGCGCATACGTGATAGCGTCCTCTGGCGCCGACCAGGCGTCGTTCGCCGGGCAGGTGGGTGCCGCCGGTCCCGAGCCCTCGCTCTTCACCGCCCAGGTGGTCGAGGCGTTGCGCACCGGGAGGGCGGGCCGTGACGGTTCCGGGCAGGTCAGGGTAGGCGACCTCTTCGAGTACGTCTGCGAGCGCATGCGGGTGCTCAAGAGGCAGATACCGGAGATGTCGTCCCTGGCGGTCAACGACCGGATCGTACTAGCGCGATGCCCGCAAGGACCCTCGCCGACGCTGAAGCCGCTCGCGCCGCGGCAGCCGGCCGCCGCGAGTCACCCCATGCTTGCGGAGGCGCCCGCCGAGCGGCCCGGCTGGAACCGGTTGCTCGCCTACTACCGGATGTGCGTGCAGGCCGACAAGCCCGAGATGCCACTCATGACTGTCGCCGACCGTGGCACCGCTTACCTGTGCCTGACCGGCGCAGAGCGCCTGCTCTCCGGAGACCTCGACGACGACGGTGCCACCGCGATCACGCCGGAGATCCAGAAGTTCCTCGACGACGCGGACGGCACCGAGTCGGAGTTGTGGGCAGGCTACCCCGCCGTGGTGCTGACGTCGGCGAGGCAGGGGCAGGCGTCGCTGTCTCCGCGATTCGCCCCGCTCATGATCCGGCGGGTGGAGGTCGTCACCGACAGTGGCACGATCCGGCTCAAGCCGTACGGCTCGGTGATCCCGCACCCCGGCCTGGCCCATCATCTGCTCGGCAAGGAACAGGCCGACGAGCTCAGCCTGACCTATGTGGAGGGTTGGCAGGCGGGACAGCACAACGTGATGGCCGATGCGCTGGGCGGGCTGCTCAGGACGGAGTACGAGCTCCCCTGCGTGCAGGAACTCCGGCCAGGCGATCTCGACAGCCAGATCGACCTGCGGTCACCCGGGCACGGGGCGCGCAACGCCGCCGTGCTGTTTCGCGCGGCTGCCGGCAAGGACATGTCCAAACGCCTCCTCGACGACCTGGCGGCACTGGAAACCCGGCTCCCGCAGATCGAGGAGACCGCGCTCGCAGCCCTGCTGCCGGAGGACGGCGTCGGACCTACGTCGGACAGTGATGCCGACCTTCTCTATGTCACTCCGCTGCCCGCCAACGCCGCTCAGCACGCCGTCATGCGTTCCGCTATGACGCGGCGGCTCACTGTGGCCACGGGGCCACCGGGCACGGGCAAGAGCCAGCTGGTGACCAACATGATCGCCACCGCCGTGGCCAACGGGCAGCGGGTGCTGATCGCATCCACCAACAACGAGGCAGTCGACGAGGTGTGGCGGCGCTGCGACGACCTGGTGACCGACAGCCTGATCAGAACCGGCAACCGCGAACAGAAGCAGAAGGAGGCCGCGGCCCTACAGCGCCTATCCGCCATCACTGCACCTCCAGGCGCCTCGGCGACAGCGTTAGCGGATCTCGCTCTGGCGGCTCGCGCCCTCGACGAGGTCGGCGCCGAGCTGGGCCGGGTCGGCGCGATCGAACGTGACCTGGCCGAGGCCGGTCGTGGGCGCGAGGCGCACGCCGCTGCTCTCGGCCAGCCCGTTGAGAAGCTCGCCGAGCGGCTGGGTACCGACCAGGAACTGCGTCGATGGCTCCGTCTCGCGGTTCGCGCCGGCCGGGCGCGCGTGTTCGGCTCCCGGCGCCGTACCCGCCTCCTGCGCCGTCTCGGCCTGACCGAGCAGCCGGACGGTCGTACGGCCTGCGCGGCGCTGGCCGGCTTCGGGCGAGGTGAGCTGTGGTGGCGGGAGTTGCGCGGCCAGGCCACAGGCGTGCGAGGCGATCCCGAACTGAGCGCAGACCTGGAGTGGGCGGAACAGCAGGTACGCGACGGCTCGAAACGACTCATGGAGCTGAACGTCCGCTCCAACGCAGCAGCGGGCCGCCGGCCCATCCGCGACCTCATGCTGGCGGGCGATCAGGGAGCGAAGGACTGGTTCCCGCTCAAAGCGGTGCTTGCCCACCTGCGCGCCTGGGCCGTGACCAGCCTGTCGGCCCGCCGATTCCCGCTCCACCCCGCATTGTTCGATCTGGTCATCATCGACGAGGCCAGCCAGTGCGCCATCCCGCACGTCATCCCGTTGCTCTATCGCGCCCGTAGGGCTCTGATCATCGGCGACGTGATGCAATTACCTCATATCGCCGCCCTGCCCGCCGATCAGGAGGCGCGGATCAGGCGGATGGTCGGCCTGCCCGCGGAGTGGCTGGAGCAGCACAAACTGGCCTACCGGCGGCACTCGGCCTTCCACGCGGCCGAGGCGGCCGAGGGGAGCAGCCTGCTCCTGGACGAGCACTACCGTTGCCATCCGGACATCGCCCGGCTGTCCAACCAGCTCTTCTATGGCGGAGCCCTGACGATTCTGACGGACATCAGGCACCGTCCGGCCCTCCCCGGCGGGGCCATCAGGTGGAGCGACGTCCGTGGGCGGGCGTCGAAGTCGGCCGTCCAGGAGTCGTGGCTGAACCAGGCGGAGGCAGATCGGGTCGTCGAGTGCGTCGACTACCTGCTCAAGCACCTGCCGGCCGGGGCCACGATCGGGGCAGTGACCCCGTTCAAGGCGCAGATGATCCTGCTGCAGCGCAAGCTCGCCGACCGGCCGGTACGGATCGGCACTGTCCACACCTTCCAGGGGGGCGAGTGCGACGCGATGGTCCTGTCCCTTGTCGCGACAGAGGAGATGCGTGAGGGTGCCATCAACTGGGTCGAGCGGCAGCCGAACATCTGGAACGTTGCCATCACGCGAGCCCGGTCGCTCCTGATCGTGGTGGGCGATGAGGCGCTCTGGGGGAAGCGCGGTGGCGTCGCCGCCGGTCTGCTGCAGGCAGCCCGGGGGATTTCCGGCGATGGCCAGCCGGGCCCCGATGAGCTGCTGCTCCGCCTCTACCAGCGGGTGACCGGTGACACCGTCAGCCTTGACGGCATCGTCCGTGGCCACCCTGTCGACGTACTCGTGAAGCGGGACGAGGTGACCAGCGCGATGCTGCTCGACCGCGGAGCCCCCGTCGAACGCTCGCCCGCGCTTCACCTGGAGATGATGCTGCGCCGGCGGCGCCTGCTCGATCCGGCGGTCCGGGTTCCGGCCTGGCAGCTATATGGCTAACCCTGGGGCACCGATGAAACCCGTTGAGCTGTGAGAACGAGCATTCGCTTGTAGATCGATTCCAGCCTGGCGAAGATCGTCTTCCAGTGCGAGAGGGCTCGATATCGCCTCAAAGTATGGCAATGCATGCTCATTGTGACTTTGCAGATACGGGCTGCAATCAAATGATATCCGTGTGACTCTGCCTCTATGGGCGAAGAGATCACGATAGAGGCGCTCTTGGCCGAGGGTGATGGTGTGTTGTCCCGCCTTCGTGTCGAGGAGCAGGTCGCCGAAGCGGCGCTCGATGCCGTCCGCCGCCGGATCGAGGCGGCCGGGCAAGTGGTGGCCGCGGTAGCGGCGTGGCGCGCGTTGCGACCGACCCCGGCGGCGCCGAGCGAGACCATCCTCACCGACGTCCGGGCCGAGACTGCCGATCACGGTCATCACGGTGATCTGGACGGCGCGCTGGACGGGCTGCCGCTCAGGACGCGCGTGGCCCGACTGCTCGGGCAGGACCCGCAGCGCATCTGGCGAGCGCAGGAGATCGGCACTGCGCTCGCAGCGCCGAATCTGGGCAGTCTGCGTACGTCGTTGTCGCAGATGGCGCACGCGGGCGTGCTGATCAAGGTGGCCGCTGCCACCTACCGGTTCGCCGGTGCTGTACTGAGGGGCGGGTAGCGGGCGGGATGGCCGCCGCCATGGGCGTAAGTCTGAGGCGGCGGCCAATACGACGCTCCCGCATAGCGCTACGTGACGGTTCGTCGTCCTCGGAGTTTTCCTCGGAGGCTTTTCGATGATACCGCGAGTGATGCCGCGTTTGCAGTCAGTTGCGGAAGTCGGGGTGGGCCGCACGCCGGCCACCGTCACGGAGCCCCCCCTTTTATCCGGTGGCCGTCATCAGCCATGCCGAAGGTGCATCGTGAACGGTGAAGGAGTCCCCGGCCCCATCGAGGCCGGCCTGCCCCCCTCTCGTTCCTCCTCCTCGTCTTCGTCGTCTTCGTCGTCTTCGTCGTCTTCCTCGTCTTCGTCGTCTTCGTCGTCTTCGTCGTCTTCGTCGCCGCCGGTGGACGCCAGGCGTGATGGGCTGCCGTGGCCGGGGCGGTGGCCGGGTTGTATGACTGGCGGGCCCTGGTCCAGGCCAGAATCGTCCGGTTCGCGCCACGGGTGGATCCGGTGACATGGGAGCGGATCGGCGCCGAGGTGGCCCGGATCGTCGCCGCGCCCGAGCCGTGCACCCCGGCGATGGCCAGGCTGTTTTTGGGCACGCTGACGGCTTTGGCCCGCTTCGCCGAGGCCCGAGGGTATCCGGCGCGCGGCACCGTGTGGCTGAGCGAGGAGCTGATCTGCGCGTTCACCGAGCAGGGGTGTGCGCACCTTTCGGCATCGACTCGGGCCAGTTATGCCTCCAGGTTGCGCCGCCTGGCTCTGGCCGCCGGGGTGAATGGGCGGGCGGTGCCGCTGTCGGCCACCGATACCGCACGTCCTTATGAGGCGGCCGAGGTGGGCCGGTTGTGGGCGGCGGCTGCTGGTCAGCGCACGCCCGAGCTGCGCGCCGATGCCCGGCTGTTGATCGGCCTGGGGGCCGGGTGCGGGCTGAGCGCTGCTGAGATCGGCTGGGTGCGGGCGCACGATGTCCGCGCCTGCCCGGCGGCGGTCGTGGTCGCGGTGCGCGGGGTGCGGGCCCGGCTGGTGGTGGCCCGCCGCCCGTTCGAGCAGCCTCTGGCCGAGGCGGCAGCATCGCGGATGGGGCAGGTGGTCTACCTGCTGGCTCCGCACCGGTTCAAAGCCCGCGAGCGGGCCGCTTCGGCGACCCTGGCGAAGATCCGCCTGCCCGAGCAGGCGCCGGCGCTGGCCACCCGCCGCCTTCGGGCCACCTGGCTGGCCGCCCTATTGGAGGCGGGGGTGAGCCTGCCGGTGATCGCCGCGGTGGCCGGGATCGACAATCTGGCCGTCTTGACCGCGATGCTCCGCCACGTCGGACGTCGGTGATGAGGTGGCGCGCACCGGCCGCCGCGTGCTCGACGAGCTCCAGTAGACCGGCCTTGACGGATGCGTCGACTCGCGGCGGGACCAGGCCGGCGTTCAGCCCCAAAGCGATTTTCCCTGGTGCAGATGGAGGGCGACGGCCTGCTCGGTCACCGTCGCGCGCAGCCGCTCGATCTCCTTGTGAGCCGCCTCCAGCTCGATCGCCTCGGGACTCTTGCCGGGACGGCCGACCGTCGAGGTCCCGGCGAGCGCGTCGAGAGCGCCCTGCTTAGCGGTCTTGCAGACCGCGTTGACGGTCATCCGGTTCACGCCGTACTTCTCGGCCGTCTCGCCCTGGGTGGACTGGCCGGTGAGTACCTCGACGAACACCTGGTACTTCACCGACGGCGCCAGCCGCGTACGCTTACCTATCCCGTTCGTGCGCGACGGGGACTGCTTGGGGTCCTGCTGTGATCCTGTCACCTGCTCCAACCTCTTCCACGGGGTGGTCAAACTACCCGCGGCTGGCCCGAAAATATGACCTCGGCTTGGGCGTGGCAGCATCCCGGATGGCGCTCTGCGCCGTCCGGGATCACAAAAGATCTGATGGTCGGTTCGGCCGCTGGGACGCGGTCAGGCGACCTCGCCTTCGATGGGCTCGAGGGTCACGCGGTAGCCCAGTCGTTGCAGTCCGCGGATGTGGCTGCCAACTTGCCGCCGATGGTGCATGCGGGTGTCGTAGTAGTCCACGCCCAGTTCCTCGTACTCCAGTGTGGGATCCGAGAGCAACGTGTACGCGATGCTCAAGATGGTGTTGCCGGTGGCGACTTGGGCCTTGCCCTTCCCGCGTCGGCGGGCGATCCGTCGGTAACGGGCGCCGACTCGTGTGTGGGTCCGGCCCGCCGACACGGTGATCTCGCCGAGCGCTCCAGCGACGTACCGATTCCCGCGGCCTCGGGCGTTTCGGCCCTTGCGCTTACCGGCCGAGGACTTGACCTGAGGGCAGAACTTGCACCACGACACCAGATGCCCCGCCGTCGGGAACACGCTCATATCGATGCCGATCTCGGCGAGCAGGTCCTGGGCGGCGATCCGGCCGACCCCGGGGATGCCATCCAACTGGGTCGCCTGCCGGTCAAAAGGGGCGATCAGCTCCTCGATCTGCGCAGTGAGCCGGTCGGTTTGCGCGGTCAGGGAGTCGACGTGGTCCAGCATCATCCGCAGCACGAACGCGTGGTGTTCGGTGAAGGTGTCCGCGCCGTCCAGCGCCTCCTCCAACAACTTGATCTTGCTGCGCAGCCGGCCGCGGGCCAGCTCGGCGAGCGCCTTGGGATCACGCTCTCCAGAGATCAGAGCCTCCATCATGTCCCGGGCCGATACCCCGTGCAGATCCGACACCACCACGCTCAGCTTGACCTGCGCGTCCTCCAGCAGCTTCTCCGCGCGCTGCTTCTCCCGGGACCGCTCCTCGATCAGGTGCCTGCGATAACGCGTAAGGGTCCGGAGCTTGCGGATCTCCTCCGGTGGCACGAAGCAGGCCCCGACGCCCATACCCTTCTCGGCCACCTTGGCCAGCCACACCGCATCGCACCGGTCGGTCTTCGGGCGACCCGGCAGCGCTTTGACCTGCTTGGCATCCAGCAGATCGCAGTCGAACCCCTCGGCCTCCAGCCGGAAGAACGGCGCCTTCCAATAGTCGCCGGTGCTCTCCATCACCACCTTGGTCACGCCCCAGCAGCGTAGCCAGTCCGCCAACTCGATGATCTGGCTCTTGGTCGTACCGAACGTGCGGACCTCCTGGGCCCGCCGGCGCCGGTTCCGCTCGGACGGCACCCGGATACAGACCTCCAACATGCCCTTGCCGATGTCCAGCGCGGCAACCCGCTCCACGTGCAGCGGCTCATCCTCGATCTCTTCCACCACGTGCCACCTGCCTCCACCTTGTCGACGCAGCGCGACGGTGACCGTCCGGGGAGCCGAGGGCGACAAGCGGAAATCTGGCCCGCGTGCACGAAGCGACAAGCAACGACCCTCAAACGATGCGGCTCCCAGCACCAGACTGATAGACGGGCTCGACCCGGCACCAAGCAACGAAGGCGTCACAGACGGCCACCACTGCCATTTTCACGCCGCAACCGGCGTCACGCAGGGAAACCAGGACTGATAGGTGTTTCGGACCGGGACTGGTTCATTAGCTCTGACGCGGAAGGGCTCTGCACCAGCCTCGGCTACGGTGAGCAGGTCCGCCAGGTCCTCGTGGAAGCGCCCTGGTGTCACGGTGACGATCTCGTACGTGGCCACACCGGCCGTCACGAACGGGTCCCCGGCCGCCACCTGCTCGATCCGCTCCCGAGATCCGGTCGCGAGGATCACTCCGCCGACGCTGGCCGGCACGGTCTGCCCGGACAGCAGGAATGTCCCGCCGGCATGGTGGCGCTCCAGAAACGCCACATGACCGGCGACATGCGGATCAGCATCTTCCGGCCTGCCCGTATAACGAACCAGGAGCACATGAAGCACCACAGCATTATCCTGCGAGGCACGCATCTGGTGGATCGGCACCTCACCGAAACCGGCCGACGGCTGCCGAGACGGTGATCGAACTGAATTCCAACAACCGGAGTTCGTTATCCACATGGACACCTGGACAATCTCACCATGACGAAACCCGACGAGCTCAAGATCCCCAACGCCATGCGGCAAATCAGCGAGGAGATCATCGCGCTGACTCAAACGGTCTGCGCCGAGCTGCTGGATGAGGAGTACGCGGGCCTGGCCCGCCGCGTGATCGCCGCCTTGGCACGCAAGCGCCCGAGTCCCTTGGTGAGCGGCACCCGGCGAGTCTGGGCCGCCGGCGTGGTGTACGCACTGGGCCAGACCAACTTCCTGTTCGATCCGAGCACAGAGCCCTACCGCACCGCCGACGAGTTGAGCTCCGCCTTCGGCGTATCCAAGAGCGCCATGGGGGCGAAGGCCAAACAAATACGCGACACGCTCAAGATGAGCTGGCACTCTCCGGAGTGGCAGCATCCCGACATGCTGGCGCGTAACCCCGCGATCTGGTTCGTCTTGGTGGACGGGCTCATGTACGACGCTCGGGAGCTTCCGGTGGAGATCCAGTTTGAGGCGTACCGGCAAGGGGTGATCCCCTACGTCCCCGCGTTGGGCCCTGCGGCCACCCCACCCCGCGATACGGTCTGAACCATGCCCGAGCAGACCCCCGCTCTCTTTGACCTGCCCGCCGCAATCACCTCCCGTGACCGGGCTTCAGGATCCCGGCCGCCCAGGTCAGCGTTGGCGGCGGACGATGGCCGCGCAGGTCGTCGTCCATGATCTCGCCGTCCTCCGCGACAAGGCGCTGGACGATTTCGACAGCGGCACCTTCATCGAGATCGGCGATATCGACGACGATGACGACCTCCCCGACACCCGGGAGGTGATCGCGTCAACCGCGGAAGGAGCGCTCAACTGGCTGATCGATCCGACGGCGGGGCTGTGGCCGCTGATGGAGAGCGGCGCCGTCCTCCTTGAGGCAGCCGAGCACACGGTCGGACAGGTCGCCGATCGGCAGTTCCAGGTATCGTGGTCGGTCCAGGTCAAACTGGGTGACCTGGCGGCCTTGCGAACGTTTGCCGTGCAGAACGCCCCCGATGCGGCTGGCGACGTCAGCGAGAGCTTGGCGTCCGCGTGGATCCACGCGGCCGAACCGGCAGCTCCCTTGATCGGCATACCGGCGATCACCTGGATCATCGCCAACCTCACGGTCGAGCGGGTGAAGCGCCGATGAGCGAGAGGATCGACGGACCGGAAATCTGGAAAGCCGACGACACCGGCCAGTGATCGTACTGGGACCTGTGGTTCTGCACGCTCTGCCTTATCGATTACGGCGGGAACTGGGACGCGCTCGATCAGGCGATCTCGGACGCCCACCGCCACTCCAGCCGCGATGTGGCCGAAGCCAAGTGGAGCCATCTGCTGGACCTGCGGGAACGCCTGGACCATGCCGGGCTGACCGCCATCGGGCTGACCGGGCTACCTGACAAGCGACCCGCGCTGAAGAATCACTCAGGCAAGCACCTAGCCCGTAACCTCGTCCTGGTCATCCCCGTCGACCGGGACTAGTCGCGCGAGCCTCTCGTTGATGGCATCCCGGTCGAAAGGCACAGGCTCCTCGGGATAGTCGGGGTTGTAGTCCTCGATCGGGTTGTCGCCGTGGCCATCCACGCAGATCGGGACCGCGATCTCCTCGGTGAGGATCTTCTCCAGGAGAATCTCGTGTTCCCAGCAATCACCGAGATCGTAGGTGTAGCGCAGCGCCGATCGCGGGGCGGGTAGCGCTCGGTTCAACCGGCACAGGTCTTCATCTCCGCACTCTTCCAAGGGCCGGAAGGGGTCGCTGTAGCGGCGCTTGCCGACCCTGAACACATGCAGGTGATCATCCGACCAGCCGAACAGCTTGCGGATGATCTGGTGCAGATCGCCCAGCGAGTAGTTCTCCGGAACCAGGACCCGGTGCCAGGCCCCGGCGACGGAGATCTTCAGCTGGTAGGCGGGAATCGCCGGTGACGTCGGCGGCAAGGCGGCGAGCAGCCGATCCGCTTCCGGATGCCCGCTGCCACGGACGCCCTCATGCAGGTCGCCGCCCATCATGTCGAGCAGGACGTACCGAGCGTCAGTTGCCCCGTGGCGATCCAGCGCCGCAAGGGCGTAGTCGACCGCCCGCCACTGCCGGTCCCCTTCGATCTCCGCGTTCAGCCACCAGCGGGCATGCGGACCCAGCGGAGGCAGGTCGCACACCGCCTGCCACAGCGCCTCGGCGTCACCGCGCTCAGCAACGACCTCGATGACGCTGAGCCGCCCGGCCGGAGACGCCTCAGTGGTGGCCCGCAACAGTTCGGGGAGCCGATCAACCACCGTGCGTGAGCCCGGGACGTAATTCTCGATCCGCCACCGCCACAGCAGCTCCGGCACCTCCTCCGGCGGGGCGGTGGCGATCCGGGCCAGGACCTCGGCCGCGCTCAGGTCCGGGGTGATCGGCAGCGGCAGTCGTTTCCCCACCTCTTTACGGGCGTGTTCGCCCAGCTCCGTGACCATCAACCTGTCATCGAGCGCGCCGAACGCGACCAGGATCGGTAGCAGGCGGTCGACGGGATGCCCGTCGATCAGCCGGTAGACGCGCCAGTCCCAGTCACCACGCTGCCGCATCTCCTGCTCGGCCGCCTCGCGCAGGGCTTGGCCCAGCGGCGGCGCCTCCTCCGCCAACAGATTCAGGGTGACCAGGCAGCAGATCCGGGGGTCCGCCTCGCAGGGGTCACCGATCTGCACTGCGATCACCTGCTCCAGAGCCGCGTACCAGGCATCAGGGCCAAGTGTCGGCGCGGGTTCGGCGCGTACGGCACGCGAGCCCTCGATCGTGACCAGTCCAGCCGCCACCGCGGTCAGCCACGCCCTCTGCACCTCCGGCACGTCGCTGAGGCGCCGGACCTTGGCCGGACACACCACGCCGAGTACCGCCGCGGCGTCCGGCACCAGCGCTGGTTTGATCGCGGCCGAGGGCGTGACCGCCCGACCGGCCCCTGCCCAGGAAGCCAGGGCGTGGGCTGCTACGAACACCGAAGTCTCGGCGATGGAGGACACGACGGCGAGCGTATCGCCTCGCCGATCTCAGGTTGCGACCCGCAGGAACCCGGAGGCGTAGAGTCAGAGGTGGCTGTCGACAGCGCGAGGTGCAGCAGGTGCGAGAGTCCCGCCCGGATTCACTTGAACACCGTGGGCATGCTCTGCGACGCCTGCTGGAACTCCTGGATGTGTGACCGTACCGGGCGTGATCCGCTGCCGCCGCCCCCGCCACCGGAAACGTTCGTCGATCCTGATGGCCGACCGCACGTTCTGGCTTACCGTCTCACTCATGTCGACGAGCCTTGAATACTGACCCCCAGACAACGTGTGAAAACTGACCCCCTTGGTCACCACAGGTGACAGAAAGGGATGTGATCACAGTGGATGACTGGGCAGAGATCCGCCGTCTGCACCGGG
>NZ_JADOGI010000212.1 GCF_015645445.1 Nonomuraea cypriaca | reverse complement strand
GCCCCCCGCGTGTATTGGTGCGAGCAGGCCTGGCTGCCCGACGGCGTCGCCGACGGTGTGCTCGTCGAGGTCGAGGGCTCCAGGATCGCGCGCATCGAGCAGGGCCCGCCGGGCTCGGCCGAGCGGCTGGCCGGGCTCACCATCCCCGGCCTGGCCAACTGCCACTCCCACGCCTTCCACCGCGCGCTCAGGGGTGTCGCGGAGGAGGGCAAGGGCGACTTCTGGACCTGGCGCGACCGGATGTACGAAGTGGCCGACAGGCTCGACCCCGACAGCTACCTCCGGCTGGCCACCGCCGTCTACGCCGAGATGGCGCTGGCCGGGATCACGGCCGTGGGCGAGTTCCACTACCTGCACCACGCGCCCGACGGCGTCCCCTACTCCGACCCCAACGCCATGGGCCACGTCCTCATCCGCGCCGCCAGGGAAGCCGGCCTGCGCATCGCGCTGCTCGACACCTGCTACCTGTCCGGCGGCATCGGCGCCCCCCTCGCCGGCTCCCAGCTGCGCTTCAGCGACGGGACCGCCGAACGCTGGGCCGCCCGCGCCGAGGCGCTGGCCATGGCCTACGAGGGTCAGCATGACGTGGAGATCGGCGCGGCCATCCACTCCGTACGCGCGGTGCCGCCCGAGCAGATGCCCGTCGTGGCCGAGTTCTCCCACCGCTACGCGGCCCCCCTGCACGTGCACGTCTCCGAGCAGCGGGCGGAGAACACCGCCTGCATCGAGATGTACGCCGCCACCCCCGTCCAGATCCTGCACGAGCGGGGCGCGCTGGGTCCGCGCTCGACCGCCGTGCACGCCACCCACCTGACCGACGTGGACATCGAGCTGCTCGGGCAGTCCGGCAGCTACGTCTGCATGTGCCCCACCACCGAACGCGACCTCGCCGACGGCATCGGCCCGGCCAGGAGCGTGGCCGACCGGGGCGCGTCGATCACGCTCGGCTCCGACAGCCACGCCGTGATCGACCTGTTCGAGGAGGCCCGCGCGGTCGAGCTGCACCAGCGGCTGGCCAGTGAGAAACGCGGCCACTGGCTGGCCGTCGACCTGCTCGCCGCCGCCACCGGCCACACCTCGCTGGGCTTCCCCGACGCCGGCATGCTCGTCCAGGGCGCGTGGGCGGACCTGGTGTCCGTCCGGCTCGACTCCGTGCGTACGGCGGGCGCGGCCCGGCTGGAGGCCGTGGTGTTCGCGGCCACGGCGGCCGACGTGCACTCGGTGATCTCCGGCGGCCGGCGGGTGGTCACGGAGGGCCGGCACGTGCTGGGCGACGTCGGATCCATGCTGGTCGAGGCGATAGGAAGCCTGCGATGACCATTGGGAGCCTGCGATGACCACTGGGGGCCTGCTATGACCACGACGCTGATCGACGGGATCGGTCTGCTCTACACCGGTGACCCCGAACGCGAGGAGATCGCGGACGCGGCCATCGTCATCGAGGACGGCCTGGTCGCCTGGGCGGGCCCGGCCGCGCGGGCCCCCGCCGCCGACGAGCGGGTGGACGCCGGGGGCCGCGGCGTCATCCCCGGCTTCGTGGACAGCCACGCGCACCTGATATTCGCAGGTGACCGCACGGCCGAGTTCCAGTCCCGCATGTCGGGGCGGCCGTACACCGGGGGCGGCATCAGGACCACCGTCGACGCCACCCGCCGGGCCGGCGACGCCGAGCTGGCCACCCGCGCCCTCGGCCTGGTCAACGAGATGCTCGCCCAGGGCACCACCACCGTCGAGATCAAGAGCGGGTACGGCCTGACCGTCGAGGACGAGCGGCGCTCGCTGGAGATCGCCACCACGCTGACCGACGAGACGACGTTCCTGGGGGCGCACGTGGTGCCCGCGGACATGGACGCCGACTCCTACGTGCGGCTCGTGTGCGGGGAGATGCTCGAGGCGTGCGCGCCGTACGCGAAGTGGGTGGACGTGTTCTGCGAGCGCGGGGCCTTCGACGGGGACCAGACGCGGGAGATCCTGGAGGCGGGCATGAAGGCGGGGCTGCGGGCCCGTGTGCACGCCAACCAGCTCGGCGTGGGGCCGGGCGTGCGGATCGCCTGCGAGCTGGGCGCCGCGTCGGCCGACCACTGCACCCACCTGACCCAGGCCGACGTGGACGCGCTGGCGTCGTCGGAGACGGTGGCGACGCTGCTGCCGGGGGCCGAGTTCTCGACGCGGTCGCCGTACCCCGACGCGCGGCGGCTCATCGACGCCGGAGCCACCGTGGCGCTGGCCACCGACTGCAACCCCGGGTCGTCGTTCACGTCGTCGATGGCCTTCTGCGTGGCGCTGGCCGTGCGTGAGATGGGCATGACGCCGCTGGAGGCGGTCAGGGCGGCGACGTACGGCGGGGCACGCGCGCTGCGCCGTACGGACGTAGGCTGGCTGCGGCCGGGAGCCCGTGCGGACCTGGTCGTGCTCACCGCCCCCTCCTATGTGCATCTGGCCTATCGGCCCGGCGTACCCCTGGTTCACCAGGTGTTTCATGGCGGTCTCCTCCTTTAGGAGGACATCCAGAACCCTCCCTCGGACGTAGCTGTTTAGGGAATCTTTGCTTCTGGCCGGACGTTGGCCGGATATAGAACGCAGCTGCGGAACGAGGTGCCTGGGGATGGCAAGGCCTACGGGGAGTCGCACGCAGGAGCAGCACGTCGCGGAACGCGATCTGCTGGGGACATATCTGGCCGAGATCGGCCGGGTCCCACTGCTCACGGCGGAGGACGAGGTGGAGCTCGCCAAGCGGATCGAGGCGGGCCTCTTCGCCGAACAGCTGCTCGACAGCGGGGGCTCGGAGCCGCGGATCGGGGACGCGGCCGACGAGGAGCTGGAGCGCCTGGCCATTTCCGGCCAGCGGGCCAAGGACGAGTTCATCCAGGCCAACCTGCGCCTGGTGGTCGCGGTGGCCAGGAAGTATTCGGGGCGGGGGATGCCGCTGATCGATCTGGTCCAGGAAGGAAACCTGGGCCTTGTTCGTGCGGTGGAGAAGTTCGACTATCGGCGCGGTTACAAGTTCTCGACCTACGCTACGTGGTGGATCAGGCAGTCGGTGGGGCGCGCGATCCACGAGCAGGCCCGTCCTGTGCGCCTGCCGACGCACGCAGGGGAGCAGATGACCCGGCTGATGCGGGTCCGGCGGGACATGCTCGCCGAGTTCGACGCCGAGCCCACCGACGACGACCTCGCCGGGATCCTGGACCTGCCCATCGAGCGGGTGCGCGAGCTGCGCCGCTGGGCCTCAGACCCGGTCTCGCTCCAGCTCGGGGTGGGTGACGAGGACGAGACCGAGCTCGGTGACATGATCGCCGACGAGACGTGGGCCGATCCCGAGCAGCAGGCCATCGACATCCTGGAGCGCGAGCGGCTGGACCAGTGGCTGACCGGGCTCGAAGGCGACACCAGCGAGATGCTGCGGTGGCGCTATGGGCTGGTCGACGGGCGCGAGCACACGCTGACGGAGGTGGGGGAGCGCTACGGCATCGGCCGCGACCGCGCCCGCCGCATCGAGCGTGACGCGCTGGCCCGCCTGCGCAAAATGGCCAGCGCGGCGGCCTGACCCCTCCGGCCCGCCTGGGTGAGGCGGGCCGCTCGCGACATGTGTTCAGGGGCCGGCACGATCCCCGGCGTCGAGGAGATCGGCGAGATCGAGGGCGCCAGGTTGTTCTTCCCAGACGAGCGGGCCGGCGAGTTGGTGCCGTGCCTGCGGCGGTTTCGGGCACGGCCGTATGCTCGGTTTCATGCATCTCGAAACGCTGCGCCGCTATCCCGTCAAGTCGATGCTCGGCGAGGAGATCGCCGAGAGCGGGGTGACCGAGCGCGGGCTCGCAGGGGACCGGGCGCGGGCGGTGCTCGACGTGGCCACCGGGAAGATCGCCAGTGCGAAGAATCCGCGGCTCTGGCGCGGCCTGCTGGCGATCGAGGGGGCCGGGGTCCCGAGTGACGCGGAGCTGTCGGCGCTGCTCGGGCGCGAGGTCCGGCTCATCGGCACGCCGCCCGATGGGGCCGAGTTCGAGCGGTCGGTGCCGGAGCGGGTGCTGGCGGAGGGCATCGAGGCGGAGGTGCCCCACACCGTCGGGACGCTCGGAGCGGCCTCCCCTGACGGCACGTTCTTCGACTTCGCCCCTCTTCACCTGATCACCACCGCCACGCTCGAGCGGATCGGCGCGCTCGGCCCGCGCGGGCACGTCGAAGCCCTCCGCTACCGCCCCAACCTGGTGATCGCGACGGAGGCGGCGGGCTTCGCGGAGAACGACTGGCCAGGGCGTGAGCTGCGCGTCGGCGACGACGTGGTGCTGCAGGTCATCGCGACCAGCCCGCGGTGCGCCGTGCCGACCCTGGCGCACGGGGCGCTGGGCCGCGACACCGACGCGCTGCGCACGGTGTCGCGGCACAACCGGGTGCCGGTGTTCGACATGGGGCCGCAGGCGTGCGCGGGGGTCTACGCGCGGGTGCTGCGGCCCGGCCGGATCAAGAAAGGCGACACGGTACGCCTCACACCAGCGGCGTGAGGTACTTCTCCAGGTCGTCGAGGATCTTGCCGGCGGCCGTGACGCCGATGCCGGTCATCCAGATCTCGTCGTCCACGTTGTAGACGTGACCGGCCTTGACGGCGGTGAGGTTCTTCCACAGCGGCCCGGCGGTCACCTGGGCCTGTGACTGGGCGGCCTTCTCACCGAACGCGCTGTAGAAGATGGCGTCGCCGTCGGCGTCGGCGAGGTTCTCCTGGCTCAGCTTGGCGAAGCGCCTGTCCGCCTGGCCGGTGAGGAGCTGGACCTCGGGCCGGGGGATGCCCCCGTCGCCCAGCACGATCCCGGAGAACGAATCGGGGCCGTACATGCGGATTTCGGTCGGCCTGAAGCGCACGATGCTCACCTTGAGCGTGGAGAACTCGGCGCCCACCTGCTTTGCCCGCGTCTCGTAGGCCGACAGCAGTTGCTGTGCCTTGTCCTTCTTGCCCAGCGCCTCGGCGTCGAGCAGGAAGTTCTCCTTCCAGGTGATGCCGACCCGCTCGGTGAACACCGTCGGGGCGATCTTGCTCAGCTTGTCGTAGAAGGCGGCCTGCCGGAACTTGGAGCCGAGGATGAGGTCGGGCTTGAGCGCGGTGATGGCCTCAAGGTTCGGTTCTCCCAGCGTGCCCGCCGGCTTGACGTTCGCCAGGGCCGGGCCGAGGTATTCGGGCCAGGTCTGGTTGTCCTCGGCGCGGGCCGCGCCGACGGGAGTAAGGCCGAGGCTGACCATCGAGTCGAGCTTGTCGGTGTCCAGCACCACGACCCGCTGGGGGTTCATCGGCACCTTCGTCTCACCCATGGCGTGCTTGACGGACCTGGTCGGGCCCGCGTCCTGGGAGCCGGCGGAACCGCCGGAACTCCCGCAGGCGGCGAGGAGGAAGAAGGGGAGTACGGCCGCGAGGGCCAGACGGAGGCGCATAAGTGTCCTTGATCGCTTAGGTTAGGCAAGCCTAAGTATCGCATGCCCGAAATAGCAATCCGAAAAAGGAGGTCGTGAGAAGCCCGAAACTTGCGCGAAACACCCGCGCGGCGAGATTCACGAATGTGAAACAAGCCTGGTCGAGCCATGAAACCCCGGGCGAACACGCTGTGGCCACACGTCACATGTAAGGAGGGTCGCGTCGTGAAGATCGATGGCGGCACTACTGCCTGGATGCTCGTGGCCACCGCCATGGTGCTACTGATGACTCCGGGCCTCGCGCTTTTCTACGGGGGCATGACCAGGGCCAAGAGTGTCCTGAACATGATGATGATGTCGTTCGGCGCCATCATCGTCGTGACCGTCGCCTGGATGCTCTACGGGCACTCTCTGGCGTTCACCGACAACGCCAGCTCGATGATCAACAACGTGGTGGGCGGCTTTGACGCCCTCGGGCTGCAGAGCCTGGTGGACACCGCCACCAAGGCTGACGGCACAGGTATGCCGAGCCTGGTCTTCTCCGCCTTCCAGTTG
Source organism: Nonomuraea cypriaca (assembly GCF_015645445.1). GTDB lineage: Bacteria > Actinomycetota > Actinomycetes > Streptosporangiales > Streptosporangiaceae > Nonomuraea > Nonomuraea cypriaca. The sequence goes on along the minus strand of NZ_JADOGI010000212.1, from coordinate 11,850 downwards.
ACGTTCGCCATCATCACCGTCGCCCTGATCAGCGGTGCCATCGCGGACAGGGCGAAGTTCGGTGCGTGGATGCTCTTCGGCGTCCTCTGGGTGACGATCGTCTACTTCCCGGTCGCGCACTGGGTGTGGGGCACCGGCTGGCTCAACACCATGGGCATCGAGGACTTCGCGGGCGGCACCGTGGTCCACATCAACGCCGGAGCCGCGGCCCTGGCCCTGGCCCTCGTCGTCGGCAAGCGTCAGGGGTGGCGCAAGGAGCCGATGCGGCCGCACAACCTGACCCTGGTCCTGCTGGGTGCCGGCATCCTGTGGTTCGGCTGGTTCGGCTTCAACGCCGGCTCCGAGCTGGCCGTCGACGGCACCGCCGGCCTGGCGTTCATGAACACCCAGATCGCCACCGCGGTCGCCGCCGGTGCCTGGATCCTGGTGGAGAAGCTGCGTGACGGCCACTCCACCAGCCTGGGCGCCGCCTCCGGCGCCGTGTCCGGTCTGGTCGCCATCACCCCCGCCTGTGGTTTCGTGGATCCGTGGGCCGCGGGCGTCATCGGCCTGATCGCCGGCGCCGTCTGCGCCTACGCGGTCGGCCTGAAGTACAAGCTCGGCTACGACGACTCCCTCGACGTGGTGGGCGTGCACCTGGTCGGCGGTGTCATCGGCGCCGTCTCGCTCGGCTTCCTGGCCGCCTACCCCTTCCTGGACCAGCAGAGCGAGGGCCTGTTCTACGGCGGCGGCATCGGCCAGCTGGGCCTGCAGGTTCTCGGCCCGATCGCCGTGGGCGGCTACTCCTTCATCGTCAGCTGGGTGCTCGGCAAGATCATTGACAAGACGATGGGCTTCCGCGTCACCTCTGAGGAAGAGGTCACCGGCATCGACATCACCACCCACGCCGAGACCGGCTACGACCTCGGCACCATCCACGCCTCCGGCGTGACGTCCTCCAACGGCCCCGTTCCCGCTCCTAAGAAGGTGGACGCATGAGGCTCATCACGGCGATCATCAAGCCCTTCAAGCTGGATGACGTGAAGGCCGCGCTCGAACAGTTCGGCATCAAGGGCATGACCGTCAGCGAGGCGAGCGGCTACGGTCGCCAGCGCGGTCACACCGAGGTCTACCGCGGCGCCGAGTACCAGGTCGACCTGGTGCCCAAGGTCCGGCTGGAGGTCCTCACCGAGGAGGATGACACCGAGGACGTGATCGACGTCATCGTCAAGGCCGCCCACACGGGCAAGATCGGCGACGGCAAGGTCTGGTCCGTCCCGGTGGACACCGTCATCCGCGTCCGCACCGGCGAACGGGGCCCGGAGGCCCTGTGACGGATCCGCAGCGAAGCGAGGACATCCGTCATAGGGCGGGGCGTCCTCGCGGAGCGAGGCAAGTCAGCGGGGTGACGGCCAGGTCGGTCGGTTGGGCGGATCATCTGCGGCGATGCCTGGACGGCTCGGTCCGGGCGGAGCCCGGCAAGGGGGCACTGCAGTGAGGGGAGAGGCCCGTTCGTACGCCGCGGCCCGCAAGGAGCGGGCCGCGGACACCGACCGCTGGCTGAAGGATCTCTTCCGTACGGCGAGCGACGGCGACCATGTCTCACTGGTCGCCGTCGGGAGCCTCGGCAGGGGAGAGTTGGCACCAGGCAGCGACCTCGACCTGGTCCTGCTGCACAACGGCCGGGCCGACGTCGCCCGGGTCGCCGACCGGATCTGGTATCCGATCTGGGATTCGGCCGTCAACCTCGACCACTCCGTACGCACGGTCGAAGAGGCCGTGGCCGTCGCCAGGCAGGACCTCAAGGCGGTGCTCGGCCTCATCCAGGCCAGGCACGTGGCCGGCGATCCCGAGCTGACCAGGAAGGCCAGGGAGGCGGTGCTCGCCGAGTGGCGGGCCGACTCCCGGCGCAGGCTGGGCGAGCTGCGTGACTCGGCGGACAAGCGGGCCCAGGTCAGCGGCGAACTGGCGTTCCTCCTCGAACCCGACCTCAAGGACGGCCGCGGCGGGCTCCGCGACGTCCAGGCCATGCAGGCCGTGGCCGCGGCCTGGGTAGCCTCGGCGCCCGGCCCCCGGGCGCGCGAGGCGTACGAGTTCATCCTCGACGTGCGGCACGCCCTGCACGTCGTCACCGCCCGCGGCACCGACAGGCTCGTGCTGCAGGAGCAGGACGCGGTGGCCGGGCTGCTCGGCCTGCTGGACGCCGAGGCGCTCATGCGCAGGCTCGCCGAGTCCGGCCGCACCATCTCCCACGCCTTCGACGCCACCTGGCGCACCGTTGACAGACTGCTGTCAGGCCCGGCTCCCAGAGGCCGCCGCCCGCTGGCGGACGGCGTGGTCGAGCACGGTGGCGAAGTGGTGCTGGCCAGGGGGGTCAACCCGCGTAAGGACCCGGTCCTGGTGTTGCGGGCCGCCGCCGCGGCGGCCGACTCCGGGCTGCCGCTCGCCCCCGCCACGGTGTCCGTACTCGCAGCTCAGTCGCCTCCCATGCCGGTGCCGTGGCCCGAGGAGGCGCGGGACTCGCTGGTGTCGATCCTGGGCGCCGGCCGGGCCGCCGTGCCCGTGTGGGAGGAGCTCGACCAGGCGGGCATCCTTGTCAAACTGCTTCCTGACTGGGAACGCGTACGCCACCGTCCCCAGCGCAATCCCATCCACCGCTTCACGGTCGACCGGCACCTGATCGAGGCTGCCGCGAACGCCGCCAGCCACACCCGCGAGGTCTCCCGTCCCGATCTCCTGCTGATCGCGGCGCTCCTGCACGACGTCGGCAAGGGCTGGCCTGGAGATCACTCCGCCACCGGCGAGGTCGTGGTGCGCGACATCGCCACCAGGATCGGCCTGCCGGCGCAGGACGTGGAGACCCTCGCCACCGTCGTACGCCACCACCTGCTGCTGCCCGAGACCGCCACCCGCAGGGACCTCGACGACCCGGTCACGATCGAGAAGGTCGCCGGCACCGTCGGCTCGCGCGAGGTGCTGGAACTGCTGGCCGCGCTGGCGGTCGCCGACGGCCATGCGACCGGTCCCGCCGCCTGGAACAGCTGGAAGGCCGGGCTCGTCGCCGACCTCGTACGCCGGGTGCGATCGGTGTTGTCCGGCTCGCCGCCGCCCAAGCCGCCCACCCTGTCGCCGGAGCAGGCCTCGCTCGCCAGGCACGGCGGCGGCGCCGTCCGGGTCAACGGCGGAGCCGTCACGGTCGTCGCCCCCGACCGCGTGGGCCTGCTCTGGAGCGCTGCCGGCGTGCTCGCCGCGCACCGGCTCGTCGTCCGCTCGGCCTCCGCCGCCTCCGCGGGCTCGACGGCCGTGATCGACTTCTCGGTCATCCCCGAATACGGCAGCCCTCCGGACCCCGCCACGCTGGAGTCCGATCTCCGTCTCGTCCTTGCTGGCCGTCTTGACATCGAACAGCGGCTCGCCCGCCGCACCCGCTCGCTCAGGCCGCCCCGCGTACCCGTGGCTCCACCTCGGGTGACACTGGTCGACGACGCCTCCGCGACCGCCACCGTGGTGGAAGTCAGAGCCCATGACAGGCCGGGGCTTCTGTGGCGTATCGGGCGGGCGTTCGGTGAGTGTGGTCTTGACGTGCGGGCCGCTCGCGTAGAGACTCTCGGCGCGGAGGCGGTGGACGTCTTCTATGTAGTGGATCGCGCCGGTCGCCCCCTCAGCGACGACGCGCAGAGGGCTCAAGTCCGCGATCTGGTGCTTGCCGCACTCCGATAACCAACAGCACACGAGTGTCGGTCACATTTGTAACAATTGTGTCCGATATGCGTGGTAAGTCAGGTGCTGCGGATACCTTGTGGACGTCTTGGTGACCCGTTGCTGACGGGACGATTGAGGGGTAACGGAAGCAGTGACTACGGGGAACTCCGACAGCGGCCCAGCCGCGGGGCGGGACCGCGGGAAGCGGTCGCTGTCACGCCTCGGCCTGCGAAACTGGCGCGTGAGGTGGCGACTCACCGCGCTCATCCTGGTCCCCACGATCGCCGCCGTCGTGCTCGGGGGAGCGCGCGTGGTGGGATCGGTCCAGAGCATCGCCGACTACGACCGCACCGCCGCCGCCGCGGAGCAGGCCGGGCGCATCCGCGACCTCGTCCAGGCCCTCGGGCTTGAGCGGGACACGGCCGGCTGGATCGGCGCCAGCCGAACGGTGCGCAAGCGGCTCGCCGAGCCGCTCTCCGAGCGCAAGGCGGCCGTCGACACGCTGGTCAAGACCGTCACCGCCGACCTGAGCACGATCGACGACTCCTACGGCCCGCGCGTGGTCAAGGCCGCCGGCCGCGCCCAGTCGGACCTCACCCGGCTCACCAGGGTCAGGGCCGAGGGCCAGACCAACACCCTCCAGTACGACTTCCTCACCGACTCGCTGCTCACCCTGCACGACGAGCTGAGCCTGATGTCCGACGACCCGCAGACCATCGGCCAGTTCCGCGCCCTGAGCGCGCTCGCGGGAGCGAAGGAGGAGGTCTCGCGTCAGCGCGTCCAGCTCCTCCAGGCCTCGTACGACACGCAGAACGTCGACGCCAAGACCGTCGAGCAGTTCATCGCCTCCAACGCCCGCCAGCAGAGCTACGTCAACACCGTCGGCATGGAGGCGGGCGTCGACGCCGGCCTGAAGCTGTCCAAGGCGCTCACCGGCAAAGCCGAGTACATCAACGTCCAGCTCACCAAGTCGCGCGCGATCACCCTGGCCAGCGGCCGGGCGCCCGGCGTGCGGATCACCGACAACCTGATCTCCGCCAAGGCCAGTCGTGAGCAGTGGTTCAACGACAACGCGGTCACCATCGACGTCCTGCACGGGATCGAGAAGGACCTGGCGGCCCAGGTGAACCTGCGCAGCCAGGAGTTGCGCGAGGCCGAGATCCGCAACGCGATCATCGCCGGCGCGCTGATCGTGGCGTTGCTGCTGCTCGTCCTGCTTCTCACCGTGGCCATCGCCCGCTCGATGGTCGGCCCGTTGCGCCGGCTGCGTACCGAGGCGCTGGAGATCGCCGGCTTCCGGCTACCCGACGTGGTGCGCCGGCTGCGGGTCACCGGCGACACGGCCGCGAGCGAGGTACGCCCGATCGAGATCGAGGGCAACGACGAGATCGGCGAAGTGGCCAGGGCCTTCGACCAGGTCCACCGGCAGGCCGTGCGGCTGGCGGGCGAGGAAGCCGACCTGCGCAGCAACATCAGCTCGATGTTCGTCAACCTCTCACGCCGCACCCAGACGCTGGTCGAGCGGCAGATCTCGCTGATCGACGGCCTGGAGAAGGGCGAGCAGGACGGCGCGCGGCTGTCCGACCTGTTCAAGCTCGACCACCTGGCCACCCGCATGCGGCGCAACTCCGAGAACCTCCTGGTCCTCGCCGGTCACGAGGCCACCCGCCGGCGCAGCCAGCCGGCCAAGCTGGTCGACGTCGTACGCGCCGCGCTTTCCGAGGTCGAGGGCTACGAGCGGGTCCAGGTCAAGGTGCACCGGGCCACCTCGGTGCTCGGCAGCGCCGCGAACGACCTGGTCCACCTGGTCGCCGAGCTGGTCGAGAACGCCATCCAGTTCTCCCCGAGCAGTTCCCAGGTCACGGTCACCAGCAGCCCCATCGAGGGCGGCGGCGCGCTGCTGTCGGTGAGCGACATCGGCATCAGCATGACCGAGGACGAGATGGGCGAGGCGAACCGCCGCCTGGCCGAGCCCCCGGTCGTGGACGTGTCGGTCTCGCGGCGCATGGGCCTGTTCGTGGTCGGCCGGCTGGCGTTGCGCCACGGCATCAGGGTGCAGCTCAGGAGGGGCGAGGGCGCCGGGCTGATCGCCATGGTGCTGCTGCCGCCCGCGCTGATCGCCGACGGCACGCAGCCGCCGCTGCCGCAGCGGCCGGCGTTCGGTGGCGGGGCCGCCGTGCCTGCCCAGGCGCCCGCGCAGGCGCAGGCCGGGCCGCCCGCGCAGAACGGATCGTCCACGCAGAACGGCTCGTTCCGGTCGTTCCCCGGCTTCGACACCGGCGACGCCACCCGCCCGCCGGCTCCCCGCCACGGGCCCAGGTCGTCGTTCGACGGCACGCCGGGCACGCCCAGGTCGCCGTTCGAGAGCACGCCTGGGACGTCGCCGTTCGAGAGCATGCCCGACGCGCCCAGGTCGTCGTTCGACGGCACGGCGGGCACGCCCAGGTCGCCGTTCGAGAGCACGCCGGACGCGTCCAGGCCCGGGTTCGGCGGCGCGCCGGGCGCGGCGCGGCCGGGGTTCGGCGCGTTCCCGTCCGACGCGGGTCCGACCGGGGTCGCCGGTTTCACCGCCGACACCGACGGCGGCTCCTACCGCAGGCAGCCGCCCAGGTTCGACTCGGGAAGCCATCCTTCGTACCCCGGCACGGGTTCCTCTCTATCGGGAAATGGCGCGTTCCAGACGCCGCCGCCCGTGTCGTACACCACGAACGACGTGCGCATGCCGGACCCGGCGCCTTCGGTGGACGTGTCGCCGTTGGAGCCGGAGCAGGAGGAGTTCCTGCCGATCTTCGCCTCGGTGGAGTCGGCGTGGTTCCGCCGGCCGCCCGGCGAGCCGGCGCCGCAGGCGTCCGGCGAGAATCAGGCCACGCCCGCGCAGGCCGTACCCTCTGGGGAGGAAGCGTGGCGAACGGCCGCCGACGCCGGATGGCAGGCGGCGGCCGCGGCCAGAGAGCCCAGTCTCGGCGGCATCACCGCCGCCGGGCTCCCGAAGCGCACGCCCAAGGCCAACCTGGTGCCCGGCACCGCGAACCAGCCGGCCCAGCCGCAGCAGCGGCAGACGCCGGCGCCGCCGGCGCCACCGGTCTCCGCGGATCGCCTCCGCAGCCGGATGGCGAGCTACCAGCAGGGTGTGCGACGGGGTCGTCAGGAAGTACGTGGACAGGAGGACAAGAGTGAGTGAGCGTCCCGCCGGGGAGGATGCGTGACAACCCTTAGTCATGAGGCGCACAGGTTCGACTGGCTGATCACCGACTTCGTACGCAACACGCCCGGAGTGGCGCATGCGGTCGTCGTGTCGGCGGACGGCCTCTGCCTGGCCAGCTCCGAGGGCTTCCCGCCGGACCGGGCCGACCAGCTCGCCGCGGTCTCCGCCGGTCTGCTGAGCCTGACGGTCGGCGCGTCCAGGGTGTTCGAGGGCGGCTCCGTGACGCAGACCGTCGTCGAGATGCAGCGTGGCCTGCTCCTCGTCATGGCGATCAGCGACGGCTCCGTGCTCACAGTGCTGGCCGCGCCAGACTGCGACATGGGACTCGTGGCGTACCAGATGACGTTGCTGGTGGACAGGGCCGGACAGGCGCTGACCCCGGCCCTGCGCGCCGAGCTGCAGGCCGCCAGGACGCGGTGATGTTATGGAACTGATGGGAGAGGGCCGTGTACGGCACTGACGGAACCGGGGAAGATGAGCCCCTGTTCCGTCCTTACGCGGTGACAGGCGGCCGATCCGAGCCGCGCTATCACCTCGCGATGGAGACGTTGATCTCGTCCATGTCGATCCCGGACGCCGAGATGGCCCTGCTCACCCCCGAGCAGGAGGCCATCATGCAGCTCTGCAGGTCGTTCCGGTCGGTCGCCGAGATCTCGGCCCTGCTCCGCGTCCCCCTGGGCGTGGCCCGGGTGCTCGTGGCGGACATGTCCGACGAAGGGCTTGTCCGCCTGCACCAGCCGCGCCTCAGCCAGGGACAGCCAGACCTCAACATGCTCGAAAGGGTGCTCAGTGGACTACGCAGGCTCTAGCCCTGGCCTCACGTCGACGAAGATCGTCGTCGCCGGCGGGTTCGGCGTCGGGAAGACGACGTTCGTGGGGGCGGTGTCCGAGATCCTCCCGCTCACCACGGAAGCGGTGATGACCGACGCGTCCGCGGGCATCGACGACCTCGGCATGACACCGAACAAGCAGACCACGACCGTCGCCATGGACTTCGGCCGCCTCTCGCTCGACCGCGACCTGATCCTCTACCTGTTCGGCACGCCTGGACAGCACCGGTTCTGGTTCATGTGGGACGACCTCGTACGCGGCGCCATCGGCGCGGTGGTGCTGCTCGACACCCGCCGCCTGGCCGACAGCTTCCCCGCGATCGACTACTTCGAAGAGGCCCAGCTGCCCTTCGTGATCGGCATCAACGGCTGGGAAGGGCAGTTCCCGCACTCCGACCAGGAGGTCAGGGAGGCGCTCGCGCTCTCACCGAGCGTGCCCATCGTGCGCACCGACGCCCGCAACCGCGATTCGGTCAAGTCGACGCTGATCTCGCTCGTCGAGCATGTCGTACGCCTGCGCGCGGCCCCCGTCCGCTAGCGCTCGACGACCCAGGGCACTTCGGTGAGCGAGTTGAGCACCGGGACCAGCTGTTCCTCCTCGTAGGCGAAGTGCGCCTCCATCTCACCGGCGACGCGCTCCAGCGTCGCCGGCTCGGTGGCCCCGCGCAGCTCCTCGACCAGCCCGGCGATCACCACGTGCTCGCTCCGCAGCCGGTCGAGGGGCTCCTCCAGCTCCGGGAAGAGCCGCTCCAGGTGCGGGAAAGCCACGCGGTCCTCGCCCGAGTGGTGGAAGGCCATCGCGTCGCAGAACGCCAGGCAGTGCGCGCGCAGGTCCCGCGCGGGGCTCTCGCCCGCGCGCAGCCTGGCCAGCTCGCCTCTGAGATGGTCGTGGATCATGACCAGCTCGTCCCCGAACGCCCGCAGCCGCTCGGCCTCCGGGTACAGCGCGACGACCGGGATCACCCGGTCCGTCTTCTCCTGGTAGGCGGCGAAGGCGGGGTCGATCGCGGCCTGGCGGGCGTACACGCGGTCGCGCTCCTCCCCTTCGAGCGGCACCGCCCTGGCCTCGAACCTGTCCTCTCCCAGCTCGACCGTGACCTTGGGGCCGGCCACCACGTTGTGGTACCACGCCGGGTGGGCGTCGCCGCCGGCGTTGGAGGCGAACACGAGGAGGCGCTCGCCGTCGCGCAGGTAGACCACCGGGTTGGTGTGCCGCCGCCCTGTCCTGGCGCCGGTGGTGGTGAGCAGCAGGAGAGGGGCGCCCTCGAACATGCCGCCGACCTTGCCGCCGTTGGCCCGGAACTCCTCGATGACCTGATGGTTGAGGTCCGTCATCTCATTATCCTTCTGGTGAGGCGAGATTTGTGTTTGCTTTGCAAGCAAAGCTAATTTAGACAGCAAGGTGTTGTGGATGTCAACAGACGGCTTGAGCGTGGACGACGGGATCAGGACCTTGCTGCTGCTGATGCCGCGGATGGTGGGGCGGGCCAAGCGGCTGAAGGTGCCCGACGAGCTGCAGTCGCTGTCGCTCGCGCCGCGGCACCTGTCGCTGCTGGCGTACCTGCTGTTCGACGGGGCGATGCCGGTGAACGAGCTGGCGGCGCGGCTGGAGGTGGCGCCCGCGACGGTGAGCCTCATGGTGGGGGAGCTGAGCAGGAAGGGCGTGCTGGAGCGGCGCGAGGACGACGCCGACCGGCGCCGTACGATCGTCAGCATCGGCGCGCGGCACCAGGCGTCGATCAACGAATGGCTCGGCTACGGCGCCACGGCGTGGCGGCGGGCCCTGGAACCGCTCACCCCCGGCCAGCGGCGGATGTTCGTCGACACCCTCCTGGCGTACGAGCAGGCGCTGGCCGAATCCTGAGCCCTCGCCGGCCCAGCCCGACCTGACCGGCGGCGTCATCAGGCTGAGCGAGTGAGCGTCGGCCGCGCCGACGCGCGCCGGGGCCTGGCGCTCAGGTTTCTGCGCGGTCGCGCACCAGGACCTCGATGCCGTCGAGCACGCGCCGCAGCCCGAACTCGAAGGCGTGCTCGGGGCTGTAGGCGGCGTTGAGCGCCTCGCCGGCCGCCTGTCCCACCCGCGCGGCCGTCGGGAAGCGGTCGGCGTCGGAGATCCGGCTGAGGAAGGGCGCGTGCGCGGCCCACCACTGCTGGTCGGTCATGCCGGTCTGGCTCTCGGCCTGCGCGGCCTCCACCGCGCCCCGCGCCGTGCCGTGCACGAATCCGGTGATCAGCGTGATGACCGAGTCCATCTCCAGGTCGGTCAGGCCGATGCCGTCCACCGCGCGCAGTTCGTAGTCGTACTTGGCCGTGACGTTGGGGCCGAGCACCGGGCGGCTCCCCGCCACCTGCAGCAGCCAGGGGTGGCGCAGGTAGAGTGCCCAGTTCTCCCTGGCGATCTGCTCCAGCCGGCCCCGCCAGCCGCCCGGCACGTCCTCCGGCCTGGCGGTCTCGCCGTAGACGGTGTCCAGCATGACGTCGAACAACTCCGGCTTGCCCGGCACGTACGTGTAGAGCGACATCGTCCCGACGCCCAGCCGCTCGGCCACGCGGCGCATGGACAACGCCTGCAGCCCCTCCGCGTCCGCCACCTCGATGGCCGCGCGCACGATCCGATCGACGCTCAACTCCGGCTTGCCCTTGCGGCTGACCCGCTCACTGGTCCGCCAGAGCAGCGCCAGGCTGCGCGCGGGATCACCCTTTCCCGGATATTCAACGGTCACATGCGTACGGTACACCGTACGGTCCCGTTAGATGTCGATCCAGCGTTTGTGTTACGTCGATTCGAGAGCCTGTGAAATGTCGGTGCAGGCTCTGTAGAATGTCGTTTCTACCGGCAGGGGGCCATAAGTGGATCTTGTTGCGCGGCATATCGTCGATCACGCCATGGAGTTCCTGGAGGCGTTCCGGGTGCTGATCATCAATGGGCCTCGCCAGTCCGGCAAGACCACGTTGCTCCGGCAGTTGGAGGCGTGCCGCGGAGGCACGTACCTGACTCTTGACGACGGTTCGTTGCGTGCGGCCGCGCAGGCCGATCCCGAGGTTTTCGTCTCCGGCGGAGTCAGACCGATGATGATCGACGAGATCCAGAGAGGCGGTGACGACCTCATTCTGGCGATCAAGGCGGCGGTGGACAACTCGCCCAGTCGAGGGCAGTTCGTCCTCGCCGGTTCGACCAGGTTCCTCGCGACTCCCTCGCTCAGCGAATCCCTGGCTGGAAGGGCGAGCATCCTCGATGTCTGGCCATTCGCTCAGCAGGAGCTCGTCGGTGCGGAGACGTCCTTTCTCACCAGGGCGTTCGAGGAGCCGGAGTCCTTCAGGACGACGGCGCAGAGCACGTACGGCAGAACCGACTACTTCGATCTCATCGCCAGAGGATTCTATCCCGAGGCCATGGCGATGAGATCGGAACTGGCCCGTGGCGAGTGGTACACCGCCTACGTGCAGTCCATCATCGACACCGACATCCGCGAGATGGCGAAGATCGACGAGCCGAGCAATCTGCGACAGCTGCTGAGACTCGTCGCGGCCTGCACCGCTCAGGAGCTCAACGTCGTCAAGACCGCGAGCGACCTCGGACTGCACCGCACGACGGTGAGCCGCTACCTGGGCCTGCTGGAGACGGTCTTCCTGGTGCAGTCGCTGCCCGCATGGTCGCGCAACCTGAACGCCAGGGCGGTGCGGCGGCCCAAGCTGCACATCACCGACACCGGGCTCGCCGCGCATCTGCTGTCGGTGGACGCCGAGGGTCTGGGAGCACGCGTGGCCCCGGCACGCGGTGCGCTCGTGGAGACGCTCATCGCCAACGAGCTGGTCAAGCAGGCGACCTGGTCGCCCTTCCGGCTGAATCTCTTCCACTGGCGCGTCAGCCAGGGAGCCGAGGTCGACCTCGTGGCGGAGCGGACCAACGGCCGCGTGATCGGAGTGGAGGCCAAGGCCACGGACGCGGTCGACCTCAAGGACTTCAAAGGCTTGACCACGCTCAGGGACTCACTCGGGGACCAGTTCGTCCACGGGTTCGTGCTCTACACCGGAAAGCGGTCACTCTCCTTCGGGGATCGGCTGACCGCATTGCCGATCAGCGCGTTGTGGGATCGGTAGGGCTCAGGCCGATCCGGGGTGGCGGTAGAAGGG